>NZ_JBEKVH010000217.1:0-4887 GCF_049514155.1 Roseiarcus sp. | reverse complement strand
GGTGCAAAGCTTCGGCGGCGGCGCGACGAGCGGCACGCCGGCGCGCTCGCAGAACCGCGTCATCGCCTCGCGGATCGCCCCGTTCGCCGCCACCCCGCCCGCGATGACGACGGCGCGCGCAATGCCCGCCCGCTCCGGAAAGCGGCCGAGCGCGACCCGCATGCGGTCGGCGATCACGTCCACCACCGCGGCCTGAAACGAGGCGCAGAGATCGGCGACGTCGCGGCTTTTCAGCGGCGCAATCGCAAGCGCTGCCTGGCGCGTCGCGGTTTTCAAGCCCGATAGCGAGAAATCGGCGTTCGGCCGCCCGAGCAGCGGCCGCGGCAGCGCGAAGCGCTGGGGGTCGCCCTCGCGCGCCGCCGCCTCGACCGCCGGGCCGCCGGGAAAGGGCAATCCAAGCATCTTGGCGGTCTTGTCGAAGGCTTCGCCGATCGCATCGTCCATAGTCGCGCCGAGCCGCTCGTATTCGCCGACGCCGTTCACCGCGAGAATCTGCGTGTGCCCGCCCGAGGCGAGCAGCAGCAGATAGGGAAAGGGAACCCGCGCGACAAGACGGACCACCAGCGCATGCGCCTCGAGGTGGTTGACGGCGACGAACGGCTTGCCGGTCGCCAGCGCCATGCCCTTGCCGGTCATCAGCCCGACCAGCACGCCGCCGATCAGGCCCGGCCCGGCCGCCGCGGCGATGCCGTCGAGCGCGCCGGCCTTGACGCCGGCGGTCGTCAAGGCGCGCGAGATGAGCGCATCGACGATCTCGACATGGGCGCGGGCGGCGATCTCGGGCACCACCCCGCCATAGGGCGCGTGGGCGGCGATCTGGCTCATCACCTCGTCGGCGAGGATTTCGCCGGTCCCGTCGGCGCGCAGCCGCACCACCGCCGCCGCGGTCTCGTCGCAGGTGGTTTCGATCCCCAGGACGCGCATTCGGCGCTCTCTATACGCTTGGCGCGCGCCTGCCCAGGGCCTAATGAGCGGCGACGGCGCCTCCGGCGCCGCCGGAGGGCGCATGACCCGACGAATCGCGCTGATGCGGGCGAAGGACGATTCCGAGGCGACCGCCGCCGAACTCGCCGCGCGCGGCTGCGAAGGCGTGATCGCGCCGGCGATCGAGATCCGCGCGCTGCCGGCGGCGTTGCCGCAAGGTCCGTTCGACGCGCTCGTCGCGACCAGCCCGCGCGCGATTCGGGCGCTGGGGCCGGGCGAGCGCGCGGGGCTTGCGGCGATCCCGCTCTACGTCGCCGGCGCGCGCGCGGCGCGAGCGGCGCGAGACACGGGGCTCGCGCTCGCCGGCGATCCCGCCGCCGACGCCGCGGCGCTGGCGGAGCGGCTGGCGCGAAAGCTGCCGCGGGGCGCGCGCCTGCTCTATCTCGCCGGCCGCGACCGCAAGCCGACGCTCGAGGCGACGCTCGCCGCCGCCGGCCTCGTCGTCCAGGCGGTCGAGCTCTACGCCGCCGAGGCGCGCCAGGCGTGGAGCGCGCACGAAGCGCAGGCGGTCGCCCATTGTGACGGCGCGCTGCACTATTCGCGTCGCACCGCCGCGCATGCGCTCGCTCTGGCGGCGCGGGCGGGGCTCGCCGAACGCTTCCGCGCGCTGCTCCACGTCTGCCTCTCTGCCGACGTCGCCGAACCGCTCGTCGCCGACGGCGCGGCGCGAATCGTCAGCGCCGACGCGCCCGACGAGGCGCATCTCCTGGCGGCGCTCGAGCGCGCGCTCGAGCCTGCGCCCAAAGGCTGAGGCGGGCGCGACGGTCCGCGACGCCGCGCCGGTTTCCAACCCGCGGCGGCTCGCCTATAGAGTCGCGCGAAGCGACAGCGAGGGCCCATGGCCGAGGATCCGATCCCGAGCGCCGAACCGGAGATCAGCGCGCCGCCGCCGACCGCGCCACCGAGTCCCGCTCGGCCCGATCCAGGGATGATCGATGGCGAGGCGACTGAGATCCGCGACGAGGCCGCCGCCACGGTCGAGGCGCCTTCGGCGGACGCGCCGCCGCCCGCGCCGAATCGCGCCGCCCCCTACGCCATTCCCGCCGCCGCCGGCCTCGGCGGCGCGATCCTCGGCGCGGCGCTCGCCCTGCTCGCAGCGTGGCTGATCGATCCGCGCGCCGGCGCGCTCGACGAAACCCGCGCGCGGCTCGCCGCAGTCGAGAAATCCATCGACGCCCAGTCGGTCGCGACGGCGGCGCTCGACCGGCGCATGGCGACGGTTGAAACGGGCGCGGTCAAGGCGAGCGCGCTCGACGCGCTCGGCCGCCGCCTCGGTGCGCTCGAAGCGGCCGGGGGCGACGCCAAGGCGGCGCTCGACGAAGCGCGCGCGGCGCGCGCCGACGCCGCCAAGGCGCTCGCCGCGCCGCCGGCTGCGTCGCTCTCGACCAACGCGGCCCCGCCGGCCGAACCAAGCGCGCTCGAGCCGCGTCTGGCCAAGCTCGAAGCCGATCTCGCCGCCGCCGATGCGCGGCTGAACCAAATCGACGCGCTCAGCGAACGCCTCGCCAAGCTTGAAGGCGCGACCGGCGCCGCGCCGAAGAGCGACGCGCGCGTCGCGCTGGCGAAGGGCGCTTCTGAGAGCGCGGCTTCGATCGCGGTGCTCGCGCTTTCGCTCGAGCAGCGCTTCGCCGCCGGCGCGCCGTTTGCGACGGAGCTTGCGGGCCTGTCGCAGCTCGGCGTCGGCGCCGACGCGCTGGCCCCGCTGAAGCCGTTCGCCGAATCGGGGGCGCCTTCGCTTTCCGCGCTCGCCGCGAGCTGGGCCAAGGTCGAGCCGGCGGTCGCCGCCGCCACGCCGCCGCCTGAGCGCAGCGGCTGGGACCGGCTCCTCGACCACGTGCGCGCCCTGGTGCGCGTCCGCCGCGTCGGCGATGCGGGGGAAATCGACGTATCCGGGCCGCCGGCCGCGCGAGTCGGCGCGGCGCTGGAACGCGGCGATGTCGGCGCGGCGCTCGAGGCGTACGGCCGGCTGCCGGAGGCTTCGCGCGCGGCCGGCGCCGCATGGGCCGACGCGGCCAAGGCGCGCGCGGCGGCCGACAAGGCGGCGACGGCGTTGCGCGCCGACGCGATCGGCGGCCTCGCGGCGGCGAAGGACTGAGCCGCCGCGAAAAGGAGTTCTTCACGTCCGGCGCGCTAAGTCTTGAGCGGCGCCGGAACGCGCCGGAGTTCGTTGGTCATGGTTCGCCTGCTGCTGTTTCTCGTCCTGCTGGCGCTCGCCGCCACCGGGCTCGCCTGGCTGGCCGAGAACCCCGGCGACGTCGCGCTGACCTTCCACGGCGTCGAATATGACGTCTCGCTGATGGTCGCGATCGCCATCGTCGTCGGGCTGGCGATCGCCATTGCGATCGCTTGGGGCGTCATCCGCTTCGTCTTCCGCCTGCCGTCGCTGATGTCGTTCGCCGCCAAGGCGCGGCGGCGCGAGAAGGGCTACACCGCGCTTTCCGGCGGCATGGCCGCGGTCGGCTCGGGCGACGCGCGCACGGCGACCCGGCTCGCCGCCGAAGCGCGCAAGCATCTGGGCGACGCGCCGCTGACCAAGCTGTTGCGGGCGCAGGCGGCGCAGCTTTCCGGCGACCGCGCCGGCGCGGCCACGGCGTTCCGCGACATGCTCGACCATCCACAAACCCATGCTCTGGGCCTGCGCGGCCTGCACATCGAAGCGCGCCGCGCCGGCGATCACCAGGCGGCGCTCGAATACGCGCGCCGCGCCCACAATCACGCCGCGCTGCCATGGGCGGCGCAGGCGGTGCTCGACGACCGCGCCGAGCACGGCGACTGGGCCGGCGCGCTGGCGATCGTCGAATCCAATGCGGCGGCGAAGCTGATCGACAAGCCGACCGCGACGCGCTGGCGAGCGGCGCTGAAGACGGCGATGGCCGAGCAGGCGGCCGATCGCGATCCGAAATCGGCGCTCGCGCTGGCGCAGGAGGCGGTCGCGCTCGCCCCCGGCCTCGTCCCGGCCGCGGCGCTCGCCGGCCGACTGCTGGCGGCCAACGGCGATCTGCGTCGCGCCGGCAAGGTTCTCGAGGCCGCCTGGCGCCGCGTCGCCCATCCCGATCTCGCCGCGGCCTATCTGCGGCTCAGGCGCGGCGATTCGGCCGCCGATCGTTTCGCCCGCGCCAAGACGCTGGCGCGCATCGCGCCCGAAGACCCAGAGGGCCGGCTGACGCTCGGCCGCGCCGCGCTCGAAGCGCGCGACCTCGCCGCTGCGCGCGCGGCGATTGGCCCGCTGATCGCGCCTGACGCGACGAGCCGGCCGACCGCGCGAACCTGTCTGCTGATGGCCGACATCGAGACCGCCGACGGGGCCGAAGGGGCGGCGCGCGAATGGCTCGCGCGCGCCGCGCGCGCGCCGCGCGACAAGGCTTGGATCGCCGACGGGATCATCAGCGATCGCTGGGCGCCGGCCTCGCCGACGGGCGCGCTCGACGCCTTCGTCTGGCGCGCCCCGGAGGAACGGCTCAGCGCGCCGGCGCCCGCGCCGCCGCCGCCGTCCCCGCCGCCGCTTCCGCTCGCAGCTTCTGCGCCGCCGCTCGCCGCGCCGCCTCAGCCGCCGCCCGCTCCGTCGCCGCCAAGACCCGTCGCGCCGCCCGTCGCCGCGAGCGCGCCGCCGCGGCCGCCGGCCAAAGCGATGATCGCGCCGACCATTGCGCCGGACGACCCTGGCCCGCTCGCCGACGACAAGACCCCCGACGGATTCCGCCGCTTCGTCGGCGACTGACGCGGCGCCGACGGCCGGGCTCGCGCGTCCTTGCCAAGCGCTAGGGATGTGCTTTAAGAGACTGCCGACCGCCGGACCGCGCCCCAAGCGCCCAGCCGCCGCGTCCAGCCGCAATAGCTCAGCTGGTAGAGCACGTCATTCGTAATGATGGGGTCGGGGGTTCAAATCCTCCTTGCGGCACCAAT
>NZ_JBEKVH010000216.1:0-4902 GCF_049514155.1 Roseiarcus sp. | reverse complement strand
CTTGGGGTGGGCTTGCCCGGAAGCCCTTTTCGAGCTGAAGGATCCGCTGCCCAGCCTCTGACCATACGGCGGCCTCAAGATCGGGCGTCGGCAGAAGAGCAACGTCGTGACAGAGAAGCCGCCGCTTCCATAGGCCGAATTCCGCAGCCGTCATGACGAAGAACCAGGACGCGAGGGCGGAACTCAGAATGCCAGCGAGAAGACGTGCCGATTTGACGTGCGCTACTGGTAGCGCGGCTCCGAAAAAGGCGTTCGTGAAGACAAGATCGCGATCCGAGATCGCAACAACTGGCCGTGGGCCACCTGCAAGAAACTCCTGCACGAGCAAGATTGGGGCTCGATAGATATCTCGTGATCTAGGCCACTGTGCGTGATTCTGGCCGAATTTGGGTAGACCCTTCGGAAAACCAAACGGACGAAGGTCACCCGTTTTTAGAATTTCAAGCTCCCGCAATGAGCGGGCGTCACGGGTTTGATTGTGAGCGCTTCCCCGAATTAGTCCCACGTGCATCTGTGTTCCGAGACCAGACAGTCGTTCTCCGAGCGATTTGTTCGACACTGTCAGCGTGTCGAGGAGTTGAAGGTCGCGGCGACGGCCAACAGCGGCTGTCTTTAGGCGTGTGGGCTGTTGTTCCCATTCGGCGAGTGACAACTCAACGATATCGCTAGGTGCGATCTCGAAGGTGTGGCTCTTAGCTCCAGCAGGGGACCAAGGCACCTGGACGACGGTCATCTGATCGGCGGGTTGATCGCGGTGTCGTGCGAACAGAGCGACGGCCGGCATTGTCGCAGTGGGAAACAGCCACCCCGACAGGTTTGACAAATTGACCAGGGTCACCGGGGACAGGCGCTTTACCACGTAGTGAGACGCCGCTGCACCGGTCTTGCTCCCGCTGAAGAATGGCATGGCACTGAGGATCATGCCGAAGCGGGTTTTGTCGTGCGCGAACTCCGCTGCGCGCAAGACGAAATCAAGCCCTTCGCCACGAGGTTGGCTAGGCATCCTAGGGGTGCCCGTTTGTCGACGCACGGCAGTACCGGCCTTGCCCTTAAAGCTCCAAGGCGGATTTCCAACAATGAGATCAAACTTCTTCAAACCGTCCCGCGCGTTCAGCACGGCCTTTCCAGTAAGCGTGGTCTCAATATTGCGCGCGTTGCCGACGAAAAGTGTCTTGCCAATCAGCGGGTTGAACTTGAGGGCGCGCGGTGGTTGCGGATCGGGATCGAGTTCGAGCGCGGCCAAATACAGGCTAAAAGCCGCAACTCGAATAGCGGCTTCGCTAATGTCGACGCCGTAGACCTGTCCATAGAGAGTCGAGCGGATCAAAGCGCGGGTCGGTGGCGCTCCGCCCGACCTCAAGGCGACCAGCCGTCGGAGAGCTTCGACGAGGAAAACCGCGGACCCGCAGGTTAAGTCGAGAACGGTTTCCTTGCCGGACAATCCGACCATGACCTCGTCTAGCACAAGCGAGACCAAGGGGAGGCGAGTATAGTAGACACCTAGACGAGCCGCCTCTGTGGATCGCGGTGCCCGTTGCGAACGTAATGACGACGAATGAGAGAATTGTTCGTAGATCGAGCTTATCAACTCTACCGGAATGATGTCGAATTGATATGGGAAGAGGTTCGTTTGCCCGGTAACTGGTTCAACTGCCTGCAGGAAATCGGCGACCCGGTTTAGATGCGCCGAGCGAGGTGTATTCGCTGCCGATGCGGGCGGAAACATATCGCCATTAAATGTGTCGCTCAGCCAGGTGAACAGACGTTCGGTCGCAGCGCGTTCGCGTAGAATTGGCGGAAGGGTCGCGTGGCCACACAAAGTCTGCAACCGGTCTGGGCCAACAATTCCACGATCAATTAGATATTGCGTGAAGATGGATCGCCCGATCAACCCTTGCGCTTCGGCCCGTTTGAGATTGGCTGCGACCAAATCGCGTTCAAGAAGCGCAATATCGGACAAGAGCTGTTGATCAACTCCGGTCTTGCGGTCGACGGATGGCGCCTGAGCCCAAAACTGTCCTGTCTCCATGGCCAATCGACCGGCCAGGGCATCGAGCTCGCTAAGCGCGGCATCGATGTTTCGAAAAGTCTGCAATCGGTTCTTGGCTGCGTCGCCAGTTCGTTCGGGGCGCCCGAAACCGTTGTAGAGATCGATGTGGTCGGGAGAGATGACCCACAGGAGCGGTGCGAATCCTTCATTCCAGACTTCCCGCCGCCATGCCGTGACAGTCTCATCAGTGGGGCGGACAGTCTCGAATTTGAAATAGACTGTTAGGGCCGATGAGCCCCGCCATAAGCCATCTGGCGAAAACAACCGTCCTTTGCGCATGCGTCGAGCGTCGTCGCCCAGATGCACTCCCGGCGCGGGCTGGCCATCCGGAAGGTAGCCGGTCGCTTCCAACACCCGACGAAGGGGCTCTGGATTCACGTTCCGCTCCGCACGATTTGGGGCGGAAATGGCAACGTTGTCTGCTCTGCCACCGGGAGGATAGGGACCATCTGACGGTGCAAACGGTCAACTAGCGGCCCAAGAGGAATCACCAGCGTAGCGGAGTCGAAACGCTTGGTGGAGAGGTCAGCGGCAGCCAATATCGCGGCACCGTCTGTAGTGATGACAGCCATGGCTTCCTCCAGGGCCGCGGGACGTGCTTCGGCGAGGAGTTGGAAGAGAGTATTGATGCCGAAGCTCACGCTTGTGATGTGGACCCCAAACGTGGAAATAACCTGTCTCGTCGCGGCCAAACCGACGACGTCGGTGAAGGTGAAGCGCGCCGCTTTCCCTGGCTTGGTTGCCAAGTAGGGTATGGCGCGTCGCCAATGACGAACGGTCTCCGCAGAGACGCTGGTTAGCGTGCGCGCCTGCTCTTGGGTAAACTGAATCGCAACGATCTCAGTCATTCTTGTCACCGACAACGGGAAACCCTGGTGACATTTACCGGATTTGGATAGCATCGGCAACAGTCACTGAGGTCGCACCTGCCAGCTGACGCGTGCACAATTCCCCATCCGTGGCTTCGCCCTCCGCGGTGCGCGCCTCGCGACTTTACGCCGTCACCCGCGCAGCGGGGTTACGGGGGTTACGGTGACAGGTGCACAATAGCCGATTTGCGTCTCGCTCCGCCCCCGCTGGAACGGACCTCGCCGTCGAGCTCTTGCAGAGCCCATTTTTCCAAACCGCTGCGGCTGTCAAGGATCGCCTGCGGCGACCGCCGCGCGGCGGCGCGCCAGAAAGGCGCGTCCTTGACAGCCGCAGCGGTTTGGAAGTTTCGCCGCCAAGAGTTCGACGGCGAGGTTCGTTCCGCTTCCGCCGCCTGCCAGTTCGTCGGATACCCATCAGCGGCCGTCGAGCTCGCAACCCCGGCCACTTGAGCAAATGACTCGTCATGGCCGGGCTTGTCCCGGCCATCCACGTCTTTCGCCGACGACGGCGCCCGCGATAGGATGCGGCGCGATGCGCGGCGGCTGGGTCTACATCATGACGAACCGGCCCGACGGCACGCTCTATACCGGCGTGACGAGCGATATCGCGCGCCGCGCGCACGAGCATCGCGAGGGCCTGATTGATGGCTTCACGCGCCGGTACGGCCTCAAGCGACTGGTGCTCATTGAGTTCTACGAGGACATCCGCGACGCCATCCAGCGCGAGAGCAATATCAAGCACTGGCCCCGCGCCTGGAAGGCGCGCCTGATCCACGCCGCCAATCCCGACTGGCGCGATCTGTACGAAGACCTGAACGCGTGAATCGATGGCGAAGACGTGGATGGCCGGGACAAGCCCGGCCATGACGGAATTGCGGTAACGGGTGCACAATTCCCCATTCGGGTCTTGCCCGCCCCGCGTATCATCGACGTGGTCGGCGGCTCACCCGCGCAGCGGATTGATTGCCTTCACGTCGGCGAAATCCCGCTCGTTGTCGGTCATCACCGTGCAGCCGTGCGCCTCGGCGACGGCGGCGATGATCGTGTCGAGCGCGCTACGTGGCCGGCCCTTCTTCGCGCCGTCGACCATCAGTCGCGCCCAGATCCGCGCCGCGGCCTCATCGAACGGCAGCACGCGGCCGGCGAATAGCGCCTGCGGGCCTTCCGGCCCGGAAAACCAGGCCTCGAGGGCATCTCGGCGCTTTCCGGCCGGCTTTTCGAGAACCGCTCGGCGGATTTCGGCGACGGTCAGCGAGGCGATGAACAGGTCCTCGTCGACCTGCTCGCTCATCCAGGCGAGCAGGGAGAGCGACGGGGCCGGCTTGGCGATGTCGCTGAGGATGTTCGTGTCGAGCAGGTAGCGCATCAGATCCGGACTTTCCGTCCCGCCTCGCGGGGACGGGTCAGATCGAGATCGGCGCCGACCAGCGGCGAGCGCCTGAGCGCCGCCAGGACGCCGCCCTTCTTCGGCGGCTCGCCGGCGATGGTCTGGCTGACGGCGGCGCGCAGGCGCGAGGCCTCCGGGCCTTCCTCCGCCAGGCGGCGCGCCAACGATCGGATGAGGTCGCGATCGGCGTCGCGGCCGAGCACCTCGAAGCGGGCCAGGCCGCGTTCGCCGAGGCGGGATCGATAGTTCCGGATCGCGCGCTTTTGCGAATCGCCCACGACGACCTCCAGCCTATTTCCAGTAATATAGCCAGAGTGTGGGGTCTCGGCAAGATGCGGATGTCGGCGCGCGGCTTGCCCCAGATGCGTGGGTCATTTGCCCACCGCTTATGCATGCCGGCCTCTTGCCTTTGACAGTCCGGCACGCGTTCCAAACCGCGGCGCTGATCACAAACGCGTTTGTTGGCGAACGGTAAGCGCCTTCCGCCTCTTGGAAATTTTGCCGTACGACATAGCTCCAACGGGACGAAGACAGTGGCGCAACTCGGCGCCAAAGCGGAGTTTCTCGTGAGTGACGAAACTGCAATTTGCAATCTG
>NZ_JBEKVH010000215.1:0-8605 GCF_049514155.1 Roseiarcus sp. | reverse complement strand
GGTGCTCCGCAGGCTCATTCGTCGGATCGAACTTCTTCAGCATGGCGCTGAGACCAATCGACAGACCCATGCCGCCCTGCCAGAACGGGTCAGAGGTGACAGTGCAGGCGAACTCGCCTTTTCGCACGGCGTCGACCGCAACCTTGATCCCATCGACGCCGACGATCGGAACCTTGCCGGCTAGATTTTCGGCGCGCAGCGCTTCGAGCGCCCCGGTTCCCATGTCGTCGTTGGCTGCCCAGATGCCCTTGATCTTGTCCCCGAACCTCGTGAGCAGATTGCCAGTCAGATCGAAGGCTTCCGTCGATTTCCAGTTTGCGACCTGGAAATCCAACAAGGTAATGTTCGGATTGGCGGCGAGTGCGGCGTCCAGGCCCTTCTTGCGTTCGATTGCCGCGGTCGTCGAGATCAGACCGCCAAGAGCAATGATGCCGCCGGAACCACCGATGGCTTTGAAAAGAGCCTCTGCGATCGCCTTGCCGCTGGAAATGCCGTCGAACTCGATGTGCGAGACGTAGTTCGGATTGAAATCCTTCGGATGCAGGTCGCTGGGCTTGTTCCATTGGGTGACGACATAGGCGCCGGCCTTTACGCAGGATTCGACGATCGGCCGCGCATCGGGCGTGTCATTCGGATCCGAGTTCAACACCATGTTGCCACCGGTCTTAGCCAGCATGGCGCGGATGTCGGTGATCCCCTTTTCGCTGTTTCCCTCGGAGACGAGCGTAACGTGATCGAGGCCGACGGCTTGGGCGAAGGCCTCGGCGCCTTGCTTCCAGACCGCATGATAGGGATTGGAGAGCGACCTGATCGAGGTCACCAACGTCGGCTTGGTCTCCGCCAACAACCGGCTTGGCATGGCGGCAGCAAATGCCCCCACCGCCGCGGCGATTGAAAATTGTCGGCGGGTCACTCGCTCATGCACTAAATTTTCTAGATTGCTCATCGTCGAGCCTCCTCTTGCGTTGCGTTTCCTGCCTGATTGGCGCCTTCGACAAGCTGGCGCGCTAATGTCCGCTTGAAGGGAAGCTCAATTACTTGTAGGACAACCCCTCAAGGTGATGACCTTACCCATTCTGCAAGCGTCGCGCAAGCGGCTCGTGATTTGCCCGTCGTCTGCCCTGTGCAAATGACTGGGCTGGCGAAAGGCGAGCGCGGTCGCCGGCGGCCAACCCGCCGAAGATTATCGATCGAGGAGGAACGATGCCCAATTATGTCGTCGCCGGTGGAGGCTCGACCGGCCGGGCGATGGCGGAAGGTCGCGGGCCTAGGGCTATGAGACGGCGCCCCGCCAAGCGATCACGAGCCGCACGATGACCTCGATGCTGAAGGACGCATGCTCGGCGACCGAAGACTGGCGCCCGACGCCAACGATCGCGGGCGCCCCGCCGCCCGTCCCGAGCAGTTCTAGGCCGGCGCGTCCCGACGCGACTCCCGAGAGATGAGAAACATGTCCGAACTTTATGCCGCCTTCGGGTTCGCGCCTGTCATAGCCATCGACGACGCGCGCGACGCCGTCGCGCTCGCAGGCGCGCTGCCGGAAGGCGGCCTCGATGTCGGGGAAATCACCTTTGGCAAGGTCGCCGCGGCGCGAATGTCGGCGACGCCCAAAGACGCCTATCCCGAACTGCTGATCGGCACCGACGCAGTTCTCAATTTTGACTCGCTGAAGGCGGCGGTGGCCGCGGGCGAGCGCTTTGGCCTTGAGCCAGAGTACGATCCAGAGATCTTCCAATCGGTCGAATTGATGAAACAGTCGTTCGCGCCGGGCGTGATAGCGCCGAGCGAACTCAGCGGCGCGAAAGATTTCGCCACAACGAGGCTTCGGTTTGCAGCGCCGATACGAATGGAGGGGGCATGAGTCACGCTCGCGATTTGACGCTCGCAATTGATGTCGGTACGGGCAGCGCGCGCGCCGCGCTCGTCGACGCAACCGGTCGTATCCTCGCGATCGTGGCGCGCGAATACGAGCAAATCGTGCCGGCGTTCGGTTGGTCTGAGCAGAGGCCCGCCGATTGGTGGGCCGGCGTCGTCGCTTCGATTTGGGACGTGCTCATGCAGGTCGATGGCGCGACGGCGCGCGTGTCGGCAATTGCGGCCTGCGGGCAAATGCACGGAACCGTTCTCATCGACCAAGCCGGGCGGCTGACCCGCGAAACCGCGCCGCTGTGGAACGACAAACGGACAGCCTCGCTCGTCTCGGCGTTTGAGGCCGCCAACGCGCCGGCCGACTACCTCACACGCACTGGCAACCCGCCAACCTCCGCTTGGCCGGCCTTTAAGCTGATGTGGATCCGCGACAACGATCCCGCCGCCTATGCAAGCGCGCGCTCAATGTTGATGCCGAAAGACTACGTCAACTTTCGCCTGACCGGCGAAGTTGCAATGGACCACACCGAGGCCTCAGCCAGTTTCCTGATGGATCCTTGGACGGGAGACTGGTCGGCTCAAACGATCGCGCAACTGGATCTCGATCGCGACAAACTGCCGCCCATTCGGAAGCCGACCGAGATCCTGGGCAGACTCTCGATCGAGGCGGCTGCACAAACAGGTCTTCTAAGCGGAACCCCGGTGCTTGTCGGCGGCGGCGACTACCCGGTCGCCCTGCTGGGCTCCGGCGCGTGCCGTCCAGGGTTGGGATCGGACGTCACAGGCACGTCTTGCATCATCACCCAGATCGTCGAGGCACCGCTGCTCGACCCGGAGATCTGTAACGTCGGAACGGTCGAGGGCGCCTGGGGAGCCTTCATCCTGCTGGAGACCGGCGGGGACGCGATGCGTTGGGCTCGCCGAGCGATTCACGAGAAGGCGCTCTCTTATGACGAGATTGTCGTCAAGGCCGCCGAGGCGCCGGCGGGATCGGATCGTCTATTCTTCCTGCCGTATCTGGCTGGCGAACGGTTCGGCGCGGGCCGCAACGCACGTGCGCAGTTCTTCGGAATTGGAGCAGCGCATGGGCTTGCCCACCTGCATCGCGCCGTCCTCGAGGGTGTAGCGATGGCGACGACTCGACACATCCGGATGATGGAGCGCATTGCGGGCAGACGTCTGGACCGCGTGGTCGCCTCCGGCGGCGGGGCGAAAGCCGATCTTTGGCTGGCGATTAAAGCGAGCTGCTATGGAATTCCGATTCTCGTCCCCTCGGAGCCGGAATGCGGCGTCGTCGGTTGCGCCGCCATGGCCGCGACGGCGACGGGCCGTTTCGCGCGCGTCGAGGACGCTGCGGCCGCATTCGTTCACTATGAGCGCGAGGTTTTCCCAGATCCAAGATGGGAGGCGACATACGCGAAGATGCAACCCGTGTTCGAGAAACTCTATCGCCATAGCCAAGCGCTTTACGACTATCTCGACGGACTGGACGCCACCCCTGTTAGCGGCGGACGAACCGACCTCCCCTAAGCGTTCAGGTTTGACCGATCCCGTCCGTCGACGCCAAGACGTCGGAGCCAACGAGCCGGGAACGCCCAGCTCTGTCCTCCGCCGGCCTGAACCGAGTCGCCGACCGTCACTGCGACGATTTGCAGAACGCTCCAACGCGATCACAGGCAAGACGACGGCGAATTCGAATTCGCCGACGATCTGCGCTGCGTTGCACTCCCAATGTTCGGGGACGACGGCGGCGTCCGCAGTGTGGCAGTGGAATCGGCGGCTCGGGTCCTCGTTCTCGGTTCGTTGCCGGCCCTTCCGCGTCAGGCTGAGCATTCGCCGCGTGTCGTGATCGAGGGTTCAAACCTTTGCGTCTCTGCGACAGGCTCCCCGTTCCCAGAGGCGACCCGCACGACTCAGTTTTGTATTTTTAGTACATTTTTGTCAAAATCGTCGGCGGCGAGAACCGAGACCAGAAGCAAGACTCGTCCGACAAAGCCTTAGACGCGTGATTATGCCACACGTAAATCGACAAAATGACGTTGCAAGCAAATTTTCGCCATGGAAGCTTGCCTTGACGAAAATCGCACTCTGTATTTATGCTACAAAAAGTGCGCCGCCCAACGATGCTCCAACGACGCCCGAAGAGTGAAAGTCCAGAGGGACTCCAAATGAGGAAAACTGTTTCGGCGCCGACGCGCGCTGTCGCGACGCCTGGCGTCGTCCGCGGCACCGCCGCCACAGCCAATTGCTGAGGCCGGCTCTTCATGCGTAGGCCAATCGCCTCCTACTTATCGTGGGCTGTGTCCAGAGAAGGGCGGCCGCAGGCGCTATGCGGTCATGATCAAATTCCTGCTCCAACCCCAAGGCCCTGAGCGTCCACGGATGGAACCGTATATTCGTCCTCGAAGAAATGGGCGCACATCCGAACGAGGAGCCGGCGCGATTCCCAGAATTCATCGCTGACAATGACTAAGCATCGCGGAGTGGTTAGTATGAAGTACAAAACGGTTCCGGCGATGCCAAGCGTCAATTTCTCAACAATCGGTTTCGGTTGTTGGGCTTTGGGTAAGGGCTCTGGTTGGCGTGATTCTAGTAATCGGAGCTCAATCGCCGCCGTTCACAAGGCCCTCGATTGCGGCGTGACGTTTTTCGACACCGCCCCTATCTACGGTTTCGGCGTCTCTGAGTCGCTGCTCGGCGTTGCGCTCAAGGGGCGCCGCAACGAGATCACGCTCGCGAGCAAATGCGGATTGGTCTGGGATGAGAGCAAGGCAGTTCGGCGCGATCTGTCGTATTCCGCCGTGCGCGCCGATGTCGAGGCATCGTTACGGCGCCTCCAGATCGATCATCTGGACATTCTCCAGTTGCACTGGCCGGACCATGCTACGTCGCTGGAAGAAACGGCACGCGCCCTGCAAGAACTGATCAAAGAAGGCAAGATCAAAGCAGTCGGCGTGAGCAATTTCTCGCTCTCCGACACCAGAGCCCTGGCCGCGTTGATCCCGCTGGGTTCGTATCAGGGTTTATATAATATGTTGGAGCGCAATCCGGATCGCTATCATGACATTCCGCTCGAATACAGAGCGGAAGAAGAGATACTTCCATATTGTCTCGAGAAAGGCATGGCCTTTCTGCCCTACAGCCCCCTACTTCAGGGCCTTTTGACCGGAAGTTTCAAAGCGGACAGCCAGTTTGGCAAGGACGATATCCGGTCCGCCAATCCCAAGCTTTCGGGCCCGGCCTACGCCACCTATTTCGCCACCTGCGAAGAACTGAAAAAGGTCGCCACCGAAGCTGGGATAAGCATGACGCATCTCGCGTTGGCGTGGCTTTGGCGCAACCTCGCCGTCACTTCGATTCTGTGCGGGGTCCAACGACCTGAACAAATCGTTGACAACGCCAAGGCGGCCGACGTCGTGTTGACTGATGATGTTCTCAACAATATCGAGCAGATACTGAGAAAACACAACCTATGAACGCATTCGGTGGCGCTGCTTTGGCGGATTGGTCGATTGTTAGTCAGGCTCGACTGAGGGCTCGCGCTCTAAGTTGGGAAGCGCGGAGCATTGCGGATTGACGCGACGAGCTTTCGTGATGGCTGGCGTCTTTCCTGGCGACGTTCGCTCAGGCAAGTCGACGCATACGCCCCTATGTAGCAGGGTTAATTGGCCGGGAGATCGTAAGAGATCCTGGCGATGCCCGAGCTAGCGGCGGCTGGCATAGGCCGAGCGGCTCTAAAAGGAGGCGCGGTCAGAGCGGCGGCGACCGCCGTGAGTTCGGAGACGCGTCGTTACGAAAGGGGAGGGTTATGAAACTCGAGAATAAGGTGGCTATCATTACCGGCGGTGCGCGCGGCATCGGCGCTGCAATGGTCGATCGCTACGTGGCGGAAGGCGCGAAAGTGGCGATCGCCGACATTGCTCTCGCCGACGCGCAGCAAACCGCGGCGCGTCACGGCGACAAGGCGTTCGCAGTTCAGATCGACGTGACCAAGATCGCCTCGATCGAAGCGGCGATTGACGCCGTCGTGGCGCGCTGGAGCGGCGTCGACATCCTCGTCAACAACGCCGGCGTGTTCGATATGGGCCCGATCGTCGAGGTGAGGGAGGCGAGCTGGGACAAGGTCTTCGCGGTCAACACCAAGGGGCTGTTCTTCACCCTCCAGGCGGTCGCCAAGCGGATGATCGCCCAGGGGCGCGGCGGCAAGATCATCAACTTCTCCTCGCAGGCGGGTCGCCGCGGCGAAGGTTTGGTCGTGACCTATTGCGCCTCCAAGGCGGCGGTGCTCAGCATCACGCAGTCGGCGGGGCTTGATCTCATCAAGCACCATATCAACGTCAACGGCATCGCGCCGGGCGTCGTCGATACGCCAATGTGGGACCAGGTCGACGCGCTGTTCGCCAAATACGAGAATCGCCCCGTCGGCGAGAAGAAGCGGCTCGTCGGCGAGGCGGTGCCTTTTGGTCGCATGGGCCTGCCGACCGATTTCGGCGGGGCTGCCGTGTTTCTCGCCTCGTCGGACGCCGACTACGTCGTCGCGCAGACGCTCAACGTCGACGGCGGCAATTGGATGAGCTGACCCGCCCAAGGGCAAGTTGCGACTCACGCCGCCGCCCGCCCACGCGGACGGCGATCAACGCTCGGAAGCGAGATCGCTGCCGCCGATCGGCGCGGAACCCGGACGCTGATCGGCGCGACAACCTGTTAACGGCGGCGGAAAAGTCGGCCAGCGAGGCTGCGAGATTCCAGGCCATGCAATGTGCGACGTTTGTGGCGGCCGCGAGCGAAGCGCGCCTCCATGGCGCGGTAGCGAGCGAGCGGCCGCTGCGGCGTTTTGCTTGATGCAAGCTTAGGCTCCTCGGCGGAAATCGACATCCGACGACACTGATCGGCGCCGGGCCCCTTGCCAGTTCACGTTCTCGGAATCCCCTCCACCCACCCAGAACGCCAAGAAAGGAACATTCCAGCGTTTCCAGGTCCGGAGACGGAGAGGCAGCTCAACCGCAACCCGCCCCGTCAGCGGATGACCCTTGCGCCCTTGCCCTTCATGACCGCTTCAACCTCCTTGACGTTCACCATCGAGGTGTCGCCGGGCGTGGTCATCGCCAGCGCGCCGTGGGCCGCGCCGTACTCGACCGCCGCCTGCGGCCCCTTGCCTTCGAGGAAGCCGTAAGCCAGCCCGGAGGCGAAGCCGTCGCCGCCGCCGACCCGGTCGTAGATCTCGAGGTTCTCGCGCAACGGCGCCTCGTAGAATTTGCCGCCGGCGTAGAGCACCGCGCCCCAGTCGTTGAACGAGGCGGTCTTGGCGTTGCGCAGCGTCGTCGCCGCGACCTTGAAATTGGGGAACGCCTGCACCGCCTGGGCGATCATTTTCTTGAAGTTGGCCGGATCGATCTTCGAGATGTGCTCGTCGAGCCCCTCGACCGCGAAGCCGAGGCAAGCGGTGAAATCCTCCTCGTTGCCAAGCATGACGTCGACATGGGGGGCGATCGTCCGGTTGATGGTCTGCGCGCCGTCCTTGCCGCCCTGGCTCTTCCACAGCGAGGCGCGATAGTTGAGGTCGTAGGAGACGATCGTGCCGTGCTTGTGGGCCGCCTCGACCGCTTCGATGACGGCTTCGGCGGTGTTGCTGGCCAGCGCGGCGAAGATGCCGCCGGTGTGGAACCAGCGCACGCCTTCCTCGCCGAACAGCTTCTCCCAGTTCACTTCGCCAGGGCGGATCTGCGAGGCGGCGGAATGGCCGCGATCCGAGCAGCCGAGCGCGGCGCGCACGCCGAAGCCCTTCTCGGTGAAGTTGAGGCCGACGCGCGTATTGCGGCCGAGCCCGTCGAACGCGCGCCAGATCACATGCGACACATCGACGCCGCCCTGCATCATCAAATCTTCGACCAGCCAGCCGAGGTCGTTGACCGGCAGCGCGGTGACGGCGGTCGCGCGCTTGCCCCAGCACTTGCGCATCGCCCGGGCGACGTTGTATTCGCCGCCGCCTTCCCAGACCTGGAACGAGCGGGCGTTGCGCACCCGGCCGAAGCCGGGGTCGAAGCGCAGCATCACCTCGCCGAACGCGGCGCAGTCCCACTTCGTCTCCGCGGCCGGGCGGATCTTGAGGATTTCGTCGGCCATCTCACTTCCCCCGGATCTTGCGGATCAGCGCGATCGTCTCGCGCACCTTGTTCTCGACGCCGGAATAGTCCTTGGCGGCGAGCAGTTCCTTGGTGATCAGGTTCGAGCCGATGCCGACGCAGGCGACGCCCGCCTTGAACCATTTGGTCAGCGATTCCTCGGTGGCGTCGACGCCGCCGGTCGGCATGATGCGCGTCCACGGACAGGGACCCAGCATCGCCTTGACGAATTCCGGCCCGCCGACCGAGCCGCCGGGGAACACCTTGACGATCTCGCAGCCAAGCTCTTCGGCGTAGCCGATCTCGGTCGCCGAGCCGCAGCCCGGGCTGTAGGGGATCTTGCGGCGGTTGCAGAGCTTGGCGATGTCGGGGTTGGTCAGCGGGCCGACGACGAACTTGGCGCCGTTGGCGATGAAGATTCCGGCGGTCGGCGCGTCGACGACCGAGCCGACGCCCATGATCACGCTCGGGTCGGCCTTAGCGAAGTGGCGCGTCACCTCGAAGAACACATGCGCGGCGAACTCGCCGCGATTGGTGAACTCGATACATTTCGCGCCGCCATTGGCGCAGGCCTGGATGACCTTCTTACAAACCTCGACGTCGGGATGATAGAA
>NZ_JBEKVH010000214.1:0-9632 GCF_049514155.1 Roseiarcus sp. | reverse complement strand
GCGGCCCCGACGCCCTTCGGCTGCGTCTCCCCGACGCCCGCGCCAACAAGGCGTGGCGGATCATTCTCGACACCGCCGACGATTCCGTCGTCGACGCCGCCTCGCCGCTTGCCGATCGGGTGCGCATCGCCGGCCGCTCGACGATGGCGCTCGCGGAAGTCGACGCGCCGTCGCCGCGAATGCGCGCCCCGACCGCGCGTGAGGTCGAATCCCTCGCCGAAGCGGCCGGCATCGCCGGCGATTGGTGGGACGTCGCCGGTCGACGGACCATCGTTTCGGCCGCGACGAAACTTGCGGTGCTCGACGCTTTGCGCCTGCCGGCCGCGACGCAGGCGCAAGTGCGCGAGAGCCTCGCCAAGCTTGTCGCCGAGACGAGCGCGCGCCGGCTGCCAGTGACCCACGTCAGCCGCCTCGACGCGCCGCGCCTTGTGCCGCTGCGCGCCGACCTCGCCGAACCGGCGGGTCCGACCGACGCGACGATCCTGACCGAAGACGGCGGCGCGATGGAGTTCCGCGCCGAGCCGGGCGAAGCGGGCCGCATTGCGCTCGCCGACGGACGGACGATCCTCGAGCGGCTGATCGTCCTGCCCGACCTGCCGGTCGGCCGCCATCGCCTGATCATCGACGGCGTCGAATGCGCGCTCGTCGTCGCGCCGGCCGAAGCGCATCTCGCCAAGGCGGCGCTCAGGCGGCGCTTCGGCGTCTCGGCCCAGCTCTATGCGCTGAAGCGCGACGGCGACCAGGGGATCGGCGATTTCACTACGCTCGGCCGCGCCGGCGCACTGGCGGGAGCGGCCGGCGCCGCCTTTTTCGGCGTCAGCCCGATGCACCACCTGTTCCCGCACGACCGCGAACGCGCAAGCCCCTACCACCCATCGGACCGGCGCTTCCTCGACCCGATCCTGATCGACGCGCTCGACCCTTGCGGCCTGCCCGAAGACGACGTCTGCGCCGCCGCTCTCGCCGCGCTCGGCGACCAGATCGAAGCCGCCTCGTCCGCGCCGGGCGTCGAATATTCGCCGGCCTGGGCGATCAAGCGCGAGGCGCTCGCGGCGCGCCACGCCGCCTTCGCGCGGGCGCGCGTCGCCCGGCCCGAGGATTCCATCTTCGCCGATTACGACCGCTACGTCGCCGCCGGCGGCGGGGCGTTGCGCCGGTTCGCGATCTTCGAAGCGATCGCGGCGCGGCGCGGCGGCGAGGATTGGCGCCGCTGGCCTGCGCCGCTGCGCGACGGCGAACGCGATGCGCTTGCGCGCGCCGCGGCCGAGGAATCCGAGGCGGTCGGCTTCGCCTTGTTCAGCCAGTGGCTCGCCGACCGCCAGCTCGCCGCCGCCGCCGAACGGGCGAAAGCCGGCGGGCTCGAGATCGGCTTCTATCGCGACCTCGCGGTCGGAGCGGCGCCGGACGGCGCCGAGAACTGGGCGCGAGCCGGGGAGTTGGCGCGCGCCGTCACCGTCGGCGCGCCGCCCGACCCATTCTCGACCTTGGGCCAGATCTGGAATCTGCCGCCGCCCGACCCGCTCGCTTCGGCGCGCGACGGCTGGCGCGGCTTCTCCGCGTTGATCGCCGCCAACATGCGTTCCGCCGGCATGCTGCGCATCGACCACGCGATGGGCCTGACGCGGCTGTTCGTCATTCCGTCGGGCGCCAAACCGGCCGAAGGCGCTTATCTCGCCTATCCGGTCGACGACCTGCTCGGCCTCGTCGCGCTGGAAAGCCAGCGCGCGCAATGCGCCGTCGTCGGCGAGGACCTCGGCACCGTGCCGCAGGGCTTCAGCGAGAAGCTGAGACGCTCCGACATTCTCGGCATGCGCGTGTTGTGGTTCGAGCAGCGCGGCGGGCAGTTCACGCCGCCCAAGGACTATCCCGCCCTGTCGGTCGCCTGCGTCACCACCCACGACCTGCCGACGCTCGCCGGCTGGTGGTCGGGCGCCGACGTCGCCGAGCGTTTGGGCCTCGCCATGATCGACCTCGTGGAGGCCGATCGCCGGATCGTCGAGCGCCTCAACGAGAAACGCGCGCTCGCCGACGCGCTCGCCGCGCACGGCCTGATCGCCGAGCCGCCCGACTTCGCCGCGCCGCCGACCGACGCGTTCGCCGCCGCCGTTCACGCGTTCCTGGCCAGCTCCGGTTCGCTGTTCGCCAGCGCCCAGGCCGACGATCTCGCCGGCGAGCGGACGGCGACCAACCTGCCGGGCACCGACCGCGAGCGCCCGAATTGGCGGCATAAGCTGGCGCTCGACGTCGAGGCTTTGTTCGCCGCGCCGCGCGCCAAGGACATCCTCGCGGCAATGGCGGAAAAGCGGCGCTAGCGCGCTCGACGACCAGCGCCGCAATGAAAAACCTACGGCGGCGCAGCGTAGGAAGCGGGGCGCCGCCGGGCGGGTCGACGCCCTTGCCGGCCCGCCGGGCGGCGCCCATATGCGACTGCATGTCGCAACTTCCATCAGAACCGCTGTTTGTCGTCGCGCCCGGCGACGTCAGCGGGCCCGGCGGCGGCGCGCCGCCCTCCCTCTCCGACGACCAAGCGCTCGACGCCTATTCGCGCGTCGTCACCCAGGTCGTCGACCGCGTCGGTCCGAGCGTCGTTCGCATCGACGTCAAGCGCGGCGGCCGCAACGCCGGCGCCGGCTCGGGCGTGATCATTTCGCCCGACGGACTCGCGCTGACCAACAGCCACGTCGTCCAGGGCGCGCGCAGCGTCGTGCTGACAACGCTCGAAGGGCGCGAGTTGCAGGCGCGCGTGCTGGGCGACGACCCCGACACCGATCTGGCGCTGCTGCGCGTCGACGAGGACGTGACCCTGCCGGCGGCCACGCTCGGCGATAGCGGCCGGCTTCGCCGCGGTCAGATCGCCATCGCGATCGGCAATCCGCTCGGCTTCGACGCGACGGTGACCGCCGGCGTCGTCTCGGCGCTCGGCCGCTCGCTGCAATCGCGCACCGGCCGGATGATCGAGGACGTCGTGCAAACCGACGCGGCGCTCAATCCGGGCAACTCCGGCGGGCCGCTCGTCTCCTCGGCCGGCGAGGTGATCGGCATCAACACCGCCATCATCATGGGCGCGCAGGGCATCTGCTTCGCCGTCGCCTCCAACACCGCCCATTTCGTCGCCGGGGAAATCGCGCGCCACGGTCGGGTGCGCCGCGCCTATATCGGCGTCGGCGCGGCGACGACGCCGATCCCGCGCCGCGTCGCGCTGCGCCTCGGGCTCGAACAGGGGAGCGGCGCACGGCTGCTCAGCGTCGACCAGCGCGGCCCGGCGGCCCACGCCGGGCTGCTGACCGGCGATCTGATCATCGCGCTCGACGACAAGCCGGTCGCCGGCGTCGCCGACCTGATGCGCCTGCTCGACGCCGACAAGATCGCCCGCACGGTGAGCGTCGACTTCATCCGCCGCTCGGAACGGTTGCGGCTATGGATCGGGCCGCAGGATCGCGCGCTGGCGCCGCTGGCGCGCGCGAGCTGACGGCCCTGCCCGAGGACGGAAGCGGCTCGAGATGACCCCGACTTGAGCGCAGGCTGTGGACGGCGCGCGGATAAGCTTGTGGATAACTGAAGGAAAAGCTGGGAATGACCCGCCGCGTCAACGGCGCTTCGGCGCGACCAGCGGCCCCGGGATCGCCGCTTCCGCCTCGGCGCGAATGCTCTCCTCGTGGTGGGCGATGAACCGGCTGGCGAGAACGGCGCCGATCGCGGCGGCGATCAGCGCCGCGATCCCGACCGGGCGCGCATAGTGCTCGAAGGCATGTCCGAGGGCGTAGCCGCCCGCGCCGAAGATCGTCGCCCAGATGACGCCGCCGAGCGCGTTGAACAGCAGGAAGCGCGGCCAGGCGAGATGATTGACTCCGGCGAGGAAGGCGGCGAAGGCGCGCAGCACGGCGACGAAGCGGCCGAAGAAGACGATCTTGCCGCCGTGCCGCTGAAATAGATATTGCGCCACCTTGAGCCGCCCTTCGTCGACGCGGATGTAGCGCCCGTAGCGATAGACGAGCGGAAAGCCGAATTCGCGCCCGACCCAATAGCCGCAGTTGTCGCCCAGGATCGCCGCTGCCGCCGCGCAGAGGACGACGAGAACGATGTTGAGCGATCCGGTGGCGGCGAAGACGGCGGCGCTGACCAGCGCGGTTTCGCCCGGCATCGGCACGCCCGCGCTCTCCAGCGCGACAAGGAAGAACACGGCGAAATAGCCGTAGTGCGCAATGAAACCGGTGAGATGGTGGAGGAACGGCATCGGCGGGGCTCGTGCGCGGGCTTCATCGTCGGGCCGAGCCCTCTTATCGCATCGAAAGGGCCGGCGTAAGCCGCGGGCGGGCGGGCCGGCGCCCTGGCGGCCGACCGCCCCTTCCCCTATGACGGCGTGCGTCCGCGAACTCGGAGGCCGACCATGACGCCAACCCAACGTTTCCTCGCCGTCCTGGCGGCGTTGATGGGCGCGTCGGGCGTCGCGCTGGCGGCGGCGGCCGCTCATGTCGACGGCGGCGAATTCGCGCGCACGGCGTCGTTGTTCCTGATCCTGCACGCTGCGGCGCTCATCGCCGTCAGCGCCCATCGCGCCGGCTTGTGGCCGTCGCTCGCCGGTCTCGCGCTGGCGGCGGGCGCGATCCTGTTCGCCGCCGATCTCTCGGCGCGCGCCTTTCTCGGCGCGAGGCTGTTCCCCTACGCCGCGCCGATCGGCGGCTCGCTGATGATCCTAGTCGCGCACGAACTCGAAGCGGTCGACGTCGACCAGCCCCTTGTCGGTGATCTTCAGGTGCGGGATCACCGGCAGCGGCAGGAACGCGACCTGCAGGAACGGCTCCTGCAACACCACGCCGAGGCTCCTGGCGGCGGCGCGCAACGGGATTAAGGCCTCTCGCACCTCCTCGAAGCTCAACAGGCTCATCAGTCCGGCGACCGGCAGCGCCAGCTCGGCGAGCACCTTGCCGCCCTCGGCGACGACGAAGCCGCCTTCGAGCTCGACCAGCCGATTGACCGCAACCGCCATGTCGACTTCGTCGGCGCCGACGACGGTGATGTTGTGGCTGTCGTGGCCGACCGACGAGGCGATCGCGCCGCGCTTCATGCCGAAGCCGGTGACGAAGGCGACGGCGAGGTTGTCGTTGAGGCCGTGGCGGGCGACGACCGCGACCTTGACCAGATCGTGGTCGAGATCGATCCCCCGCAGGCCGTTGGCGAACGGCAGCACGGCCGGCACCCGCTCGGTGATGATCTTGCCCGGTACGACGCCGATCGCCTGGGTCGACGGGCCCTGCCCGTGCGCGGCGAAACTCGCCGCCGTCACCTTCCGCGCTTTCACGCTGCCGCGCCCGACCGGCGCGACCTTCGGCCGCCCGGCGAACAGTTCGTCTCCGACCACGCGGCCGGCCGAAATCACTCGCGACACCGCGCAGGATTCGAGATCGTCGAGCACGACCAGGTCGGCGCGCCAGCCCGGCGCGACCAAGCCGCGGTCGCGCAGGCCGAAGATGCGCGCGGCGGAAATGCTGGCGGCGCGATAAGCGGCGAGCGGCGGCGCGCCGAGCGCGATCGCGGTGCGGATCATGAAGTCGAGGTGGCCTTCCTCGGCGATGTCGAGCGGATTGCGGTCGTCGGTGCAGAACGCGATGAAAGGCGAGTTGCGCTCGGTGATGATCGGCGCCAGCGCGTGGAGGTCCTTGCACACCGAGCCCTCGCGCACCAGGATCTGCATGCCCTTGGACAGCTTTTCCAGCGCCTCCGGCAGGGTGGTCGTCTCGTGGTCGGTGCGCACGCCGGCGGCGAGATAGCCGTTGAGGTCGAGGCCCCTGAGCAACGGCGCGTGGCCGTCGATCGGCCGATCCTGAAAGAAGGCGAGCTTCAGCAGACAGGCGGGGTCGCCGGCGAGCAGGCCGGGGAAATTCATGAATTCGGCGAGGCCGAGCGCCTTCGGGTGGCCGGCGAGCGGCAGCAGGTCGTCGATCTCGAGCTCCGCGCCGGAGGTCTCGAGGTGGGTCGCCGGCACGCAGCTCGACAATTGCACTCTGAGGTCGAGCGCCGTCGCCAGCGCGGCGTCGAGAAAATACTGCAAGCCGTCGACGCCGAGCACGTTGGCGATCTCGTGCGGGTCGCAAATCGCCGTCGTCACCCCGCGCGGCAGCACGCAGCGGTCGAATTCGAGCGGCGTGATCAGCGACGACTCGACGTGCAGGTGGGTGTCGATGAACCCGGGGACGATGATTTTGCCGGAGACGTCGATCTCCGTGTAGCCGCGATACTCGGCCTGCGTGCCGACGATGCGGTCGTCGCAGATCGCGACGTCGCCCGTCTTGAGCTCGCCGCTGACGAGATCGAAGACGCGGCCGCCCTTCAGCGCCAGATCGGCGCGAAATCGGCCTCGCCCCTGGGCGATGGCGCGGGCGAGGAATGCGGCGACGTCGTTCATCGGCTTGAGCCTCCGAAGAGTGCGGACCGGGGCGATGTTCTCAGGCTTGGCCCCTCTTCACAAGGCCGACGGAGCGCGGCGGGGCGACGCGCGACGCCGGGCGCCGGTCAACCGCCGGAGGCGTGCGTTCGCGCCACGCGAAAGGTCGGGCCGTCGGGACCGAAGGCGGGCTCGACGACAAAGCGCTCCTCGGGGTTCATCCGCCCGAGCGGCGTCGCCCCCTGCGGCGTCACCAGCGTCGCGTTCTCGCCGACGAAGACGATCACCCGCCGGTTCAAGTCCTGCAGCCCCGCGGCCATGCGACGCAAGTCGTCGAAATAGGGCTGCTTGCGCCACGCCTGCGGCGAGCTGGGATCGACCTGGGCATAGAGGAAGCCGTTGCCGGGAAAGATCGACAGCACGATGCGCGAGCGCTCCGGCTTCCAGACGTCCGCCACGCTCGCGTCGGACATCCACAGGCAGAAGAATTCACGGCACTGCTCGGGGCGGTCCGGATGAATCGAGCAGCCCGCCCCGGCGGCCCAATGCCGGCACCACTTTCCCGCCGGCTTCTCAACCGCGGGAATGTGAAACAGCTTGCAGCACATGCCGCAGCTGCCGCATTCGCGCCGCTCGGGGGCCGCCGGCCGGGAGACGATCTGGACCATGCCTCCCGCTTAGCCGAAGGGGCGAAGGCAGGCAATGACGCCCCGGCATTGCCAGTGCGGGCAAAACTTGCTTGAACGCGCCCATGGCAAAGCTCACCCACGTCGGCGCGTCCGGCGAGGCTCGCATGGTCGACGTCTCCGAAAAGGCGGCGACCGAACGCGCGGCGATCGCCGAAGGACGCGTCGTGATGCGGCCCGAGACGCTGGCGCTGATCCGCTCCGGCGACGCGAAGAAGGGCGACGTGCTCGGAACCGCGCGGATCGCCGGCATCATGGCGGCCAAGCGCACGCATGAGTTGATCCCGCTCTGCCACCCGATCGCCCTGACCAAGGTCACGGTCGACCTCGCGCTCGACGAGGCGCTGCCCGGCGTCGTCGTACGCGCCGAGGCCAAGACCGTCGGACCGACTGGGGTCGAGATGGAGGCGCTGACCGCCGCCGCCGTCGCCTGTCTCACCGTCTACGACATGGCCAAGGCGGTCGACCGCGGCATGCGCATCGAGGCGGTGCGGCTGGTCGACAAGCGCGGCGGCAAATCAGGGCATTGGCGGGCGGAGAGCCAAGGGTGAGCCGCTCCCCGTTGATGCCGGTCGAGGAGGCGCTGGCGCGCGTGCTGGCCTGCGTTCCGGGTCCGCTCGGCGAAGAGTTCGTTCCGCTCGCCGAGGCCTTTGGCCGCACATTGGCGCGCGACGTCGCTGCGCGCCGCGTCCAGCCGCCTTTCGCCAATTCGGCGATGGACGGCTACGCGCTGCGTGCGGCCGACGCGACAAGCGCGCAAGCGCGTCTGACCGTCGTCGGCGAAGCCGCGGCCGGCCGCCCCTTCTTAGGCCGCCTCAAGCCCGGCGAGGCGGCGCGCATCTTCACCGGCGCGCCGCTGCCTGAGGGCGCCGATGCGGTGGCGATGCAGGAGATCGCTGAGCGCGACGGCGACGCCGTAATCATCGAAGCGCCGGTCGCGCCGGGAGATCACGTCCGTCGGCGCGGCTGTGATTTTGTCGAAGGCGAAGTCCTTCTATCGGCCGGCCGTCGGCTGACCGCCCGCGACGTGGCGCTGGCCGCCGCCGCCGATCATCCGACGTTGGCGGCGCGGCGGAAGCCGCGGGTCGCCATCCTGTCGAGCGGCGACGAGCTCGCCGCGCCGGGCGAGGCGCGCGGGGCGGCGCAAATCGTCGCCTCCAACGCCTACGCCATCGCCGGCGTCGTCGCGGCGGCGGGCGGCGAGCCGCTCGATCTCGGCGCCGCGCCCGACGATCCCGCCGCGCTCGCCGACCGCCTCGCCGAAGCGCGGCGCGCCAACGCCGACGTGCTGACGACGATCGGCGGCGCCTCGGTCGGCGATCACGACCTCATCCGCAAGGCGCTCGCCGACGCCGGCATGTCGCTCGACTTCTGGCGCATCGCCATGCGGCCGGGCAAGCCGCTGATCCACGGTCGCATCGGCGCGATGAGCGTGCTCGGCCTGCCCGGCAATCCGACCTCGGCGACCGTCTGCGCCGTTCTCTTCCTTCGTCCGCTCGTCCGCGCGCTGCTCGGCGATCCGCGGGCCGGCGCGGACCCAAGCGAGCCGGCGCGCCTCGCGGCGCCCCTGCCGGCCAACCAAGAGCGCACGGCCTATCTGCGCGCGACCCTCGCCGCCGGCGCAGACGGGGAAACGCTGGCGACGGCGATCGCCGATCAGGATTCCTCGCTCGCCAAGGCGCTCGCGCGCGCCGACGCGCTGCTGGTCCGCAAGATCGGCGCGCCGCCCGCGGCGATCGGCGAGGCCTGCCAGATCATTCGCCTGACGCCACTCGGGGCCTGAGCCTCCGCCCCTCGGCAATTGCGCTGAAACAAACCGGTTCGCCGCCGGTTTGCTTAGGTTTATGCGATTGCGAGGGGAAGATGAGGCAGACTGGGATTTTCAACGCCGGATACGGCGCGGAAGCGTTCGGTTTCCGCGATCTCGCCGGACTACACTGGAACCATCACGCGCCGCAGCTCTACATTGAGGCCGTCCGCCGCAACGAGGCTGTCATCGCTCAGGGCGGCGCCCTCGTCGCCGAGACCGCCCCCCACACCGGACGAAGCCCGAAAGACAAAGTGATCGTCCGTGACGCCACCACCGAGGACACGGTCTGGTGGGAGGGCAACAATGCGATGACGCCCGAGCATTTCGAGACGCTGCTCGGCGATTTCATCGACCATGCGCGTGGACGCGAGCTGTTCGCCCAGGACCTTTACGCCGGCGCCGATCCGGACGCGCGCGTGCGCGTGCGCGTCTTCACGGAGTACGCCTGGCACTCGCTGTTCATCCGCGATCTGCTGATCCGGCCGCAAGCGAATTCGCTGGCTGCGTTCATTCCCGACCTGACGATCGTCGATCTGCCGTCGTTCCGCGCCGACCCGGCTCGCCACGGCACGCGCTCGCAGACGGTGATCGCCTGCGACTTCACCCGCCGCATCGTGCTGATCGGCGGCACCCGCTACGGCGGCGAAATGAAGAAGTCGGTGTTCAGCTATCTCAACTTCATCTTGCCCGACTCCAACGTGCTGCCGATGCATTGCTCCGCCAATTTCGGCGGGCCCGACGACGTCGCGATCTT
>NZ_JBEKVH010000213.1:0-4984 GCF_049514155.1 Roseiarcus sp. | reverse complement strand
CGCTGCTCGCCGAAGCGCGCCGCCTGCGCGACGACGTTCACGCCGTCGCCGCCGCGATCGCGCATCGCGCCGACCCGCCGCCCGCCGCGCTCGACGACCTTGCGACGCTGCATGCGCGCTGGCTCGCCGCCGCGCGGCTCGCCCCTGACGGCCTGCGCCACGCCTGGCGCTGGCGCCTCGCCGACGCGCCGCTCGCCGCAGCGCTGGGGCCGGTCGCGCTCGCCGCCGTATCACTGGTCGCCGAGCGTGATCCGGTGCGGATCAAGGAATGCGGCGGCGTCGCCTGCGGCTGGCTGTTCTACGACGAGACCAAGAACAACCGCCGCCGCTGGTGCGAGATGGAAGTCTGCGGCAACCGCGCCAAGCAGCGCCGTCGCGCGGCGCGGGGACGCGACGCGTGAGGCGGCGCTTCGCCGTCCTGCTCGCCGCTTTGGCGCTCGCCGGCTGCTCGCGGCTGGTCGAGACCGACCAGGCCCGCCTGTGTCGGATGGCGCTGCCAGCCCTCTCCCCGCCCGACTCGACCATCGAGGTCGTCGGCCAGCACGAATTTCCCGACGGGCGCGGCTTGCGCGTGGTCTATCAACTCGAGCCCCCCTCCCCGGCGTTGACCCATTTCGCCGACTGCCGCTTCCGCCAGCCGGGACGGCCGCTGCGATCCGATGAACTGACCACCTTGGCGATCGACGGCCGGCCGCTCAGCGACGTCAACCTCTATTTCCTCGTGCGCTTCTGGCTGGCGACGCCGGAAGCGCGCGACGCGGACCCGGCGCCGCTCGGCGACGTCGCCGATCTGCCGCGCCTGCCGCGCTCCGCCGCCTACGCGTTGCAGCAGGCGCTCAACGGCCTGCCGCTGGCGGCGATCTATGCTCTGCTCGCCGCCGCCTATTCGCTGGTCTACGGCCTCGTCGGCCGCATCAACCTCGCCTTTGGCGACTTCGCCGCCGCCGGCGGCTACGCGGCGGCGCTCGGCGCTCTCCTCGCCGTCGGCCAGACGCCGGCGACGATCCTCGCCGCCGCGTTGACGCTCGGCGGCGCGGCGGCGGCGATGTGGGGGATCGCGACCAGCCGCTGGGTCTTCTATCCGCTGCGCGGCGCCACAGGCCAACAGGCGCTGGTGGCGAGCGTCGGCCTGGCGATGGCGATCGACGAGTTTCTGCGTCTCGCGCAGGGCAATCGGCCGGTCTGGGTGAGCCCGATGCTCAACGCGCCGTTCGGCGTCGCGCGCGCCGGCGACTTCGTCGTCACGTCCGCCCTCGACGCGCTGCTTTCCGGCGGCTTCGCGCTCCTCGCCGGCCTGACGCTGCTTGCGGCGATGCGCTTCACCCGCTTTGGTCGCCGCTGGCGCGCCTATTCCGACGATCCGCTCGCCGCCCAGCTCTTCGGCGTCAGCCCGCGCGCCATCCTTGCCCAGACCTTCGCGCTGGCCGGCGCGTTCGCCGGCCTCTCCGGCTTCGTGATGACGATCTACTACGGCTCGGTCGGCTACGCCGCCGCGACCGGGCTCGGCCTCAAGGCGCTGGTCGCCGCCATTCTCGGCGGCGTCGGTTCGATCCCCGGCGCCCTCCTCGGCGGCTTTCTGGTCGGCGCCTTCGAGGCCGCTTGGCAGGCCTGCTTCTCGGTCGACTATCGCGACGTCGCCGTCTTCAGCCTGCTGGCGATCACGCTGGCGCTGAAGCCCGGCGGGCTCTTCGGCGTTCGGTCTTGACTCGCGCCCCCCGCCCCCCACATCCCCGCTGATCGGCCGCTCTGGCCGAGGGAGGCAAACTTGGCTCACACCGCGAGCGCAACCATGCTCAGCTCTGATCCGCTCGCCGGCGTGCGCACCCGCCGCATCGTCGCGCTGGCGCTCGATCTCGTCCTGGTCTCGATTCTCGCGACCGTGATCTGGATCGCGTTGCTGATTCTGACCCTCGGCCTGTCGCTGTTTCTGTTGCCGCCGCTCTATCCGCTGATCGCATTCTTCTACAACGGTCTCACGGTTTCCGGGCGGAAGATGGCGACCCCCGGCATGCGCGCGCTTGGGCTGGAGATGCGCATGCACGAGGACGGCGCGCGCGTGCCGTTCATCAACGCCGCCGCCCACGCGCTGTTTTTTTACCTAAGCTGGTTCTTTCCGCCGATCTTCCTCGTTTCGCTGGTCGACCCCGAGAAACGCTGCCTGCACGACATGCTCGCCGGCGTAACCGTCGTGCGACGCGTGTGAAATTGGGTCCGGAAAAGTTTGACCGGCGTATTCCTCTTCGGCGCGATCCGTTCTAGCCTTGCCGCGTCGTGCGACGCTTTGAGGAGGGCGACAGCGTGACTCGCGAGATGCGGGACGCCCCCCAGTTCTATCTCACCGCCCCTTCGCCCTGCCCCTATCTGCCGGGGGCGCAGGAGCGGAAGGTGTTCACCCATCTCGTCGGCCGACGCGCCGTGGGCTTGAACGACGCGCTGACCCAGACCGGCTTCCGTCGCTCGCAGACGATCGCCTACCGGCCGGCCTGCGAGAACTGCCGCGCCTGCGTCTCGGTCAGGGTCCTGGTCGCCGACTTCCGTCCCAGCGCCAGCCAGCAGCGGGTGCTGCGCGCCAATGCCGACATCGTCGGCGACGCAGCGCCCAACAAACCGTCGGGCGAGCAATACGCGCTGTTCCGCCGTTACCTCGACTCGCGCCATCCCGACGGCGGCATGGCCGACATGTCGATGCTCGACTATTCGATGATGATCGAAGACAGCCACATCGACACGTCGCTGACCGAATACCGCTGCGGTAGTCCGGCGGGACGCCTGGTCGGCGCGTGCCTCACCGACCGGCTCGCCGACGGCCTGTCGCTCGTCTACTCCTTCTACGCGCCCGACGAAGCCAAGCGTTCGCTCGGCGCATTCATGATTCTCGACGCCATCGCCCGGGCGCGTCAGCTCGACCTGCCGCACGTCTATCTCGGCTACTGGATCGAAGGCTCGCGCAAGATGGCCTACAAGGCCGCCTACCTGCCGCAGGAGCGGCTCGGGCTGAACGGCTGGGTGAGAGTCGAGCGGGAGTGAGGTCGCCGAAAGACGGATTGGGACGCACGTCCTACGCCGTCGCTCTCATGGCGATGGCTCCGAAGTGAGAATTGCAGCAGCTGCAATCTTGATTGCACGTGGGCAAGTGTTATCCTCTCTCTATGGCGAACAAATCAAGCGACGTCTCAAAAGGGCGCTCCGCCCGCGCGGACATGAAAATCGCCGCCACGCCTCGCCAGGCGCGTCCGGGATTGGCCCAAGGCCGGTCGAGCGAGGTTCGCAAGACGACGAACGAAGGCGAATCAGTGACGATGGTCAGGAGTAAGGCGGGAGCCATCAAGAGAATCGCTTCTCATGGAAAGATTGAGGCCGCGCGTCCGAGAGCCCACATAGACTCGTCACATGGCAAGACTTACGTAATGCGTTTTGGATCGGTCACGATTAAGGGCCGTGCTCCGGCCGCTGCAACAGTCAAGCATAATATCGCGTTGGGCCAAGCCGCGCTGAAGCGCGGACTGATGGCGTTCGTCAAGCCGGGGGTGAAGCTGCCTCGCAGCAAAGGCATTCCGAAATATCGCGCCGATCCCAACGACCCCTCGATCCTCATCCGCGAACTGAATGGGCGTGACGAGCGCGGCACGCTGGCGGCTGGGGAATTCAAAATCGCCAAATGATCAATCTCGCGGCCGCGGTGGACCGCACCTTGCGAACTCAGGCGGCGTCTGGAAAACCGCTGGGCGTTGTCCTGGCCGGCCACAACGGCTCCGGCAAGTCGACGATGTGGCAGAAACATCTTTCGCCGCGAATTCGAATTCCGCTCGTCAACGCCGATCGCATGATGCTTTCGCTGCTGCCTGAGCGCGACCGCCGCGGCCATTTGCCGCCTTGGGCGAGTGAGCTGCGCGACACTGACGAAAGTTGGATGCGCGTAGCCCAAAAGGGCGTCGAGGCCTTTGTCGCGCAGGCCATGTTGAACAAAGTGCCGTTCGCCATGGAGACCGTCTTCTCTTACTGGATTGAGCGGGCGGACGGCACGGTCGCATCGAAAATTGAACTCATCGAGCAGATGCAGGCAGCGGGCTACTTCGTGCTGCTCGCCTTCGTCGGCCTGACGAACTCAGCGCTATCGATCGCGCGCGTGCAAACGCGCGTCGCCTTGGGCGGACACAATGTTCCTCTGGAGAAACTGCTCGCGCGGTTCGAGCGCACGCAGCAAGCCATAAGCGCCGCCTCTCGCGTCGCCGACGCGAGTGGGCTCGTGGACAACAGCCTCGACGAGAAACGCGCCTTCTCGGTCTGCCGCATTCAGCTGCGCGACGAGGAGGTTTTCGATGTGCGACGAACCGAGGCGCCGCCGCCAACCGCAATTCTGGCATGGTTGAATCTCGTCTGCCCGCTGAGCGCCAGTGGCGAAAGCTGAAAGGCCGCTCGTTTCTGATCGCGCCCAGAGTTGGCAAGCGCCCGTTCAGCACTCAATGAAGTTCACCGCCAGCCCGCCGAGCGAAGTCTCCTTGTATTTCGACTGCATGTCGGCGCCGGTCTGACGCATCGTCGCGATCACGCTGTCGAGGGACACCTTGTGGCGGCCGTCGCCGCGTAACGCCAGCGAAGCGGCGGCGATCGCCTTGATCGCGCCGAAGGCGTTGCGCTCGATGCAGGGAATCTGCACCAGCCCGCCGATCGGGTCGCAGGTCATGCCGAGGTGGTGCTCCATCGCGATCTCGGCGGCGTTCTCGATCTGCGCGTTGGCCCCGCCGAGCGCGGCGCACAGACCCGCCGCCGCCATCGACGAGGCGACGCCGACTTCGCCCTGGCAGCCGACTTCGGCGCCGGAGATCGACGCGTTGAGTTTGAACAGCGCGCCGATCGCCGCCGCCGTCAGCAGCATGACGCGCAATCCCTCCGGCGTCGCGCCGGCGCAGTGGTCGCGATAATAGCGCAGCACGGCAGGCATCACGCCCGCGGCGCCGTTGGTCGGCGCGGTGACGACGCGACC
>NZ_JBEKVH010000212.1:0-4994 GCF_049514155.1 Roseiarcus sp. | reverse complement strand
GCTGACGTCGATGACGAGATCGTTCATGGCGAGGCGGCCCGCGGCTTCACCGTCACCGGCTGGCCGGGATTGAACAGCGCCGCCTGGTCCGGCTTCGGCCGCGCCTCGGCGAGGAAGACGAACTTGGCCCGGGTCGATTCCGAATAGATGAACGGCGGCGTGTATTCGGCCTGCGGCGAGACGAACGACACGGCGCCGGTCACGTCCGGCGGGCAATTATCGCAAGTCAGCGCCACCGTGTCGCCGGGATGGACGTGCGCCAGCGACGGCTCGGGCACGAAGAAACGGATGAAGATGTTCTCCGGCGGCAGCAGCGAGACGATCGGCGCGCCGGCCTGCAACGTCTCGCCGGGCCGCGCCAGCACGTCGGCGACGAATCCAGCGACCGGAGCGGCGACCGAGCGCTGGGCGAGGCGCCAGCGCGCCTGCGCCAAAGCCGCGTCAGCGACCTCGACCGCCGAGGCCTGGGCGACGATCTCGTCCGCCCGGCCGAGCGGCGCCTGCGCCTGTTTCACCGCGGCTGCGGCGGCGGCGATTTTCGCCTCGGCCGAGGCGAGGTCCGCCCTCTCCTGGTCGACCACCTGTTTGGTCGCCGAGCCGCTCGCCAGCAAGGTCTCGTTGCGTTGCAGATCGGCTTGCACCTTGCCACGCGCCGCGATCGCGTCGTTGAGATTGGCCTCGGCCTGGGCGATCTCGGTCGGTTTGGCGGGTCCCTGCAGATTGGCGAGTTGGTCCCTCGCCTGTTGCGCCAGGTGAGCGGCCTGATCGACCGCGGCGCGGTCCATCGCGTCGTCCTGGTCGAACAATGGCGCGCCCTTGACGACATGGTCGCCGCGCTGGACGTGAACGGCGGTGACCAGGCCCTGCTGGGTCGGCCCGACCTTGACAAAATCGGCCTCGGCGTAGCCCTGCCACGACGCCTCGGCCGGCGCCTTGTGGAACCACAGGACGGCGAACGCCGCGGCGACCGCCATGACGACGCCCAACACGATGATCGTTCGTTTGTCCAAGATCGATCCCGCATATTCGCAACGAAACGGTTGCGTTGCATTATACGACGAAGTTATGCTAGGGCAATCCCCGCGAGAGGGGTTGCATGACGGAGATCGCCGAATTCAAGCGCGGCGCCGGCGGACGGCCGACCCGCGCCGAAGCGCAGCGGCGCCTCGGAAATATGCTCGCAACCGCGATGCGGCTGTTTCTCCAGCGCGGCTATGAGGCGGTCTCGGTCGAAGAAATCGCCAAGCAGGCCGGCGTCGCCAAGCGCTTCATCTACGCCCGCTACGACGACAAATCGGAATTGTTCGGCGCCGCCATCGAACACGCCTTCATGGGCAAATTCGAGGGCGTGTTGCGCGGGTTCGAGCCGTCGGGACGCGGCCCCGAGGACGACTTGTACGAACTTGGGCGGCGCCTGCTCGAGGTCGCCCTCCAGCCCGAGGCGGTCGCCCTCCACCGCCTGTTCATCTCGTCGGCGCCGCTCTTCCCCGATCTCGCCAGGCGTTTCGTCGAACGGAACCGGGAGAGAGCGCTCAGAGAGGTCGAGCGCGTCTTCAAGGTCTACGCCGATCGCGGCGAGATCGCGTTTCCGCAGCCACAGTTGACGATCGAGCAGTTCTTCATTTCGGTCGTCGGCATCCCGCAGCGACTCGCCTTGTTCGGGCTGCGCGAAAGCCCCGAGGAGCAGGAGCGGCGGTTGCGCCTCGCCGTGCGGCTGTTCGTCAGGGGCTGCGCGACGGGCAAGCCCGAGGCGTGAGGCAGGCCCAACGGATAGTCGTCACATGCTTGGCGGCCGCCGGAGAAGGCGGAGAGAGGCGTTGACTCGACTCAGCGGAACTAACCGCTTCGCGCCCAAAGCGGCTGTAGGCAATCGCCGCAAATAGCATCGCCACTCGATCACACCGTCAAGAGCGGTAGCTTGTGCAGTAACATCGAGCCGGTTCTTCCCGGTGTGACATTGCGGGTGAAGACATGCCAGATTTGGTCGATCGGCTTGCGCATGAGGTCGCGTCCAGAATGCGGGCCCTTGGTTTCGATGAGCCCAACCGCCAAGTGGTCGGCGCTCTTCTTGAAGTGGCTTATCAGGGAACTTTGCGCAGCGAAGAGGGGCGATTTGTCAAAGGAAGCTTGACGTTCGCGAATCCCAAGCGGCCGGACGTCGCTCCTCCGCGTCTTCGAAGAGCAGACTACCCAGCATTCAACAGATTTGAGACGCCTGAGATTTTGACCGTTCAGACTCTAGTGAAACTCGCATGCGCGATCGACCGGTGGTCGGCATCCATCGCGGTATATTCGACACGCCGGAGCGAGCTTGTCGCTTGGGGTGTGGTCGATCAGCAGGTCCAACAGAATGTGGGGTGGCATCGAGAATCGAGCACAGGTTATTTCACAAATCCAGGTCTGTTGACGGTCACGATGGACGGCATCGGTGATATTTCTGCCTACCATGGCAACCTGTTCTTGGGCGGCCTGAAGGCGCAAACCTTCATAACTCGCGAAGACGATGCACTCGGATCCAAGATAGTCTCCAGGTACGCCTTGGACGCGTTGGCGCCGTTCGCACAAGCGATAACTCGCGTCCTTGACCGTGATGATGAGACCGAAATCCCGGTGGAGCTCATCCGGATGTGGGTAACGTCCGTTGCCAGGCTCTGCATCGGGTTGCGGCAGCGCGGGACCGGGGGAGCATTTCTTCTAACCCCAAAGCCGATCAAGCGTATACTGGAAGTCAACCATCCGTTCGCGTACCCGCGGTTGCAGGATGCCGCGATCCTTTGCGTGTTGGATGAAGAACATTTATGGGATGTTGAACGTGCGCAGCGAGCGTTGACCAAAAAAGGAGATCCGGTTCCGGCAGATTTAGTATCAGAAGTTATGCTGGCTACAACAGACGCTAAAGATAGAGAGGAAGAAATTACCGGCGCAGTCAAGTTGATCGCCTCTTTGGCTGCAGTCGACGGATTGGTCTTAATGTCTCCAACGCTTTCAGTGGCAGGATTTGGTGTAAAGATAGGTTCAGCGCCGAATGTCACAACGGCGTACGACGGAGCAGACTTTTCTCGTCGAGGAACCCGGGCAAAAAAAATTGATCTTTCACTGTTTGGAACGCGACATGGGTCTATGCTCCGATACTGCGCACAAGATCGCAAGGCTCTCGGCATCGTTGTGTCCCAAGACGGGTACGTGCGCTTGATAACGAGTGTGAGAAATAGTTTGTTGTTCTGGCACAATCTCAAGCTGTTGGCTCGCGACAATTTCTCTGCGCAAGTGGCATTAAGTAATAAAAAGTGGCTCAAGGCTCATAGTCTCCGCTCTGGGCCATTGGAGCTTGGGTATACGGACCTTCCAAAGACCATTGATAGTCTAATGAAAGCTGCATCCCGACGTCAGTAAGAGACAAGCTCTCGCTCGGCAGCTGAGTTGCGCTCTGCTGAGGCTTTTTGGTCACTCTCGACGTTCGACCGCCCCACAGTAAATTCCCTAAGGGTCAGATGCTGCTGAAAGCAAGCGCTCTACAGCAACGTCTGCTTACGGCCAGCTCTGGCCAAGAGGCCGCGGTCGGCGGAAAGTCTGGGCGGATAGGCTCCGGTTCGTCGGCGGGAACCAAACGCCAGATTTCGACCCCTACCCTTTCGGCGGCCGATTGCGTTTGCGCGTCTGCACCTCGACGCGCGGACCTTCGACCAGCCGGACGACCGCGCCCCACAGGGTGCGCACATCCTGCTGGGTCATCGCCATGCGGTGAAACATGTTGCGCAGGTTTCGGCGCATGCCCGGCTTCTTGCCGACCGGGCGGAAGAAGCCGGCGTCGTCGAGCTTGCCCTCGATGAATTCGAAGAAGGCGAGCGTCATTTCGCGCGTCGCCGGCGGCGAGACGGCGCGCGCGACCGCGGGAACCGGCGGCGCGTCGCCGTGCGCCGCCTTGAACCATTCATAGCCGACCAGCAGCACCGCCTGGGCGAGGTTGAGCGAGGCGTAGGCCGGATTGGCGGGAAAGGTGACGATCTCGTCGGCGAGCGCGACTTCGTCGTTGTCGAGGCCGGTGCGCTCGGGACCGAACAGCACGCCGCGCTTGTCCGCCGCCACAACCGTCGCCGCCATCGCCGCCGCCGGGGTCGAGACCGCCTTGACCTGGCCGCGCTCGCGCGCCGTCGACGCGTAGAGGAAGTTCAGGTCGGCGACCGCCTCTGCGACGGTCGCATACACGCGCGCGCCGTCGAGCAGATGGGCCGCGCCGGCGGCGGCGGCGTAGGCGACGTCGCGGTATTCGCCGGTGCGCGGCCAGCCTTCGCGCGGCGCGACCAGGCGCAGGTCGGCGAGGCCGAAATTGGCCATCGCCCGCGCGCACATGCCGATGTTGACCGCCAATTGCGGCCGCACCAGCACCACCGCCGGGCCGCCGCCGAAATCCGCCCTCGTTCGATCCGTCCCCGCCCCAACCATCGCGTCCCACGCCTCGATCCCGCGCGCATGTCGACGATTTGCCGGCAAGACGCAAGGGCCTGCAGCCGGCCTCGCGCCTGGAGGTTGACAGTTACTAAGCTCAGGCTTACCAATAATGCTAAGCCTGAGCTTAGTACTCTCATGTCCCCCCAGCCCATCCCGACCGAGTCGCCTTCGCCCAAACGCTGCGCCGCCGAGATCCGCCGCGCGATTACGCCGCTCGCTCGCCGCTTGCGGCCGAACCTCAGGCGCGACGGAATCAGCGCCGCCAAGCTCAGCCTCGTCGGCCGCATCTACCGCGCGGGCGCGATCACCCCGACCGACCTCGCCGCCGCCGAAGGCGTGCGCGTACAATCGCTGACGCGGCTGATCGCCGAATTGACCGCCGACGGCTGGGTCGCGCGGGCGCGCGACGCCGAGGATCGGCGCCAATCGAAACTGTCGCTCACCCCGCGCGGCAGGCGGCGATTGAGCGAGGCCGCGGTCGCCGGCGAGACGCAACTCGCGGCGATCATCGCTCGCGATCTCGGCGAGGCGGATCGACTTGCTCT
>NZ_JBEKVH010000211.1:0-5041 GCF_049514155.1 Roseiarcus sp. | reverse complement strand
TCGATTTCCTGACCAAGCCGTTTCGCCAACAGGACATGCTCGATGCCGTCGCGCGAGCCATCGAACGGGACACGAAGCGACGTGAAAGCGAAAAGTCGCTTTCCGACCTGCGCGGAAGGTTTGAGTCGTTAACGGCCCGCGAGCGGGAAATCTTGGCGCTCGTCACTGCGGGGCTAATGAACAAGCAGGCGGCGGCCGAACTCGGCCTCAGCGAGATCACGGTCAAGATCCATCGTGGCCACATCATGAGGAAGATGGGCGTGCGATCCTTCGCGGACCTCGTGAGGGCGGCCGAGGCCCTCGAACTGCGTCACGAGCAATGATTCACGGCACAAACGTCTGTATGATTTCATTGCCGTGCCGATTGGCGCATCATTCGATCATATGCTGCGCGCTTCTGGCTCTTCGCTTTCGGGTGTTGGCGGGCAAAGCGGGGGAACACGCGTGTCAACGAGTCAGATCATTTCGATTGTCGATGACGACGAGTCCGTCCGCGCCGCGATGGAGAGCCTCGCGAGATCGCTCGGCCTCGTCTCCTTCGCATTCGAATCCGCTGAGGAATTTTTGCGCTCACCGCAGGTCGACGAGAGCGCCTGCCTCATCACTGACGTGCAGATGCCCGGTATGAGCGGCCTTGATCTTCAGGATCGTCTCAATGCGCAAGGAAGTCGCATTCCGATCATTTTTGTCACGGCTTTTCCTGAACAGGCCATTCGAAGGCGCGCTGAAGCCGGAGGCGCACTCGCCTTTCTCGAAAAGCCGTTTGGCGGGAGGACCATGATAGAGTTACTGCACCGCGCGCTCGCGGCGCAGCCACGCTGAAGCTTGGCGACAATGAATCGTTTCGCGCTGGCGGGCGCGTGACCGGCGACGGATACAGCGTTTCGTTCGTCTCCGGCGCCTCGTTTTCCATTGACGCCTATAGTCGGCCATCGCGCGCGCAGGCGACTGGCTCTCTTCGCAAGGAGTCATCGCCTTGAAGTCCGATGAGCCCACGAAAGACAGGCTGCTGGCTGAAATCGCCGAGCGCCTGCGCGTCGAGGAACAACTGAGGGCCGCCAACCGCACCCTCCGCACCGTCAATCGCTGCAACGAGGCGCTCGTTCGCGCCACGCAGGAGATCGAACTGACGCAGGCCATCTGCCGAGTCCTGGTCGAGGATGGTGGCATGCGGATGGTCTGGGTCGGCTATCGCGAGGAGAACGGGGCGTCGGGGATCCGGCGGATTGCGCATGCTGGATTCGACGATGGATATCTCGACCGCATAGATGTTGCCTGGTCCGACGCGCCCGCCGGGCAGGGGCCGACAGGCGTCGCCATTCGAACCGGCGAACTCTCCTGGACTGATGAAATCGCCACCGATCCGAACTTTCAGCAGTGGCGAAGCGAGGCGCTCAGGCGCGGGTACGAGTCATCGTTGGCGCTGCCGCTGAAGTCCGATGGGAAGGCGTTTGGCGCCCTCACCCTTTACGCCGACCGATCACACGCTTTCGCACAGCAGACCCGCTTGCATTTCTCGGAACTCGCCAACGACTTGGCCTATGGGGTGATGGCGATCCGGACCCGAGCCGAACGCGCGCGGGTGGAGTCGGAATTGCGCCGCATCGAAGCGTATCTCGAGGAAGGACAAAGGCTGACGCACACGGGCAGCTGGGCTTGGAACGTCGCGAGCCGCGAGAACGTCTATTGGTCTCCCGAGCACTATCGAATTTTTGGCATCGATCCGGTTGAGGATTCTCATGCCTTCGAGAAGGCCGTTCAACAAATTCTTCCGCAAGATCGCGCCAAATTCGTTGAAACCCTCGACACAGCAATCCGGGAAAAGAAGGGATTCGATGTCGAATGGCGATTTCAGGCGCCAGACGGGAGCCTTCGTTATCATCAAAGCGTCGGACATCCCGTCGTCGGCAAGGACGGCGAGGTCGTCGAGTACGTCGGTACGCTCGTCGACGTGACCGAACAGCACTTGGCCAAGATGAGGCTGGAACGCGAAAATGCCGAACGCCGGCGCGCCGAGGAGGATCTGCGCCGCAGCGAGGCCTTTCTGGCCGAAGGCCAAGAAATCAGCCGAACCGGAAGCTGGGCGTGGAACGTGGCCACCGGCGAAGCGTGGTGGTCGGCCGAGCAATTTCGCATTTTCGGATTGGATCCGAATGCGACGACCCCGTCCTATGCGGCGTTTGCAGACCGGATTCATCCTGAGGATCGGCCGGCTTTCGAAGACATGCTGGCGAAAGCGGTTCGCGACGGCGGCGACTTCCAGTGCGACTTCCGCGTCGTCACGCCCGACGGCGCGACAAAGCATCTGCACAGCCTGGGGCACTTAAGCGCCAACGGCGCCACGATACGGGAATTCGTCGGCACGGTCATGGATGTCACCGAGCGTCGACTCGCAGAGGAAGCCCTGCGGAGCGCCGTGGCTGATCTCGAACGGGCGTCGCGTTTGAGCACCATGGGCCAGCTCACGGCTTCGATCGCGCATGAGATCAATCAACCGCTCGCCGCGATCGTCACCAACGCCGAAGCTTGCCTGCTCTGGCTTGAAGCCGAGCGGTTGAATCTCGAGGAGGCGCGGCAGGCCGCGACGCGCATCGTCAGAAATGGCCTGCGCGCTAGCGACATCGTCAAAAGCATCCGCGCCCAGACCCGCAAGTCGGCGCCCGAGATGGTCTCGCTCGACATCAACGACGTGATCCGAGAGGTGATCATCCTCGTCGGCGCCGAGTTCCGTCGTAATGGCGTCAGGGTCGAAACTTCGCTGCAACCCAATCCAGTTCGGGTCATTGGCGATCGGGTCCAGCTTCAGCAGGTGGCGCTGAATTTGATCATGAACGGCGTCGAGGCGATGGCGAATTCCATGCATGGCCAGCGGCGGCTGGAGATCAGATCCGCGGTCGACGAGTTGGGCCGTGTCGTCGTCGCGGTTGCGGATTCGGGCCCCGGGTTCGAATCGGCGCAGATGGACCGGCTCTTCGAGGCGTTCTTCACCACCAAGCCAGAGGGCATGGGGATGGGATTGTCGATTTGCCGTTCAATCGTTGAGGCGCATGGCGGCCGGTTGTCGGCGTCGCCGAATGTGCCGAACGGCGCCGTCTTCCAGATCAACTTGCCGGCGGCGGCCGGCGACGCGAGCAAGGCGTGAGGAACGCTGGAAGCGCCGCGACATCGGTTCAGCCGCCGGCGACGCTCGCCGAAGCCGCCCTCCGCCGGCTCGGCTGCCCTGCAATTGAGATAGCTGTCCCGCCAAGGACATTATCCGCACGTCGAGCGCGGGGCGCTCACGAGCATGAAACGGGCCGCCATCGCGCGCGCGTCATACGAAAGTTTGGCTTCTTGAAACCAACAATGGAACTCGATTTACCAATGTAGGATGGAATAATTGTGCGACGGACGTAGATTGGTCGGCGACAAAAGATCGCGAAGTTCGACGCATTCATTCACGATCAATGTCGAACAATGGAACGTATCATGAAGATGTTATCGCTCGCGCGCTACTTCCGGCGACGCCTAAGATACTGGACCATATTCGAGGAACTTTCCAGGTATTCTAACCAGGAGCTGCACGATATCGGCATCGACGCCGCCGATATTCCCGAAATCGCGCGCCGCGCGTCGGAAGAACAACAGTAGGCTCTGAAGACGGCCCGCGGCTGGGCACCGTCTTGGTTTCACGTCCGGTTGTAGACGTCCTCGGCGCGGACCGTCCGTCTTTTCGGAGAAAAACGTGAGGTCAGCGATCGCTCGCAAGACGGCAATGAACGAGCTGTCGCACAGGCGCGCAATCAGGAGGCATTATGTCCAAAGACCAATCCATCTCCGCTCTCGCGGGCTTGCCGGCGTCCGAAGTTGAGCCCTCAGGGCGACTGTCGGTCGAAGGCGAAATCGGCTTTGTCGGCCTCGGTCACATGGGGATAGCGATGGCAGCGAACCTGATCGCCGCCGGACACCGGGTCATTGCTTACGTCCGCCGCCCGGATCAGATGGAGAAGCTCGGTGCGCTCGGTCTCGAGCCCACGATGGACTTAAGCAGCCTATTCGACTGCGAGGTCGTCGTCAGCATGCTGCCGGACGACGCCGCCGTTCGCTACGTGGTCCTTGGTCGCGAAGGCGACGGCGTCAAGGGTCTCGCCGCCGGATTGAAGCGCGGCGCAATTCATCTATCCATGAGCACCATCAGCGCAGCCACTGCGTCTCGCCTCGCGGCGGAGCATGCGCGTTACGGACAAGGCTACGTGGCCGCGCCGGTGTTTGGAAATCCCGACGCCGCCAAGGCGCGCCAGCTGTTCGTTGTCGCCGCCGGTCCGTCAACCGATGTCGAGCGCTGTCTGCCGATGCTCGACAGCCTCGGACAAAGGACCTTTGTCGTCGGCCCCGATCCTTCGCACGCAAACCTCATCAAACTGCTCGGCAACATGATGACCGCGACGACGCTGGAGGTGCTGGGGGAAGTCGTCGCTGTGGCTCTCAAGCGCGGACTCGAACCCAAGCCGTTCATCGACATCATGACGAGCACGATGTTCGGCGGACGCGCGCATAAAATCTACGGCGACAAGATCGTCAGGAAGTCGTACGCACCCGGATTCGTCTTGCCGCTGGTGCTCAAGGACGTGCGTCTGGCGCTCGCCGAAGCCGAGATTGCGGGTGCCCCGATGCCGTCGGTCAACGTCGTGCGAGACCGCCTCATCACAGGAATCGCTCGCGGCTACGCCGATCTCGACTGGAGCGCCCTTGGGTTGATTGCGGCCGAAGAAGCGGGACTTCAATTCAACCTCCCGCGTAGTGTCAATTGAGGCCGAGACAACTCGAGTGACGGCTCTGCGGTTGGTCCCGGCGACTGGAACGAATGACCGGTTTCGAGAACGGCTCTCACCGTTCTGAAAGGCAAGGATGGGCGCAAGGCAGGCTGTCTGCTTATGCCCGGAGCTGGCCGGGAGCGGAATGGCGGGTTTCGGCAATTGAAATGCTAAAGCCGACATTCGCTCTTGCGTAGCGTCGTGGCGGCTCACGACCCTTTGCGGTGGTGTGGAATTCGGCAAAGGTC
>NZ_JBEKVH010000210.1:0-5204 GCF_049514155.1 Roseiarcus sp. | reverse complement strand
TCACCGAACAGTCGACCTTGCGCGCCAGCAGATGCACCGCGCCCGCCTGGCTGTGGCGCACGACGATGATGTCGGGCCGCATGGCGTTGAGGGTGATCGCCGTGTCGATCAGCGTCTCGCCCTTCTTCACGCTCGACGCGCCGACCGCCATGTTCATCACGTCGGCGCCGAGTCGCTTGCCGGCGATCTCGAACGACGACTGGGTGCGGGTCGAGGGTTCGAAGAACAGGTTGATCTGCGTGCGCCCGCGCAAGGTGGCGCGCTTCTTCTCGACCTGGCGCGAAATGCCGACCGCTTCCTCCGCCAGATCAAGCAGGGAAACGATCTCGTCGCGACTCAGACCCTCGACGCCGAGCAGGTGGCGGCGGGCGAAGGCGACGGGCGGCGGCGTTGATGACATGCGAAGCCAACCCTATATGCGCCGCGCCGCGGCCGGGCAAGCCGGCCTCGGCGGCGCCAAACGGACCGGGCGAGCGTCACCGGACCGACCGGCCCTTCGGCGCCTATTTGACAGGCGGCGCCGCCTCAACCATTTTCCGCGCCCTGAGCGGCCTGGGTGGAGCGGCGCCATCCCCGCCCGATAGCCTCCGCGAGACGAAGGCGTTCAAGGACTGCAAGGCATGAAGGTTGTCATCGTCGAGTCGCCGACCAAGGTCAAGACGATCGGCAAGTATCTCGGCAAGGACTACGACGTCTACGCTTCGTTCGGCCATGTGCGCGACCTCGCGGCCAAGGACGGCTCGGTCGACACCGAGCACGACTTCGCCATGCGCTGGGAGGTGGACGCCAAGGCGGCCAAGCGGCTCAACGAGATCGCCAATGCGGTGAAGGGCGCCGACCGCGTCATTCTGGCCACCGACCCCGACCGCGAAGGCGAGGCGATCTCCTGGCATGTCTACGAGATCCTCAAGGCCAAGAAGGTCCTCAAGGACAAGCGGGTCGATCGCGTCGTGTTCAACGCGGTCACCAAGGACGCGGTCGCTGCGGCGATGCGCAACCCGCGCGAGATCGACGAGGCGCTGGTCGACGCCTATCGCGCCCGGCGCGCGCTCGACTATCTCGTCGGCTTCAACCTCTCGCCGGTGCTGTGGCGCAAGCTGCCGGGCGCGCGCTCGGCCGGCCGGGTGCAGTCGGTCGCGCTGAGAATCGTCTGCGACCGCGAGCTGGAGATCGAGAAATTCGTCGCGCGCGAATATTGGACGATCCTCGCCCACCTCAAGACCCTCGCCGACGCGCCGTTCACGGCGCGCCTCGTCGGCGCCGACGGCAAGAAGATCAACCGCCTCGACGTCGGTTCGGGCGCCGAGGCGGACGCGTTCAAGGCGGCGCTCGACAATGCGAAATTCGCCGTCGCGACCGTCGAGTCGAAACCGCAGAAGCGCCACCCCTACCCGCCCTTCACCACCTCGACGCTGCAGCAGGAGGCAAGCCGCAAGTTCGGCTTCGCGCCGGCGCGCACGATGCAGATCGCCCAACGCCTCTATGAAGGCGTCGACGTCGGCGAAGGCGCCGCCGGCCTCATCACCTATATGCGCACCGACGGCGTCGACCTCGCGCCGGAGGCGGTCGTCGCCGCGCGCGCCGTCATCGCCAAGGATTTCGGCGACGCCTACGTCCCCGCCGCGCCGCGCCGCTACACGGTCAAGGCTAAGAACGCGCAGGAAGCGCACGAGGCGATCCGCCCGACCGACCAGCGGATCCGGCCGCGCGACGTCGCCCGCCGCCTCGAGCCCGACCAGGCCAAGCTCTACGAGCTGATCTGGAACCGCACGCTGGCCTGCCAGATGGAGAGCGCCGAACTCGAGCGCACCACCGTCGACATTCTCGCCGAGGCGGGCAAGCGCCGGCTCGAATTCCGCGCCAGCGGCCAGGTCGTGCGCTTCCCCGGCTTCCTCGCGCTCTATCAGGAAGGGCGCGACGACGAGGATGACGAGGACGCGGCGCGGCTGCCGGCGATGGCGGCGGGCGAGGCGCTGACCAAGGAGCGGATCGAGGCGAGCCAGCACTTCACCGAGCCGCCGCCGCGCTACACCGAGGCGACGCTGGTCAAGCGGATGGAGGAGCTCGGCATCGGCCGGCCGTCGACCTACGCCTCGACCCTGGCCGTGCTGCGCGACCGCGACTACGTGCGGATCGAGAAGAAGCGGCTGATCCCCGAAGACAAGGGCCGCCTCGTCACCTCCTTCCTCGAAGCCTTCTTCGCCAAATACGTCGGCTACGACTTCACCGCCGAGCTCGAAGAGAAGCTCGACAAGATCTCCAACAGCGAAATCGACTGGCGGGCGGTGCTGCGCGACTTTTGGGTCGACTTCTCCCAGGCGCTCGGCGGCACCAAGGATCTGCGCACCACCCAGGTGCTCGACAGCCTCAATGCGCTGCTCGGCGCCCACATCTTCCCCGTCCGCGCCGACGGCGGCGACCCGCGTCAGTGCCCGCTGTGCGGCAAGGGGCAATTGTCGCTGAAGCTCGGCAAGTTCGGCGCCTTCATCGGCTGCTCGAACTACCCCGAATGCCGCTTCACCCGCGTGCTGTCGCCGACCGGCCAGGACAGCGGCGAGGGCGAGCGGCCGGGCGTGCGCGCGCTTGGGCTCGATCCGGCGAGCGGCCAAGAGGTCACGCTGCGTTCGGGCCGCTTCGGCGACTACGTGCAGCTTGGCGAAGGCGAAAAGCCGAAGCGCTGCTCGCTGCCGCGCGGGCTCGCGCCCGACGATGTGACGCTGGAAAAGGCGGTCGGGCTGTTGTCGCTGCCGCGCGAAGTCGCGCGCCATCCGACCGACGGCGAGCCGATCCTTGCCGGCGTCGGCCGCTACGGCGCCTATGTCCAGCACGCCAAGACCTACGCCAATCTCGGCCGCGACGACGACGTGCTGACGATCGGCGCCAACCGCGCCATCGACCTGATCGCCGCCAAGGAGAGCGGCGCCGGCAGTCGCTTCGGCGGCGATTCCGGCCGCGCGCTCGGCGACCATCCGACGCTCGGAGGCGCGGTCTCGGTGCGCCGCGGCCGCTTCGGCGTCTATGTCAATCACGGCAAGATCAACGCGACCCTGCCGCGCGGAACCAACCCGGAAGCGGTGACGTTGGAAGAGGCGCTGGCGACGCTCGCCGCCAAGGCTTCCGGCGGCCCCGGCGGCCGCGCGATCGGCGAGCACCCCGACGGCGGGCCGATCACATTGCGCGCCGGCCGCTTCGGCGCCTACGTCAATTGGGGCAAGGTCAACGCCACCATCCCCAAGTCGACGCCGCCGGAATCGATCACGCTCGCCGAGGCGCTCGAACTCATCGCCGAGCGCGAGGGACGACCAGCGAAGGCGTCCAGGGCGCCGGCAAAGAAGAAGTCGGCCGCCAAGTCCAGGAAGCCCGCTGCGCCGCCGAAGGCCGCCGCCCGGACGGCGCCGGCGAAGAAGGCCGCGGCCAAGAAGGCGCCGACCAAGAAAGCGGCGGCGAAAAAGGCGGCGACAAACAGCAAGCGCAGCGCTTAGCGCGCCCTTTCTCCCTTAGCGGCGAAAGTCTGACCTTCGGTCTCCCGTTTCGCACGGCCGGAACCGGCCCGAGGCGGACGTTCGCTGCTTTCGGGTGAGGCGTCGACGGCCGGTCGATCCACAGCCTTCAACGCCCGACGGCGGCTCTTGGTTGATCAGCTTCGCGTCCCCACCTCGACCATCGGCTTGTCCTTGAGCGCGTCGATCAAGCCTACGGTGCCCGGCGGCAGGATGCCGAAACTGCAGGCCTGCTCGCCGTCGACGAAGATGGTCGCCTCGCCGAGATCGGTCTTGGAGACGATGACGCGCGTGGCGGCGAGCGCTCGGGCGTCCTGCCCGTCGCCGGGATTGAGCAGCACGGCGCGGGCGACATAGACCTGCGCCTCGGTGAGCTCCTGGAAAGGCTCGCCGCGATAGCCGTCGAGGACGAGGGTCATGGCCTCGTCGAGCGGCCCGCAGGTCGAACTCTCTGCGTTTTCGGCGAAGGCGTGAGTCGACACGGCGATCGCGATCGCTGTCGTGAGCATGCATAGGCGTCTATTCATTTGGACCGTTCTCCTGTGTCTTATTGTTTTTGACGCGGTGCAATGAACACAATACAATCAATGACTTGACTGTATATTGGAACGACTGCCGTCAGCGGAGTTCGGCTCGCGGCGCCGGCTCCCGATCTTCGTCGGTAATGGCGCATGCAATCCACGTGCCATCGCCGGCTGGGCCCGCGACGGCCGCGGCGCCGATGAAATTGGCGATCGTTACGCGCAGGGGCCGCGCGCGACCCGAATGTGCGGCCCAAACGACCGGACTCTGCCGACAGCCGCTGGACGGACGGCGAGCCGAGCCCCGGATTCTCGCCGCTGGCGGGCGAATGGCGGCCTCGGCTGGCGTGTGACAATCGAGTGCCGTAGGGTCGCCCTCGGCCGGATCGCGGCGGAAGCCGCGGAAAGTTTGGGCCAAGAGGGGAGAGCGGGTCCATGCCTCAATCGAGCGCGGCCTCGGCGAAAGCCCAGACGCGCACTGAGGCCGCCTATAGCCGTTGGGCGCCGATCTACGACCTGATCTTCGACCTGCCGTTCCATCCCGGGCGGCTGGCGGCTTCGCGCGCCGCCGCGGCGGCGGCGGGCAAGGACGGCGCGATGCTGGTCGTCGGCGTCGGCACCGGCCTCGAACTCGAACTGCTGCCCGCCGACCTGCGCGTCACCGGCGTCGACATCAGCGCCGCGATGCTGGACGTCGCCCGCGAGCGCGTCGCGCGCAAAGGGCTGAGGCAGGTCAAGGGCCTGCACGTCATGGACGCCGGCGCGATGGAATTCGCCGACGGCCAGTTCGACGTCGCCCTGGCGCCCTATGTGATGAGCGTCGTGCCCAATCCGGCCCTGGTCCTGGACGAGGTCTGGCGCGTGATCCGGCCGGGCGGACGGATGGTGGTGATGAACCATTTCGCCGCCGCGGGCGGTCCGCGCGCCGCGATCGAGGCGGCGATGGAAAAGGCCGCCTGGTGGCTCGGCTGGCATCCGAAATTCCCATTTGCCGCGGTCGGCGACTGGATCGCCGCCCAGCCGGACGCCGCGCTGATCGAGCGGCGCGCGCTGGCGCCGCTCAGGTTGTTCACCCTGCTGGTCATCGGCAAGCGCGCCCGGGACTGACGCCGCCGGCGACGCTTCGCGCCGGCGCGCCTACCTCACCCGAACCGGGATGATTTCGGCCGAAAGCCGCACTTAG
>NZ_JBEKVH010000209.1:0-5377 GCF_049514155.1 Roseiarcus sp. | reverse complement strand
TGTTGAACGGCAGCTCGGCCATGCCGACGGCGGAGCGGGCGTGGGCGCCGACCTCGGGGCCGTAAAGCTCGAGGATCAAGTCGGAGAAACCGTTGATCACGCTCGGCGTGTCGTTAAATCCCGGCGCGACGTTGACCATGCCGAAGACGCGCGTCCAGGCGCGGACGCGGGGATTGAGCGGGCCGTGGCCGGCGATCAGCACGCGCGCGCCGACGATGCGCGCCATGGCGAACGGCAGCCGCCCGGCCGGCGTCTTCAGCGGCGCCGGCAGGACAAGGCCCATTTCGCTCAAGCGTCGCTCGATGCAGGCCATGTCGGACTTGCTCCTGGCTTCGCCGTTTCCGGCGCAGCCGCGCCGAGCCTCAATTCGGCGTGGTCTGGTTCGCGGATCCGATCGGTTGCGGCGGCGAGAGAGCCGCCTGCGTCGACGGTTGCGCGGGCGCGGGGGACGTCGCGACGTCTTGCGCCGCCGGGTTCGCCCCGTCGAGGAACGCCCGCCATTGCTTCTGATCGCCGTCGAAGACGTTGCGGTCGACTTCGCCGTCGATGCCCGGCACGATTCCGTCTGCCTGGTATTGCCAGAACTGCCAGTCGCGGTCGCTGTAGCGCATCGCCGGATTGTGTTTGGTCGAGCGCACCCAAATCGGATAGTCGGCGAAGGCGCCGCCGGCGAGGATCGCGTTGTAGAATTCGATGTTGGTGTAGATGATCGGCCGCTTGCCGAAGTGGCGCTCCATTTCGTCGAGCACCACTTTCATATCGGCGATCGTCTGGTCGTGTTCGAGGCGGCGGCGACAGGTGCGCGAGTCGGGCGTCGGCTCGACGTCGAGCACCGGGGGCAGCGCGTCGGCCTCGACCGGCACGTTCTCCTCGAACCAGGTCGCTTCCTCGATCGGCTTCCGGCACCAGTACATGAAGTGATAGGCGCCGTGGGGAATGCCGGCGAGCTTCGCGCCCTGCCAGTTGGCCTGGAAGCGCTCGTCGACATGGTCGCCGCCTTCGGTCGCCTTGATCCAGGCGAACTTGACGCCGCTGCTCGCCACCGCGTTCCAGTCGATCGTCCCCTGGTATTTGGAGACGTCGATGCCGTGGATCGGATAGTCGGTCGGTTTGGGATAGCCGTCGTCGAAGCCGAGCATGTCCGCGCCGCCGCCGCCGCCGCAGCCGGCCAGCGCGAGCGTCAGCGCGGCAAGCCAGCCGAAGCTGGCGAGAGAACGGGGTGAAACGCGAGCGGGTCGGGTCATTGGCTCTGGCGAGAGAAACGCGAGGCGGCTGACGAACGGCCTGAACAAGGCGTCGCCAGACGTTTAGCGCAAACTAGGGCGGTCGGGGTAACGATTCGTTAAAAGGCGATTCTCGGTCCGCGGGCCGCGGAGCGTCGGTGCGGCTCATCGTTCGAGACGCGCCGCCAAGGCGGCGCTCCTCACGATGAGGGAGATCGTACTAGAGATTAAATTTTCGTCGTCTTTGACTGCGGGTGGAGGCGCCCTCACCGTGAGGAGCCGGCGAAGCCGGCGTCTCGAACGGCGAGGGCGTCGGCGCGCGACCGCTGCGTCGCTTGACCATCGCCGCGCCGGCGCGGCAAGCCTTGTCGCATGGGACCATGGCTCCGCAACCTCTCGACTGGCCTCGCCGCCCTCGCGTTCGCCAACGCCGCCGCGGCGGCCGAATGCGGGCCGGACAAGCTCGGCACGTCGCGCGTCGCCGAAGTGGGCACCGAAGGCGGGTTGTTGATCGGGCTGAAGACCTATCCCGCCGCGATCCCGCTCGCCAATCACGAAGTGATCCTCACCTTCGACGACGGCCCGGACGAGCGCACGACGCCGCTGGTGTTGAAGGCGCTCGCCGACCAATGCGTGCGCGCGACCTTCTTCGCCATCGGCCGCAAGCTCGACGAGCAGCCGGCGTTGGCGCGACGCGAGGTCGAGGAGGGCCATACCGTCGCCAGCCACACCTATACCCATCCGCAGCCGACGCTGACCTTCATGAGCGAGTCGGCGGCGCGCGCCGACATTCTGAAGGGCATGATCGCGGTCGAACGCGACGCCTACGGCCAGGATTTCGCCGCCGGCGAGCCGACCGACCTCGGCAAGCTCAAGCTGCACGCGCCGTTCTTCCGCTTTCCCGGCTTCGCCGACACCGCCGACCTCAGGACCTGGTTCGCCGACAACAATGTCGCGATCTTCGGCACCGACCTGTGGGCGTCCGACTGGGTTCCGATGAAGCCCGAGGAGGAGCTGAAGCTGATCATGGGCCGGCTGGAAAAGGCCGGCCGCGGCATGCTGCTGTTCCACGACAACCGCCCCTGGACGGCCGAGATGATGCCCGCTTTTCTCGCCGAGCTGAAGAAGCGCGGCTATCGCGTCGTCCATATCGTCGCCGGGCCGGGCAATGGCCCGACCGTTCCGGCGCCGGTCGGCTGGGTTTCCGAGACCGGCCGCGTCACCGGCGCGCTCAAGCCCCGGCTCGACAAGGCCGCCGCGCCGCCGCCGCCCGGACCGTTCACGGTCAAGCCGGCGCCGGTGGAGTAGGGACGGGGCGCCCGCGCCGGGCGTCGCGGCGAAATGAAGCGAAACGAAACGAAGCGGGAGCGAAACGGGCCGCAGCGTTTTCGACCGCTTTTGGCCGCGAAACGCAACCGCGGCGAAACCCGCGGCTTCGCCGTTTGGTGGGATTTCAAGGGCTTGGCGCCCATTTCGTTTCGCCGCGCGCTTCGCCATCGCCGTCGTGTGTTTTCTTCTGACCGAAGACACATCATACGATGAATTCCGATAATCAGAAAGACATGATCGTCGCCGCGCAGGCGCGCGATCCAGACTTGGGGATCGGGGCGGCGGCTTCGTCTGGATCGCGTCGCTGTCGCTCGCAATGATGGTCGGAGGCCTCGTCGATCTAACAACGCCGGCTGATCTCAGTCCGTGAACTGAACTCAGGGCCCGAGCAAATGCGCGGCGACCTCGCGCAGATGCGGGGCGCGGCGGTGCTCGAACAGGTAGACGCCCTGCCAGGTCCCGAGCGCCAGCCGGCCGGCGACGATCGGGATCGACAGGCTGACGGCGGTCAGGGCGGCGCGGATATGGGCCGGCATGTCGTCAGGCCCCTCGTCGTCGTGGGAATAGCGGCCCTTGCCCTCGGGCGCGAGGAGTTCGAAGAACGCCTCGAGGTCGTCGCGCACCGCCGGCGCGGCGTTCTCCTGGATCAGCAGCGAGGCCGAGGTGTGGCGGCAGAACAGGGTCAGCAGCCCAGTCTCAAGCCCACGCGCCTCGACCCATTCGACGAGGTCGCCGGTGAACTCATAGAGGCCGCGGCCGCGGGTGCGGACCCTGAGGATGGTGGCGAACTGGCTCATGCGCGCGTTGTACAGGCAAGGGCGGGGCGCGGGAACGGGGCGGGATTGCTGATCCGCAGCTCGGCCTCCGCCGACCATGGGGCGCCGTCGAGTTCATGGAAACCAAAACTTCCGCAGTCGAGAGGCTGTCAAGGGGCGAAGCCCGCCTGCGGCGGCGCGCTGAAAGCGCGCCCTTGACAGCCTCTCGACTGCGGAAAAAGACGCTTCCATGAGATCGAAAGCGCAATCCGCCGAATCGCTCGCCGCCGTCTTGTAGACGCGCTCGCCGAGAGCGTCGGCGCGGTCGCCGACTGCGCTTAGAGGCGCCAAACGCAAATCGAGAACTGCGTTCACGAGGCCGCTGGGCGCGCGCCGTCCGCCTTCGCCTGCACGCGTTCGCGGAAGCGCGCGACGGCGATCACCGCGCGCTGGTGGCGGCCTTCGCCGACCAGCCCGCCTTCGTCGAAGACCTTGACGGCGAAGGTCAGCCGGCGGCCCTCGACGGCGACGAGTTCGACTTCGGCGCGCACCTGCATGCCGACGGGCGTCGCCGCGACATGGGAGACGTCGACATGGATGCCGACACTGTGCTCGCTCGCGTCGAGATGGCCGCTCACGCATTTCAGGCAGGCCGACTCGACGAAGCCGACCATCGCCATCGTCGCCAGCACCTCGGGCATGTCGCCAAAGTTGGCAAAGAGGCCCGCCAGGCGGGGCACCAGCATTTCCGGCGCGACCCGCATGGTGAGGGTGGCGCGAAGCCCCGGCTTCAGGCTGTCCTTCATTGAGGCGGGGGCTCCTTCACGGTCGGCGGGCGGCGGATCCAGGCCTAGCCGAACCAAATCGCCTTGGCGAGCGCCTTCGGTTTGGCGTGCGCCGCGACCGCCGGCGCGCGCTCCACGGCGGCGGGTCCGAACCCGGCCCCGCCGACCCAGGGCGCCGTCGGCCTCATGGAAGCGTCTCTTTCCGCTCGCCCGATCAGGTGCGGGGCGCGACCGCCGGCCGCGCCTTCAGCCCCCAAATACAGACGGCGGCCCGAGGGGCCGCCGTCTGTTGAAATGGCGCGGTCAAGAGAAGTCGATCAACTAAGTGACGTCAATGATTTAGAGGACAATGGGACACATTTCTGTCGTCAGTTTTGTGCAGACTTTGCGCCCACGCGCCCCCAGCGATTTTGCAATCGCGGGGCAATCGCGACATCCACGTCGGCGGATCATGGGCGCACGGAGAGGTTGTCGGGGTGGCGCTCCGGAAGGGGATGCCCTAACTGGCCGGAATCAAGCGCATACGGGGTTGGGTGGGACAAAAAGCCCCCTCGGTTTTCCAGGAGATTCCGAGCCGAGTGTGCCGCCTCACAAAGGAATCGGACGCGCCTGCAATGCAATCGCGGAGCAGCGACGCCAACGCCTGCATCATCCTCGTCGCGGCCCGAACGTAAAGCGCAGTCGTGTCGAACTTGGAATGCCCGAGCAGAACCTGGATGACGCGAGCACGGGCCTGTTCTGCTTGACGGTCGTCTGCGCGCTGCGAAGCGGTTCAGTGAGGGACACGAAAAGGTTCGCGCGCGTCATCGGAAAGAAAGACGTATAGCGCCTTGTTGAGCGGATGCTTTTTGTGGTCCGTGAACAAGGCGGCGCCTCTCGGACGCGTACGAACCGCCCGCCCTCCAGCGGGAATTATCGGATCACCCTTGCGCCCTTGCCCTTCATGATCGCTTCGACCTCCTTGACGTTGACCATCGAAGTGTCGCCCGGGGTGGTCATCGCCAGCGCGCCGTGGGCGGCGCCGTATTCGACCGCGGCCTGCGGCCCCTTGCCTTCGAGGAATGCGTAGGCCAGACCCGAAGCGAAGCCGTCGCCGCCGCCGACGCGGTCGTAGATCTCGAGGTTCTCGCGCAACGGCGCTGCGTAGAACTGGCCGCCGGCGTAGAGCACCGCGCCCCAGTCGTTGAACGAGGCGGTCTTGGCGTTGCGCAGCGTCGTCGCCGCCACCTTGAAGTTGGGGAACGCCTTGACCGCCGCGGCGATCATCTTCTTGAAATTGGCCGGG
>NZ_JBEKVH010000208.1:0-5215 GCF_049514155.1 Roseiarcus sp. | reverse complement strand
CGCCAATTGCCGCGCCCTTCCGCCTTGGCGGCGTAGAGCGCCATGTCGGCGTTGGAGAGGATCGCTTCGGGCGTCTCGCCGTCCTTCGGCGCGCTCGCCGAGCCGACGCTGGCGCCGACGATGACTTCATAGCCGTCGATGAACACCGGCCGACGGATTTCGCGCAGGATCTGCTCGGCGAGCTCGCCGGCCTGGCCCGGATCGGCGACCGGGCGCTGCAGGATGGCGAATTCGTCGCCGCCCCAGCGGGCGACAAGGTCGGTGTCGCGCACGATCCCCTGCAGCCGCCGGGCGACCGCCGTCAGTAGCTTGTCGCCGCGCGCGTGGCCGAGGCTGTCGTTGACCTGCTTGAAATCGTCGAGATCGAGGAACAGGACGTTGGCGCTCTCGAGCTCTTCGCCGCGCCCGCGCAGGGTCTCGACCAGCTCCTCTTCGAAGCGACGGCGGTTTGGCAAGTCGGTCACGGAATCGACCCGCGCCATGCGATCGATCGCGCGGGCGGCGTTGCGCCGTTCGGTGACGTCCTGGACGACGACGACCGCGCCCTCCCCCTCCCCCGTCATGCGGTGGATGGTGATCTCGATCGCGCGGTCGTCGCGCGTCTCGAACGGCGCGACCACGTCGATCCCGGCGGCGGCCCGCGCCAGCGTCTTCCACACCCGCTCGATCTGGTCCTGGGCGACAATCTTGCGACGCAGCAGCGTGAGCGCGACGGCGCGCAGGCTCGAGCCCGATTGGAGATCGTCTGCGCCGAGGTGAAACAGGTTGAGGAGTTGGCGGTTGACGACTGTGACGCGACCTTCGGCGTTGATCATCAACAGTCCGTGCGACATGTTGTTGAGCGCCATGTCGAGGCGCTTGGCGAGCAGAGCCGACTGGCTCTGAGCGGCCACGACGGACAAGAAGTTCGACCGCAGGCGATCCGAAGAGCCTTTCACGTAGATGCTGAGCGGGACAAGCCCGAACAGGATCGCCCCGGGATAGTTTCCGCCCGCCACCAGCATCGCCGCGCTGAGCGGCACGAAAGCGGCGACGATCTGCAGATTGTTGCCTCTGCTGATGGCGAAGCTGCGTGTCCACATTCCGAACGTGTATGAGATCGCCAGGGTCGTCGCCAGAAGACGCGAGAACCCGTCTTCCGTGACGCAAAACGTGACGAGCGCCCACGACCCGAGCGCGCCGATGTAGGCCATCACGCCGAACGCGTATTCGACCTCTCGCCGGCGCGCCGCCTTCATGTCGCGGCTCGGCCGACTTCGCGCGTGATCGAGCATGAAGTAGAGCCGTGTCGTGCTCACCGCCGCGGTCAGGCCGATGCAGCCCCACAGCCAAGCGCTGTCATTCACCAGCGCCACCGCGGACTGCGCGGCGATGACGACGAGGCTGGCGAAGACAAGCGCGCGTAGGTCGACAAGGTGGCTGTCGACGAATCCCATGTACATGTCGTCCGGAATTTTCGTTCCGGTCGGCAAGCTGGCTGGAGATCTCAAACGCACCATAAGAAATTACCGGCTTGTTAGGGGCGGCGAATGTACCCTCCCACAGGGGCGCTTAAGAACTCGTTTCAAGAGTCGCGACAAGCTACGCGAGGCGGCCCGAACCGTAGTTGATCGAAGTGTAGTGTCGAACCGCGTCTAGATTGCAGGCCCACCGAATGAGCGTTCTCGAACCTCATCAGAAGTTAATTTCCACTGTCGACGCTGCGCCGACGAGCGAAGGCGTGACAATTGGCCTGATTGGGCTAGAGGAATTCGACGAGGCGCGAAGCGTAGTCGCCGGACTGGAGGCGTATCCGAGCTTTTCGGATTGGCTCGACTGTCGGGAAGGTCTGCAAATCGGCTTGTCGCTCGCCGGCGTCGAGGCGGCGCTTATTCGCGTCCGGCTCGCCGGCTTCGCGCTTTGGTGCGACCTGACCGGGCGCTCCCCCAGCCTGCGCAGCCTGGACGCCTTCGCGGCCTTCGTTGAAACGCTGCGACGCGCGCCGTCGGCGGCGGTCGTCGCGCAAATCGACGCGCGGCAATTCGCGGCGCACCGCGGCCGGCTCGCCGCTTTCGACGGTCAGCGCGATTACGACGCGTGGTCCGAGCGACGCCGACGAATGCGCGAACGAGCCGTCGCGGCCGGGCTTCATGTTGTCGAGCAGCCGGTGCAAATCGGAAAATTCGTCGAATGGTGCGCTTGCGTAAGGGAGTCCGGCTCCGAAGCGGCGCTCGACACTTACGCCGCGTTATTGCTGGAGTATCTCGTGGAGTCCGGCGAACGATGGGGCCAAAACCGTCATATGACGGTTTGAGGACGCGACATCGTTAACTACGTTTAATCGAATTCGGTTAATTCCCCTTTACACCTCTTTACCATTCGCTAACCTTGTTTCGCCAACAGGGTTAAGCGAGGGTTTCGATGCACGCGGAAACGGCCGAGTCCCGAGCCCGATTTTCGGATCGGGTTCTTGGGTTCATGGAGAGGGTCGAGCATCGAACCGCGAAGACCCCAGAAGAAAAAGAGGCTGTCTACCGACTCAGATACGAGGCGTACGTTCGCAACGGGCTGATCGAGCCCCGCCACGACAGCCGACTTTACGACCCCTTTTACGACGACGCGCCGAACGCCTGGGTCACCTCGACGTTCGTCGACGGCGAGTTTGCCGCGACAGTCCGGATCAATTTGGCGGTCGACGAACGCACGCCGCTTCCCTCGCTCAGCGTCTTCTCGGATTTGATCGTTCCGCAGCTTCGCGCTGGTCTGGTCGTCGTCGACTTCACCCGCGCCGCGGCTCGGCTGGAGGTTTCGAAGCAGCATTCGGAGCTGCCCTACGCCGCGATGCGGCCGGCCTATCTCGCCGCCCAGCACTTTCAGGCCGATTTCGCCATCGCGACGGTGCGCGCCGAACACGTCACCTTCTATCGGCGCGTATTCAACTATGTTCCTCTGTGCGAACCGCGCCACTACCCGAACGTCTATGCGAAAATCGTCTGCATGCGCGCGAACATGCACGTCGGGAAGGAAGAATTCGAAGCGCGCTATCCCTTCTACCGCTCGACCGTCGCCGAGCGCGACGCGCTCTTCGGCCCGGCGCCGCCGCGCCGCCCCGCCTCGCGCCTGCCTGAATACGAGCGGCGCGTCGGCGCCTGAGCGCCGGGGCGCCCATGTTTTCACGCGGTTGTTGACTGTCCTCACACAGGATTGATCGCGTTCGCCTCGATATTTGCGGGTTGGTCAGTCATTTTCCGCGCAATGGTTGGCGTGCGCGGAGGTTGGCTCCGTGCGCCGATCCAGGCGGCGCGGACCCGCGCGGCGCCGTCCCCGCCGAAGGAATAATCACGTCATGGGACTTCGAGGATGGGCCGGCGCGGCGCTCGCGATCGTCGCCGCGGCTGTTGTCTATGGCGTCTACGCGCCCGACTTCGCCGGCCGCTTGTTTCCCTCCGCCGAACCGGCGGCGCGGCGCGCTCACGACGCCCTGTTCGCCGCCAGGCCCACGCCGGCGCCCGTCGCCAGCCCGGCCGCCAGCGCGTCGAAGCCCGCCGTCGTGTCGGTGGCCGCGGCGGCGCGGGTCGATTATCCCGTCTTCATCGACGGGCTCGGCCAGGTCCAGGCCGAGAACACGGTGACCATCCGCACCCGCGTCGACGGCCAGATCGTCAAGATCGCCTTCGCAGAAGGGCAGATGGTCAAGGCCGGCGATCTGCTGGCGCAAATTGATCCACGTCCGTTCCAGGCGGCTCTGGACCAGGCCAAGGCGAAACAGGCCCAGGATCAGGCGACCCTCGCCAACGCCCGGCTCGACCTCGTGCGTTATTCGACTCTCGCCAAGCAGAGCTTCGCCACCCAGCAGCAGCTCGACACCCAGAACGCGCTGGTAAACCAGCTCATCGCCCAGGAGGCGGCCGACGCGGCGGCGATCGACGCGGCCCAGGTGCAGCTCGACTACACGACGATCTCCGCCCCGATCGGCGGCCGGGTCGGCTTCCGCCTCATCGACCAGGGCAACATGGTCAACGCGGCGCAACAGACCGGCATCGTCACCCTCGCCCAAATCGAGCCGATCTCCGTCATCTTCACGGCGCCGCAGGACGACCTGCCGCGCATAGCCGCCGCGCTCGCCGCCGGCGCGCCGCCGATCGAAGCGCGCACCTCCGACGGCGCGACGCTGCTGGCGACCGGCAAGCTGACCGTCATCGACAACCAGGTCGACGTCACGACCGGCACGATCCGTCTCAAGGGCGAATTCGACAACAAGGACCATAGCTTGTGGCCGGGCCAAGCGGTGGCGACCCGCCTGCGGGTCGAGGTCGAGAAGGACGCGCTGGCCGTCCCCGACCAAGCGGTCCAGCGCGGGCCCGACGGCCGGTTCGTCTATGTCGTTGGCTCGGACAATCGCGCGGTCACACGGCCAGTGACCCTCGCCCACGAGGGCGCCGACGTCGCGATCATCGCCAAAGGGCTAAGCGAGGGCGAAAAGGTGGTGACCTTCGGCCAGTTTGGCTTGCAGCCGGGCGCGCGCGTCGCCATCGAAGCCGGCGCCGGCGGCGGGAGCTAAGCCAATGGCGGCCACCGAACCGATGACGGAAACCGGGTCAATCAGGGAAGGTGTCTCCGGCCCGTTTATCCGCCATCCCGTCGCCACCACGCTCTTGATGGTGGCGATCCTTCTCGTCGGCGTCGTCGCCTATCCGTTGCTGCCGGTCGCGCCGCTGCCGCAGATCGACTTCCCGACCATCGTCGTCAGCGCCAGCCTGCCCGGCGCCTCGCCCGACACCATGGCCTCGTCGGTGGCGCAGCCGCTCGAGCGGCAGATCGCCCAGATCCCCGGCGTCACGCAGATGACCTCGACGAGCTCGCTCGGAGCGACGGCGATCACCGTCCAGTTCGACCTCGACCGCAACATCGACGCGGCGGCTGGCGACATCCAGGGGGCGATCAACGCCGCCTCGGGTCAATTGCCGAAGATTCTGCCGAGCTCCCCGACTTACCGGAAAGTCAATCCAGCCGACGCTCCGATCCTCATTCTCTCGCTGACCTCCGACACGGCGCCGATCACCGAGGTCGACGACGTCGCCGAGAACATCCTCGCCCAACAGATCAGCCAGATTTCCGGCGTGTCGCTGGTGCGCATCGGCGGCCAGCAGCAGCCGGCGATTCGCGTCCAGATCGATCCGGCGAAGCTGGTCGAGAAGGGGCTGCAGCTCGAGGACGTGCGCGCCCAGCTCGCCAT
>NZ_JBEKVH010000207.1:0-6176 GCF_049514155.1 Roseiarcus sp. | reverse complement strand
GACAACCTGACTACGGACCTGTCACGCATCCGCGACAGCTTCGTGATCGCCAGCACCACGGCTTTTACCTTCAAGGGCAAGGCCATCGACGCCAAGGCGATCGGCAAGGAACTCGGCGTGCGTTACGTGCTCGAAGGTTCGGTGCAGCGCGACCAGAACCGGGTGCGGGTCAACGCCCAGTTGATCGACGCGCAATCGGGCGCGCATCTGTGGGCGGACCGCTTCGAGGAGGACGTGGCCGACCTGTTCAAGTTGCAAGATGAGGTGGTCGCGCGATTGGCCAATACGTTGCGCACCGAACTTGTCAAGGCAGAGGCGGAAAAGGGCGCCCGTTCCGAGTACCCCGACGCGGTCGATCTTACCATGCGCGGCTGGGCCTTGATGAGGCAGACGGGATTCACGAAGCAAACAAACGAGACGGCGCGCGCCCTCTTCGAGCAGGCCCTAAAGATCGACCCCAACAATGCCGATGCGCTGGCGGGGGACGCTTACAACTACACTCTCGAGTATCTTTTATGGAGAAACCCCCAGACCGACTACGAGGCAAAAATACTCGGTCCGACCGACCAGGCCATCGCAATCGCGCCCGACACCTTGTGGGCGTATGTCGTGAAAGGCGTCTACCTTCAATATTCACGCCGCGCCGACAAGGCGGTCGACGCCGCCAACGCCGGGCTCGCGGTCAATCCGAATTTCACCCATCTCTGGAGCATGCGGGGCGACGCCAACGTTCTTCTCGGCCGTTTCGAACAAGCCAAGTCCGATATTCTGCAAGCGCTGCGAATGAGTCCGCGCGATCCGCGCAGCGGGACCTGGACGTGGTTTTTGGGCAATGCCGAACTTGGCCTTGGGCATCTCGACGCCGCTATCGAAGCTTTCCATAAGTCGATTGACATCGGCGGGGCGCCGTTGTCCTACGCTGGCTTGGCCGCCGCATTTGCGCTCGCGGGCAAGATGGACGAGGCGAAGATAGCGCTGACGGACGCCCGTCGCCTTGTGCCCATTCTCACCGTCAAATGGCTGGCCCAATCGGGGCATGCCCCAGAGATACCGAGCCTGTTCGACGGACTGCGCAAGGCGGGGCTGCCGGAGGAATGAATGCGGGGGGCGGCACTCGCCGAGCTGACAACCCCTCAGGGGAATCGACGGAACGGATCATGCGGCGATGTATCGGGCGAGGGCGTCTTCGTCCCATGCCGCAACTTTGCGGCGCAGGGGTAGCGAGTCCTTGCCTTTTCCGCTTCGCAGCAACGTTCAGGGCGATGTGCTTGACAAGGGTTAGCTGCCACGATGCGCGGCCACCGGTTTGACCCGTCAGTTGTCGCCGCAGCGGCTAGCCCGACTTCGCGGATTCGCCTGTGGACAAGTCGATTTTGCGGGTTTTCGCGGTCGCTAAGCATTTGAGTTGATTGACGCCGACATCGAAAACGACGGCAAAAATGGCTGTAGTGAAGACCAACTAAACTCGGCATGGATTCCCAGAATCGGAGAGCCGTGACAAAATCCTTCGGCCATGTTCCTGCGAAAGACCGAGCGGCGGAAGAACGGAAAGACGCATCTTTATTGGAGCGTCGCTGAGAACCGGCGTCTCGATAATGGCCGTGTGGTCCAGCGCCACGTGCTCTACCTCGGCGAGATCAACTCCTCGCAAGCCGAGGCGTGGCGAAGAGCGATCGAAGTCTTTGACGAGGGCGAAGGGCGATTGCGCTCCCTCGCGTTGTTCCCCGAGGATCGCTGCGAGGCGCCTCACGGCGAGGACATCATACGCTTACGGCTGTCGGAGATGCGGCTCTGTCGGCCTCGCCAGTGGGGCGCCTGCTGGCTTTCCGGCGTCCTGTGGCGCGAGCTTAAGCTCGATCGCTTCTGGGCTGAACGGTTGTCGAAAAGCCGCAAGGGGACGCGCTGGGACCTGGTGCTGCAAGTGTTGGTCGCCTACCGGCTCATTTCGCCGGGAAGCGAGTGGCGGCTGCATCGCCAGTGGTTCCTCGACAGCGCCATGGCGGATCTCTTGGGTTCCGACTTCGGCCTCGCCGAGGCGCACAAGCTCTATGCCTGTCACGACCTGCTTATCGCTCACAAACAGGATTTGTTCTCGCATCTGACCGAGCGCTGGCGCGATCTGTTCAACGCCTCCTTCGACGTGCTGCTCTACGATCTGACCAGCACCTATTTCGAAGTCAACGCCTCCGATTTGCCTGAGGAAAGCAAGCGCCGCCATGGCTACAGCCGCGACAAGCGGCCCGATTGCCCGCAACTCGTCATCGCGCTCGTGGTAACGCCCGAGGGCTTGCCGCTGGCTTATGAGGTCCTGCCCGGCAACACCGCCGACTGCAAGACGCTGCGCTCGTTCCTCGCCAAGATCGAGAGCCAATACGGCAAGGCGCGGCGCGTGTGGGTGATGGATCGCGGCGTTCCGACCGAGGAGATTCTCGCCGAGATGCGCGCCAGCGATCCTCCGGCGAACTATCTGGTGGGAACACCCAAAGGTCGCCTCGCTCGTCTCGAGAAACATCTTATCGACAAGCCGTGGCGCAAGGCGCGTGAAGGCGTCGAGGTCAAGCTGCTTGCTGAGGACGACGAACTTTATGTCTTCGCCCAAAGCGCCGACCGCATCAGCAAGGAACGCGCGATGCGCCGGCGGCAGCTCAAATGGCTGTGGGCGCGATTGAAGAAACTCGCCGCCATGGACGTGTCGCGCCAAGAGAGGTTGATGAAGCTCGGCGCGGCGCGCTCCAAGGCGCCTTCGGCTTGGCGTCTCATCAAGATCGAGGTCGACGACAAGACCGGAGCGATGACATATTCGCTCGATCGCAACAAGCTCAGAACGGTCAGGCGCCGCGAGGGCCGCTATCTCTTGCGAACCAATTTGACCCACGACGATCCCGCCGAACTCTGGCAATACTACGTTCAGCTCGTCGCCGTGGACATCGACCAGACATGGCGACTCTCAAGAATCAAGGGTTGGAGGGTTTGGTTTGACGCTGGGAAGCAGGGCGCGACGGAATGGCAGAGGGGTGGCGCGGGCGGCTTTGAGTCTGGCGATAGTGGCCGCGTCCGCGGTGACGAGCTTGTTGAAGGTCCCCAGCACTTCGACCGAGCGGCTGCTTAGCCGCCCTTTCTGGACCCAGTAATAGATCGTGCCTGGGGGCGCGCCGATTTCGGCGGCGAGTTCGTTGATCGTCCATTCGTCCGGGCAACGGTGAGAGATGGTCCTCGGGGTTCCTCGCTTGGTCTCGATCAGTCCCGCGCCGATCAAGACGCGCCGGACCATTGGGCCGTTGAAGGTATCGCGACGCTTGGGCGGTCGCCAGCCTTCGTCGTTGAGGATCGAGGCGATCTCGACGCAATTGCAGCCCGCCCGGTGAAGTTCACAGGCTCGGGCGGCCAAGTCCGAATAGGCGCTGAGCGTTTTGAACTTGGCCACCGGCCGCACCAGTTCATGCGAGGTTCGGTTGCCGCCTTGCCAATGGCACTCCAGGCGAACCTGCTCGCTGCCGCCGATCACGGTGACGATGACGCGCTCCAGCAACAATCTGGCGATCGTTTGGCGCTCCTGCTGGGTCGTGGTCTCGGCCCGCCAAAGGGCGGGAAGATCCTGGGTCAGATCCTGGATGGCGGCCAGTTCGGCCGGGCTAGGCGCTTGGGGCTGCTCCCGCTGAAAGCGCTCGTGGTCGGCCAATAGACGCGCTTGCTCGCCGAGCGCCGTCTCCCAATCCTGCTCCAGCGTGCGGGCCACCAACCGATTCTCGGGCTCGACGCTGGCGTAACGGCGACGGGCCTGGTCGACCTGATGCTGCGCCCGTTCGAGGCGTTGGCTCCAATACTGGTTGAGCGCTTTGCGCTCCGCCTCCAGGTCGAGAGCCGCCGCCAGGCTGGCCTCGATCGCCGCCGGCTCCAGCGCCTTCAGGATCAAGTGCGTGACCTCAGCGTCCACCGGCGCGGCCTTCAGCGCCTGGCAGGACGGCGCGTCAAAGGACGTGCGCGCCCCAATGCACTGGTAGCGCGCCGCATGGCCGGCGTTGTTATACGTGGCCGTCATGCGCAGGCCGCACCGGCCGCACACGATCATCCCGGAGAGCAACGCGGCGCCGGCGCGCGTGGGACCCCGTTCGCTCGTCCGATTGGCCCGGATTTGTTCCTGATTGCGCTGGAACTGCTCCCAGGTGATGTAGGCCGGCAGGCGATCGGGCAGGAAGACCTCGGCATTCTCCGGGCGCGGCGGTCGTCGTCCGCTGCTCGGGTGGCCGGGCTTATGACGCCGCCGATCGATCGGCCGGACCCCATAGACGTAGACGCCGGCATAGATCGGATTGCTGAACAGATCCCCAAGCGAGGGTCGGCTTGGTCGGCGCCATTCCAGTTCGCCCTTGCCCGGTCCCCCGGCCACGCGCACCGGCATCTTGATGTCGTTCTGTACGAGATAGCGCAGAACCCCGCTGACCGTCCGAACGCGCTCGAAAAGCGCGAACACCATGCGGATCACGCTTTGCGCCTGCTCGTCGGGGTCGAGCGCCACTTCGCCGGAAGGACGGCGCAGGTAGCCCATCGGCAACGGCTTGCCGAGTTCTCCCCGCCGGGCTTTGGCGTTGCGGCCCGCCAGCATCCGAGCCTGGAGAATGTGGAGTTCCGCTTCCGACATCGTTCCCTTCAGACCGAGCAGCAGGCGATCATTGTAGTTGGCCGGATCATATACGCCATCGACATCGGCGATCAGCGTGTCGAACAGCGCGCAGATCTCCAGCAATTGATGCCAGTCCCGGCAAGATCGCGCCAGCCGCGACATCTCGATGCCCAGAACCAGACCGACATGGCCCAGGCCCACTTCCGCCACCAACCGCTGGAAGCCGAGCCGCCCTTCGACGGTGCTGCCGGATCGGCCGAGGTCGTCGTCGATGGTGACGATGGCCTCTCGCGCCCAGCCGAAATGAAACGCCCGATCGACCAGCGCATACTGGAGCTTGGTCGATTCCTGGTTGCGCTCAACCTGCTGAGGCGTCGACTGCCTGACGTAGATGATCGCCAGGCGTTGTTGATGCTCTCGCGTGATCTTCTCGGGCGTGAGGCCGGCCCGACGCGGCAGGAGATCCGCCTCCATGATCAGTTGTCTCCTCTCGGCGCGATGGGTTTTGGATCTGCCGAAGCGCCAGTTGCGCCAACAGCAGGGCCCATGACGCGATCCAAGCCAGCGCCCGACTTCGCGAAGCGCCTTGTAGCCCAGAATCGGCGACTCGCTGGATTCTGTCAACTTATAAGAGGCATCTGTTATGGGATATCGAGGAGGCGTTCAAGAACCTCAAGGGCGACCTGGCGATCCGTCCCGTCTTCCATTACGACGACAAGCGCATCGAAGCTCACATCTTCGTCGCCTTCCTCGCCTACTGTCTTCAGATCACGCTCACCCGTTGGCTCGCCGCACTCGCCCCCGGCCTCACCGCGCGTAGCGCGCTGCAAAAGTTCGCGGCCGTGCAAATGATCGACGTCCATCTGCCTACTGCCGACGGCCGCGAGATCATCCTCACCCGTTACACCGAGCCTGAGCCAGAGTTGCGCCTGCTCATCGACCGCATGAAGCTCGTCCTGCCCACCCAGCCGCGGCCCAAAATCGCCGCCTCCACCCTGCCGCCCCAACCGTCCTTGTAGTGAAGACCTTTTAGGCCAAGGCCTTGAGTTCCTTGAGGCGGGTCATCGAAAACTGGCCCAATCCGCGAAGTCGGGTTAGCGGTGCGCGTTCGGGACGTTCTCAGGCGACATCTTTGAGCGCCTTGACCCTCGTGCGGGCCCTTTCATCGATGGAAAGTTAGGTTAGCGCGAGGCGCCGCCGCAGTTGCCAATAGCGCTTGCCATCTGCGGTCGCTTGGCCATGCGCTGCCAATTTGATCGGAACATGCAAGGCGAAGGATAGGGTGACAAGCCTCACAACATGCGAAGTGGCAGTTTCGTTGGTGAATATCTCGTCATCGCTTATGCGAACCGAATCGATTGGAATATCAAAGCGACATACAAAGGAGAAGGAACATGAAGATACTCATGGTCATCACGTCGCACGACCAACTGGGTAACACCGGACGAAAGACGGGCTTCTGGCTCGAAGAGCTCGCAGCTCCGTACTACACTTTCAAAGACGGCGGCGTTGAGGTCACGCTCGCCTCCCCGAAGGGCGGACGACCACCGCTCGA
>NZ_JBEKVH010000206.1:0-5415 GCF_049514155.1 Roseiarcus sp. | reverse complement strand
CGCCCGCGTTTCATCTCTCCTGCCGATCATGACCGATACATTCTCTTTCTCCGTTCACGCCGTCGACGGCGCCGCACGCGTCGGCGCGATCGCGACGCCGCGTGGGTCCATCCGCACGCCCGCCTTCATGCCGGTCGGCACCGCGGCGACGGTCAAGGCGATGTATCCGGGCGAGGTGCGCGCGCTGGGCGCCGACGTCGTGCTCGCCAACACCTATCACCTGATGCTGGCGCCGGGCGCCGAGCGCGTCGCCGAGCTCGGCGGCCTGCACAAGTTCATGAACTGGCCGCATCCGATCCTCACCGATTCCGGCGGCTTCCAGGTGATGAGCCTCGCCAAGCTGCGCAAGCTCGACGAACGCGGGGTCGTCTTTCAGTCGCACGTCGACGGTTCGCGCCACGAGCTGACGCCGGAGCGGGCGATGGAAATCCAGCGCCTGCTCGGCTCCGACATCCAGATGCAGTTTGACGAGTGCGTCCGTCTGCCCTGCGCGCGCGCCGAAGCCGATCGCGCGATGCGCCTGTCGCTACGCTGGGCGGAGCGCTCGAAAACCGCCTTCGGCGCGCAGCCGGGCCGGGCGGTCTTCGGCATCGTCCAGGGCGGCGTCGAGACCGACCTCAGGGTCGAGAGCGCGCGCGCGCTGACCGGGATCGGCTTCGACGGCTATGCGATCGGCGGCCTGGCGGTTGGCGAGCCGCAAGCGGACATGCTGGCGACGATCGAAGCGGTTAGCCCACATCTGCCGGCTGACCGACCGCGCTACCTGATGGGCGTGGGAACGCCCGACGATCTGCTCGAGAGCCTGTCGCGCGGCGTCGACATGTTCGACTGCGTGATGCCGACGCGCGCCGGCCGCCACGGCATGGTCTTCACCCGCCGCGGCCGCCTCAATCTGCGCAACGCGCGGTTTGCCGACGACCCGCGGCCGATCGATGAACGTTCGAGCGCGCCGGCGGCGCGCGACTATTCGCGCGCCTATTGGCGTCACCTGGTGAAATCGGGCGAGATCCTCGCGATGATGGGGCTGACGGCGATTAATCTCGCCTATTACCAGGACCTGATGGCCGGCGCGCGGCGGGCGATCGCCGAAGGCGGGCTCGTCGACTACGTCGCCGAGGTCAAGGCCGGTTGGGCGGAAGGGGAGAGAATAGGCGCCTGAAAAAGCAGCGACCAACGAAAAGGCAAGGCGGGGAGTTTTCCCTCGCCTTGCCCTTGTTTGTTGACCCTGTCCCTGATTCGCGAAACCGATCCGCCGCGTGCCTTGAGCCGCCTTAAGCGGCGCGCCGCTCTGTCAATCGATCAAACGCCCCGTCCTCCCACAGACTCGGCATTTCCGCCGCCATCGAATGGCGTCGGCCTCCTTTTCGAGAAGCAAACCCTAGAGCAAATTTCGGGCACTGTCATCACTGCCAGCAGGGCTGCCATGCAAATAAATAGCAGCAGGGGGCAAAATCGCTCATTCAGGCCGCCACTGCGACAAAAGTTCCGCCGCCTAGCGCGAAAAGCCATCGTCTGCGACTTTCGTCCGTCACGGGCTTAGCGTAAGAGCCCGCGCGGGATCGCGCCCGCCGGCGGCGGCGCGCAGTCGATCATCCGGAGGAGTAGCATGACCGCCATCGTAGACATTGTCGCGCGCGAGATCCTGGACAGTCGCGGCAACCCGACCGTCGAGGTCGACGTCGTGCTCGAAGACGGCTCGATGGGCCGCGCCGCGGTGCCGTCGGGGGCCTCGACCGGCGCTCACGAGGCGGTCGAGCTGCGCGACGGCGACAAGAGCCGCTTCGGCGGCAAGGGCGTCAAGAAGGCGGTCGAATCGGTCACCCGCGATATTTTCGACGCCGTCAGCGGCTTCGAGGCCGAGGAGCAGATCAAGATCGACGAGGCGATGATCGCCCTCGACGGCACGCCCAACAAGGCGCGGCTTGGCGCCAACGCGATCCTCGGCGTTTCGCTGGCGGTCGCCAAGGCGGCGGCCGAAGCCTCCAACCTGCAGCTCTATCGCTACGTCGGCGGCACGACGGCGCGCGTCCTGCCGGCGCCGATGATGAACATCGTCAACGGCGGCGTGCACGCCGACAATCCGATCGACTTCCAGGAATTCATGATCATGCCGCTCGGCGCGCCGAGCCTCAGGGAGGCGGTGCGCTGGGGCTCGGAAGTGTTCCAGACGCTCAAGGGCCAGCTCAAGAAGGCCGGCCACAACACCAACGTCGGCGACGAGGGCGGCTTCGCCCCCAACCTGCCGTCAGCGGAAGCGGCGCTCGACTATTGCGTCAAGGCGATCGAAGCGGCCGGCTTCAAGCCGGGCAAAGACATCGCCATCGCGCTCGACCCGGCCTCGAGCGAGTTCTTCAAGGACGGCGCCTATGTCTATTCCGGCGAGGGCAAGACCCGCACGATCGAGCAGCAGGTCGCGTATCTCGCCAAGCTGGTCGACGCCTATCCGATCGTTTCGATCGAAGACGGCCTCGCCGAGGACGACTGGAAAGGCTGGAAGCTGGCGACCGACACGCTCGGAAAGCGCTTGCAGCTGGTGGGCGACGACCTGTTCGTCACCAACGTCGAGCGCCTCAGCCGCGGCATCAAGGACGGCGTCGCCAACTCGATCCTGATCAAGGTCAACCAGATCGGCACGCTGACCGAGACGCTGGCCGCCGTCGATATGGCCCACCGCGCCGGCTACACGGCGGTGATGTCCCACCGCTCCGGCGAGACCGAGGATTCGACCATCGCCGACCTCGCGGTGGCGACCAACTGCGGCCAGATCAAGACCGGCTCGCTGTCGCGCTCGGATCGGCTCGCCAAGTACAACCAGCTCATCCGCATCGAGGAAGAGCTCGGCGACCAGGCCCGCTACGCCGGCTGGGCGGCGATCAAGGCGCGCTGAAGTCGAGAGGGGCAAAAAGCGGCGGCAACCGGAAATTAACCGCGCCGCCGCCATCCTCGCGCCCATGGCCGTCAAGACGCGCGCCCGCGCGATTCTCATCCCGATCGTCTTCTATCTGGTGCTGGGCTCGGCGAGCGCATGGCTGGTGTGGGGCGCTTCGCAGGGCGAGCGCGGCCTCACGGCCAAGGCGCAAAACGACGCCGAGTATGCGCAACTGCAGGGCCGGCTCGCCGAGCTTCGCGCCGATCACGACCGCTGGCGACGCCGGGTCGAGTCGATGCGCTCCGAGGCGGTCGACCGCGACCTGCTCGACGAGGAAGCGCGCAAGATGCTCGACCGCGTCGGCAAGGACGACGTGGTGATCTTCGTTCCGCTGACGAAGACGAACTGAGGGCGGTTCGGGGGGTTGGCGGATTGTCCGATCGCCGGCCGGCGACGGTGTCGGATCGAGCCCGGCGAGGGGCCGACAAGTCGGTAGCGCGCGCGCGTCTTTTCAAAGGGTTCGGCGCCATTTCGCGCGCATTTTGCGAAACGTCGCGGAGGGCGCGCCGCTTCGCCGAAGCGCGACAAAGCACAAGACGCACGCCCGCAGTGCGAAGCGTCGCGCTCATAATCTAGAACATTAGAAAACGCTTATAATAGACTGCGCCGGCATTATTTATTGCGCCGTCAAACCCCGCCGCGCTCCAGCGCGCTTGGCCGCCGGGCCTTGGCGGCTTAGGTCATGACGATTCTGTGACGGCAGGGACGGCGCGGGTGACGACCTTTGTCTGGACGGCGGTGCTGGTCGCGGCGTTGCTGCACGCGCTGTGGAATTCGCTGGTCAAAAGCGCCGGCGACAAGTTCATGGGTTCGGCGCGCGTCGCGCTGTGGACCGGCGTCGTCGCCATCCTGGTGGCTCTGGTCGCGCCGGCGCCGTTGGCGGCGTCGCTGCCCTACGTGATCGCTTCGGCGCTGATCCACGTCGTCTATTTCCTGCTGGTCGGCCGCCTCTATCGCAACGCCGATCTGTCGGTCGCCTATCCGCTGATGCGCGGTCTGGCGCCGCTGGCGGCGACGGCGATCGCGGCGGTGACGCTGCGGGAAATCCCCGACGCCGTCGCGCTCGTCGGCGTGCTCGGGCTGGTCGCCGGCGTGGCGACGATGGGGCTCTCCGGCCTCGCCCATGGGCGAATCGACCGCGCGACGCTGATCGTCGCGCTCGCCAATTCGGCGGTGATCGCGATCTATTCGGTCATCGACGGCGCGGGCGCCCGGCTCGCCGGGCCCGACGCGGCGCACGCCTTCGCCTACAACGCCTGGTCGGACGCGCTGACGGCGGCCCTCTACCTGCCGCTCGTGCTGGCGCTGCGCGGCAAAGCCGCCGGCCCGGAATTGCTGCGCGATCCGCTGCGCAGCGCCTTCGCCGGTCTCGCTGCGTTCGGCGGCTACGCGATCGTCGTCTGGGCGATGACGCAATCGACCATCGGCGCGGTGGCGGCGTTGCGGGAGTGCTCGGTCGTGTTCGCCGCGATCATCGGAATCGCCTTCCTCGGCGAGCCGTACCGCGGCGCGCGCGCCGGCGCGGCGTTGCTGATTCTCGGCGGCGTGATCGCCCTGCGGTTCGCTTGAGGGCGCGCGGAATTTGATTGGAATCGCTTGCCCCTACGCACCTCGTCCTGAGGCGCCGCGAAGCGGCCTCGAAGGACGCTCCAGCTCGCTCGGAAGCCGGCGCGCGCTGGATCATCCTTCGAGGCCCTCGCAAACGCGAGGGCGCCTCAGGATGAGGTTCGCGTAAAGCCAAAATATAGAACGCTCAAGGGCGCGCCGAACCCCGCTGGGGACCGGAATTTCTGGCAATTCCTCCCGTTCTCTGCGAGGCGACCGACATGGAGCGGAGGCGCCGCGCAAGCGGCGCCTCACCCCTCCGCCAACCCTTCCTCGCGGCCCTCGACCCGCACCTCGCTCCTGACCGAATTGGCGATGTAGCAGGCCTCGTGGGCGCGGTGGTGCAGGGCGTCGGCGTCGGCGCGGCGCGGGCGTTTGTCGCCGGCAAAGACGACGCGCGGCTTCAACGTCACGCGCGCCATCCAAGCGCGCCCGTCCGGGTCGGTCGCCATCACGCCTTCCGCATCGTCATCGTAAGTATCGACGACGAAGCCGGCGCGCCGGGCGAAATCGAGGAAGAACAGCATGTGGCAACTCGCCAGCGACGCCACCAGCGCCTCCTCGGGGTCGACTCCAGCCGGAACGGTGAAGGGCAGGGGCACGACATGGGGCGAGGCGGAAGCGATGACGGTCGCGCCCCCGTCGAACGCCCATTCATGGCCGCGGCCGTAGCGGCCGTCGACGAAGCGCTCCTCGGGCTTGCGACGCCAGCGGACGGCGGCGGTGTAGGGGGACATGGCGGACTCCAGAATAGAGCCGAAATTCAGGGCGGATCTCCAAGCCGCGTCAACTCCTGCTCCACCGCGGCGCGCAGCGGCGGCAAGCTGATCTGGACCGTATGCGAGACGAAATTCGCGGCCACGTCCTCATAATCGTGCCGA
>NZ_JBEKVH010000205.1:0-7507 GCF_049514155.1 Roseiarcus sp. | reverse complement strand
GGCCTGAACCGCGCGCAGGGGTCAATGGCGGCCGAAGGCCGCCCGCGTAGCGGGCGCGAAGCGCCATTGACGCCGAGCACGGTTCAGGCATCCACCGGCCCCGTCGGTCGAGATGTGTGAATACGCAAGCCCCGCCAAGGGCGGGGAGAGGAGAGCCCTGGCATTCCGCCAAGAGCGATGGTGAAGGTTTGCGCAAACGTCGCCGCCCCCTCTCCCTGCGCGTTTCGCGGGGAGAGGTAAGGTGAGGGGCGGGGGGATTGGCCCCGCTCCCCGCGCTGTGCAATCGGCAGTTGGCCGATTGCAGAAGGTCTGATTTCGTGTGAGTAGCCGAGGATGGTCGCCATTGGACGGGCCGACGCCGAACAGATTAGTCCCAGTCCGAGAACCGGTTGTGGCGGCCGCGCTCATCTCAGGCGCCCGGATTGCGATTGGGCGCCGAATATCGACGCCTCGTCGGGCGTCAAACGCCGCGCCGATGCCCATCGCGATATAGAGGACCATTCAAGAACGGGACATTCCATCGAGAGCGCATGACAATTCTGACTGTGAAACACGTCACCACCTACGCCTATGGCGTGCCCGTTCGCTTGGGCGAGCATCGGATGATGCTCCGCCCGCGCGACAGCAACGATCAGCGGCTTCTCGACGCGACCCTCGATATTGAACCCCGTCCCCAAAACGTCCGCTGGATTCACGACGTCTTCGACAATTGCGTTGCCATCGCGAACTTCGCCGGAAATACGCGAAGCCTTCGGGTCGAGAGCAATATCGCGTTGGAACACACGCCCTTCGAGGGACCCGAAGTTCTGCTGGAGGATCGGGCGCGATACTATCCGTTCTCATACGACGGAGAAGAAATGCCCGACCTCGCGCGATCGATCGAGCGGCATTACGCCGACCCTTCTGGAGAGCTTGATCATTGGGTGCAGCGTTTTCTCCGCCAAGGGCGGCCAACGGAGACCGGGACGCTGCTGATGACCTTGACCTATGCGATCAAGGAAGGGCTGTCCTATGAACGCCGCGCCGCGAGGGGAACGCAAAGCCCGCTGCAGACGCTGGCTTCCCGACGCGGTTCGTGCCGCGATTTCGCGACGTTGATGATGGAGGCGGCGCGGGCCTTGGGGTTCGCCGCCCGCTTTGTCTCCGGCTATCTCTACGTCCCCGATCGTGACACGGGAGAGCGCCATCTCGGCGGGGGGGCGACCCATGCATGGTGCCAAATCTACCTGCCGGGCGCAGGCTGGGTTGAATTCGACCCGACCAATGGCATTGTCGGCAATCGCGATCTCATTCGCGTCGCGGTCGCGCGGGAGGCGCAACAGGCCATTCCCCTTCACGGTTCGTATTTCGGCGACGCCGAGGCCGCGGAGGGAATGGATGTCACCGTCAATGTTCGACGGCTCCCGGAACGGGAACCTTCGACCAATCTTGAAGGTGATGGTTCGGAGGAGAAATAACGTCCTCCTAGGCTCCGCGCGCTGTTCGCGCTTAACACGTCGTTCCGGGCCACGCGCCTTGGATGCTCGTACACGAGGGTCGCCAAATGCTCATCCGAGCAGGCTTTGACATCGCCTTTCAATGCCCGGCGCAGACGTCGATGCTGCTTCAGGTCAACATCCATCCCTCGCGCGAGGCCGACTTGCGTTCGCCGGATGTCATCGCGTCCGATCCCCGACTGGCGATGAGCGACTATCTCGATCATTTCGGCAATCGCGTCACCCGTGTCGAAGTTCCGCCGGGCCTTGTCACATTCTCCAATCGCTTCACGATCTACGACTCGGGCGAACCGGACGAAACGCCCCCCGACACGCCCTTGACGCCAATCGGCGGTCTCCCCGATGACGTGTTGTTGTTCCTGGTTTCGAGCCGCTATTGCGACAGCGACAAGCTCGCCGATTTCGCCTGGTCGAGGTTCGGGGGGATAGCCGGCGGTTATCGGCGCGTGCGGGCGATTTGCGATTTTGTCCATTCGAAAATCCGCTTCAGCTACCCCGACGCGCGCGCCACGCGTATCGGCGTGTGCCGCGACTTCGCCCATCTCGCCGTCGCGCTTTGTCGCTGCATGAACATCCCGGCGCGTTATTGCACCGGCTATCTCGGCGACATCGGCGTTCCGGTCGATATCAACCCGGCGGATTTCAGCGCCTGGTTCGAAGTCTTTCTCGATGGGCGCTGGTACACGATGGACGCGCGTCACAACCATCCCCGCATCGGCCGCATCGTCATGGGACGCGGTCGCGACGCAGCGGACGTCGCGATTTCGACAGCCTTCGGCGTCGCCAATCTCGTGCGCTTCGAAGTGGTGACCGACGAGCAAGCGCAGAACCCCTAAGTCGCTTGTCGCCTTCCTCCCACTCCTGGTCGTCGAAAGCGCCTCGCCGGCGCGGCGTCCGCCTTCGAGAACCGCCTCATTGGCCAGATTGGCGGCGGCAATGGGCGCAAGACGGCCGTCCGGACTGACCCACGACCCAGCCGTGCAGCGGCATGACGGCGACGGGTCGGCGTGGCCGCGCTGCTCCGGCTTGATCGCGTCGCGCCAGCGCTTGACCTCGGACCGATCCGAAAAACCGACCATCGCCGCCCCGCGCCCCTCACCTTACCTCTCCCCGTGCGTTTCGCGGGGAGAGGTAGGGGCGCGAGGGGTTGGCCGCGCGAGCTCGGCGGCGTCGCGAGGCATCGCCCCGGCGTCGCAGCGGCGGGGTGATTGCTTTCGATGACGATCACCGGGCGAACGCAGCGCCGCTCCCATCGTCCGCGGCGGCGTCGCGCTCCGCGCGAACGTCACAAGCTCCATCTCGCAAAACCCAGACCCGTCTCGCCTCGCCGCGCTCTGCGACGCTTTGCAGCAGAGAAGAACCGCAAGCGCGCTCGGCGGTCTCTCTCCGTCGCACGACCGGGCGATCCCCTCGCTGCGCCGCGGCAAAGCCGAGGTCGCGACGCAGCCGGGGAGCGACCGTCGCTGTCGCGTTGCGAGATGCGGCGGCGCAAGGCGTCGCAGTCGGGTCGCTTGTGTTTTGGCCGCCGTTGTGGCTCGCTAGCGCCGTGCAGCTAACACAAGCGACCTGCGGCGCTTGGCGAACCTGAAATTTCGCCTACCCGGAGCGTCAATAACGCCAAAAGCACTAGCTGTGCGCTCGGCGCGCCCGATTGCGCCGGATTGCTTGTGATGGGAGGAGAAAGAATATGCGCAAAACAACTTTGGCGGCTCTCGCCGCGGGCGTAGCTATTGCGCTCGCGTCGCAGCCGACGCTTGCGGCCGACAAGCTCAAGATCGGCTTCCTGCCCGGCGTGGTGGATCCGTTCTATCAGGTCATGCAGCTTGGCGTGGAGAAGGCGGCCAAGGATCTCGGCGCCGAAGTCGTCACGCAAGTTCCGCCGACCTGGGGCGTGGAGGCGCAGACCCCGCTGCTCGACGCCATGGTCGCGCGCGGCGATCTCAACTACATCATCATCGCCCCGGTCGATAAGGACCAGATGGTCGGCCCGCTCAAGACCGCAGCCGATCACGGCATCAAGATCATCACCGTCGACACTTATCTCGGCGACGGCGATTATGTGAAAGGCCCGGTGAAATTCCCGCTGAGCTACATCGGCTCGGACAACATCGAGGGCGGACGCATCGCGGCGCGCGGCCTCGCCAAGGCGATCGGCGGCAAGGGCTCGGTCTACATCAATTCCACCAACCCGAACGTCAGCTCGGTCGAGGGCCGCGCGGTCGGCTTCAAGGAAGTGATGGCCAAGGAGTTCCCCGACATCAAGGTGATCGGGCCCGACTTCAACCTCGACGATCCCAACAAGGCGGCGCAGCAGACGGCGGCGGTTCTTTCGCGCGAGCCTAACCTCGCCGGCGTGTTCGGCACCAACGTGTTCAGCGCCCAGGGCGCCGGCACGGCGGTGGTCAACGCCGGGCTCGGCGGCCACGTTCAGGTCGTCGCCTACGACGCCACCCAGCTCGCCATCGAACTGATGGACAAGGGCGTCGTCAGTCTGGTGCTGGCCCAGAAGCCGTTCGATATGGGCTATCTCGCGGTCGCCTTCGCGGCGTCGGACGCCGCTGGCGTCACCAGCCTGCCGCCGCGCGTCGAGACCGGCTTCGCCATCATCGACAAGGACAACGTGAAGGATCCCGCGATCGCGCGCTTCATCTACAAGGTCAAGTAATCAGCCGACGCGACGGCTCGAGGGCGGCTCACTCGGTTTGACGAGCGAACCGCCCCAGCCGGCCGCGACCTCAGGATCGCTTGGCGAAGGAAGCAAAACGTGACGGTTCGCGGCTCGATCGTCGCCCCCGCCGGCGCCCACGGCCCCGGCGAGGGCTCCTCGCTGAAACGGCTGGCGCTGTTCCTGAGCCGCATGTGGGCGTGGTTGTTTCTCGCCGTGATGGTGTTGTTCTTCGTCGTCGCGGTGCCGCTGTCGACCGGCGGCTCGGTCAATTTCCTCACCATCCGCAATTCGCAGAACATCCTCGTCGCCATCGTTCCCGTGCTGCTGCTCGGGCTCGGCCAGACCTTCGTCCTGATCGCCGCCGGCATCGATCTCAGCGTCGGTTGGGTGATGAGCCTGGCTTCGGTGCTGTCGGCGCTGGCGCTGCGCGACGCCTTCAATTCCGGCGCGCCGCTGCCGGTGGCCGTGCTGGCCGGGCTCGCCGCGGCGCTCGCCGGCGCCGGCGTGGTCGGCTTCCTCAACGGTTGGATCATCGCCAAGCTGAAGGTTCCCGCCTTCATCGTCACGCTCGGCAGCTCGTTCATCGTCCGCGGCGTCGCCTATCTGATGAGCGAGAACTCGACGGTGATCGGCCTGCCGGCCGGCTTGGGCGCCTATGGCAACGACGCGCTGATCTACTATATTTCCGGACCCGGCGGCGGCGTCTACTTCCTCCATCGGCCCGAGGTTGGCGGCGAGCTGCTGCGGCGGATGGAGATCATCCTGCCGTATCCGGTGCTGGCGACCGCCTTCGTCCTCGCGCTGATGATGTTCCTGCTGCACAAGACCCAGTTCGGCCGCCACACCTACGCGATCGGCGGCAGCATGGACGCGTCGGTGCGCAGCGGCATTCCCGTCGATCGCCATGTCATCAAGGTCTACATGCTGTCGGCGGCGACCGCCGGCGTCGCGGGGTTCCTCTCGACGCTGCGCTTCACCGCGGGCTCGGCGGTGATCGGCGATTCGCTGCTGCTGTCCTCGATCGCGGCGGTGATCATCGGCGGCGTCAGCATGTTCGGCGGCGCGGGAACGGTGATCGGCACCGTCATCGGCGCGCTGATCATCGCCGTGCTGACGACCGGGCTGGTGATGCTCAACGTCGACGCCTTCTGGCAGTTCATCGTCGTCGGCACGGTGGTCATCGTCGCCGTGCTGATCGACCAGTCGCGCGACCTGATCATCGGCCGGCAGCGCCGGGGGGCCGCGCAATGAGCGACGCGTTGCTGCAAGTGCGCAACCTGCGCAAGAGCTTCGGCGGCCTGACGGCGGTCGACGACGTCAGCCTGGAGGTGCGGCGCGGCGAAGTCGTCGGCCTGCTCGGCGACAACGGCGCGGGCAAATCGACGCTGATCAAATGCGTGTCCGGCGTCTACCAGCCCGACGCCGGCGAGATCGTCTTCGACGGCGCGACGATGACGTTCACGACGCCGATGGACGCGCGCCGCCACGGCATCGAGACGATCTACCAGGACCTCGCGCTCGCCAACAATCTCGACGTCGGCGCCAACATCTTCCTCGGTCGCGAGGTCAAGAAGCGTTGGTTGGGCGGGCTCGTCCACACGCTCGACGACAGGCGGATGGCGCAGCAGTCGCGCGTCACCCTCGACTCGCTGCAGATCCGTTTCCCGACGCTGACCCAACCGATCGAGACCCTGTCGGGCGGCCAGCGGCAGGCGGTGGCGATCGCCCGCGCCGTCTATTGGGACGCCAAGCTGATGATCATGGACGAGCCGACCAACAACCTCGGCGTGCCCGAACAGCACAAGGTGCTCGAGCTCATCCGCACTTTGCGCGACCGCGGCGTGCCGGTGGTGCTGATCACCCATGTCCTGCCCGACGCGTTCGCGGTGACCGACCGCGTCGTCGTCATGCATCGCGGACGGAAAGTGGCGGAGAAGGTCACCGCCCAGACCAACACCGAGGAACTCGTCCAGTACATGGTCGGCGCGCGCGACGACGACGTGGCGGCGTGACGGGGAGGGGCGGCGTGTGCGCCCAAAACATGCTGCATTCAGGCCAACCCGCCGTCATGGCCGGGCTTGACCCGGCCATCCAAACTGTATCGGTCGGACAGGCGCTTCTGCGGCGGGCGTCATCTCAGAGCGTCGCCGCTTGGATGGCCGGGTCAAGCCCGGCCATGACGCAGATGGCGATTCCGATCGATTCCAACTCGCTCTATCGCGCCAGATAGCGCCGCAGTTCGCGCTCGAACTCGGGAAAGTAGCGCGCGATCACGCTGAGGTCGAAGCGCGACAGGATCGACTCCTTCGGCTCGCGGTCGAGCAGGAAGCGGAACGCCGCTTCGACCGTTCGTTCCGGCGTCGCGCCGCCGCCGAGCCGGGTGAAGTCGGCGGCGCTCAGCGTCACGCGATGTCGCGTCGCGCCGCGCCCCTCGGCGACTTCGACCTCGAAGACGAGCGGATCGGCGCCGGGCAGGGGCGTGACGGTGACGGGCATGTCATGCTCTCTCGATTTGGCCTACGCAGCGCGCTCGCGCCTCGACGGCGCTCTCCGCAAAGGCCGGAAAACGCGCGCGACGAAGCCGCCAACGCGGAATGCTCGTACTTTGTCAGGAGTGTAAGGCCGCGATTTTCCCCCGCCTTGCCGCGCCAAAGCCTCGCCGCTATAAGCGCCGCGGCTTTTCCCGTCAGCAAGAAGCGAAACCTAAGATGGCTCTCGAACGCACCTTCTCCATTCTCAAGCCCGACGTCACCCGCCGCAACCTCACCGGCGCGGTCAACGCGCGGATCGAGGCGGCGGGCCTGCGCATCGTCGCCCAGAAGCGGGTGCAGATGACGCGCGCTCAGGCCGAGACGTTCTACGGCGTGCATCGCGAGCGGCCGTTCTTCGGCGAGCTGGTCGAGATGATGACCGCGGCGCCGGTGGTGGTGCAGGTGCTCGAAGGCGATGACGCCATCCAGCGCTATCGCGACGTCATGGGCGCGACCAATCCGGAAAAGGCGGCGGCCGGCACGATCCGCAAGGATTTCGCGCTGTCGATGGGCGAGAACTCGGTCCACGGCTCCGACGCGCCGGCGACCGCCGCGGTCGAGATCGCGCAGTTCTTCTCCGGCAACGAGATCGTGGGGTAAACCCCTTCTCCCGCTTGCGGGAGAAGTGGCCGACTTCGTCGGCCGGATGAGGGGGAGCGGGCGACCTGCCCTCACCCCGGCCCTCTCCCGCACGCGGGAGAGGAGGCGGTCACGCCGCCGCTTCGCTTGTCCGCGGCAGGGCGGCTTGGGCGCGCTGCATCAGCGCCTCCTCCATCCGCTCGGCGACTTCGCGCAAGAACGGGTTGCGGGTC
>NZ_JBEKVH010000204.1:0-5605 GCF_049514155.1 Roseiarcus sp. | reverse complement strand
TCGGGGGCCGCGTGGACCGCCGATTCGTCCGCCTTGGCCGCCGGTTCGACGGCGGAAGCGGGCGCGGGCGCGCGCGTCGGCGCAGCGGGGGCAGGGGCCTGCGAAATGACGACGGACGCCTCACCGCGGTCCGGGGTCGATTCGGCCGCCGCCGCGGACGGCGCGGCTTCCGGCTCCGCTGCGGACGGCGCAGCTTCCGGCTCCGCGGCGATCGGCTCGCGCGGCGGTTCGTCGAACAGGTTCGGCTCGGCTTCGCCCTCGACCGGGGCGATGTCGCTCGCCGGCGCCGGCGCGCCGAATCGCTCGCGATCGCCGCCGCCGCGCCGGCCGCGCCGGCCGCGCCGACGGCGCGCGCTCGGCGCCCGTTCGTCGTCCTCGGCCGCTTCGCCTTCGCCGCGCGTCGGCGTGGCGAAGTCGCCGCCGATTTCGGCCATGGCCGCCAATCCGTCATCGGTCGGCTGCGGCGCTTCGGCGCTGAACCCTTCGCTCGCCGGGCGCTCGCCGCGTTCGTTGCGCTCGCCGCCGCGCCGTCGCCGGCGCCGCCGTCGCGGACGGCTCGGTTCGCCCTCGCCGGCCGCGGCCGGCTCGGCTTCGCCGCGTCCCGCTTCGGCTTCGAATTCTTCGGCGGCGGGTTCCGCCTCGATCGCATCCTCTTCCTCGACCGCCTCGGGCTCGGCTTCGGCCTCGACCACGAAGTCCTCGCCGCCGACCGGCGACGCGCCGTAGCCGGCGTGCCGCGCCTCGGCGGGTTCGTCGGCCCGCAAGCCGGAGGTTGGCTCGCCGCGTTCGATCGCGTGATGGTTGGCGCCGGTCAGCGTGTCGTCGGCCTCGACCAGGATCGTGACGCCGAAGCGGCGCTCGAGATCACGCAGATGGGCGCGCTTCTGGTTGAGAATGTAGAGCGCGACCGGCGAGCGGGCGCGCACCGTCATGTCGTGCGTCGCGCTCTTGATCAGCGCGTCTTCGAGCAAACGCAGCACGTGCAGCGCGACCGACGCGGTCGAGCGCACCACGCCGGCGCCCAGGCAATGCGGGCAGACCACGGTCGAGCCCTCGAGCACGCCGGTGCGGATGCGCTGGCGCGACATCTCCAGCAGGCCGAAATGCGAAATGCGGCCGACCTGGATGCGGGCGCGGTCGTTTTTCAGCGCGTCCTTCATCCGCCGCTCGACGGCGCGATTGTTGCGGCCTTCCTCCATGTCGATGAAGTCGACGACGATCAGGCCGGCGAGGTCGCGCAGTCTGAGCTGGCGGGCGATCTCGTCCGCCGCCTCGAGGTTGGTGCGCAGCGCCGTGTCCTCGATGTTGTGCTCGCGGGTCGAACGCCCGGAGTTGACGTCGATGGCGACCAGCGCCTCGGTCTGGTTGATGACGATGTAGCCGCCCGACTTCAGCGTCACCTGGTTGGAGAACATCGCGTCGAGCTGGGCCTCGACGCCCGACTTGGCGAACACCGGCTGGCTGTCGCGGTAGGGCACGACGCTCTTGACGTGGGTCGGCATCAGCAGGCGCATGAAGTCGCGCGCCTCGCGGAAGCCCGATTCGCCGGCGACGACGATCTCCTCGACCTCCTTCGAGTAGAGGTCGCGGATCGCCCGCTTGATCAGCGATCCCTCTTCGTAGACGAGGGTCGGCGCGCTCGACGACAGCGTCGTCTCGCGCACCGTCTCCCACATCCTGAGCAGATATTCGAAATCGCGCTTGACCTCGGCTTTGGTGCGCGAGGCGCCGGCGGTGCGCAGGATGACGCCCATCCCCTCCGGCACTTCCAGATCGTCGGCGATCGCCTTCAACCGGCCGCGGTCCTGGGCGTTGGTGATCTTGCGCGAGATGCCGCCGCCGCGCGCGGTGTTGGGCATCAACACCGAGTAGCGGCCGGCGAGCGACAGGTAGGTCGTCAGCGCCGCGCCCTTGTTGCCGCGCTCCTCCTTGACCACCTGCACCAGCAGCACCTGGCGGCGCTTGATGACTTCCTGGATCTTGTACTGACGGCGCAGGCGCGGCGCGCGGCGCGGCGCTTCGTCGATTTCGTCGCCGCCGATCTGCTCGACCGCTTCGCCTTCGTCGTCGCCGTTGCGACGCGGCGCGCGCGCGGCGGGCTCCTCGCCGCCGCCGCCGAGCGTCGTCACTTCCTCTTCCTCGTCGTCGTCCTCTTCGCCGTCGGCGGCGGGCGACCCGCCCGCTTCGTCGCTCGGCGCGCGCGCGGCCTCGGCCTCGGTCGCCGGCGGCGCGAAGGCGGGCTCGGCCGCGGCGGGCGCTTCGGCGCTCTCAGGCTCGGGGACGGGGGCAGGCGATTCGTTGGCTTCCGCTTGGACGGCAAGCGCGTCGGCGTCGGGCGCGGCGACGTCGAACGCCGGCTCGTCGGCGGCGGCGGCGCCTTCGGCCGCGGCGTCCTCGTCGCGGACGGCTTCTTCGCCCTCGACCGGCGCGGCTTCGACGACGCGGTCGTCGTTGGCGGCCCGCATCTCCGCCTCGGCGCCGCGCCCGCGGCGATGGCGGCGGCTGCGACGCTCGCTGTTCGGCTCTTCTTCGTCTTCGCGGTGCGAGCGCGCCTCGTCTTCGAGCAGCGCCTGCCGGTCGGCGACCGGGATCTGGTAATAGTCGGGGTGAATCTCGGAGAAGGCGAGGAAGCCGTGGCGGTTGCCGCCGTAGTCGACGAAGGCGGCCTGCAACGACGGCTCGACCCGCGTCACCTTGGCCAGATAGATGTTGCCGCGCAGCGGCTTCTTGTTGGCCGATTCGAAGTCGAACTCTTCGACGCGGTTACCCTTCAGCACGACCACCCGGGTCTCTTCCGGGTGGGAGGCGTCGATGATCATCTTGTTTGACATGGTAAATTCTCTCGCGGCGCGACGACGCGGCCCGCGACGCCCTGTCAAAGGGCGTCGGGGCCGCGCGAACGGCGCCGATGGGTTGGGTTGATGCGAAAAACGGGAAAGATCGCGACTGGGCGACCGCGCCGCCGCGAACTTCGCAGCAGCGAAGCCGAGCGGCGCGGGCCGCCGGCGAATTCACTGGGGTTTCTTTGAGGATCAATGCTGGCGATTCTGGCATCGCGACCCTGAAACTCGGCGGACTCGACCTCGTCGCCATTCGAGGGGCGCCGTTCAAAGCGCCTGCGGCTCGCTTGGGGTCGCGTCCTCCGGCCACCGGCCGGCGACGCACATCCGCGCTTTTCGGCCGCAAACGCCCCACGCTTGGCGCAGGGAAGGCGGCGGAAGGGGCGCTCGTCGCGCCCGCGCGTCAGTTCTTTCCGCTCGTTCCCGGCGCCGAATCGCCTTGCGACGACGGCGACAGGTCGATGACGCGGAAACGACCCGAATGCGATAAGCTTACATAGGCGCCGTCGTTTGGCTTGGCAAGCAAATTCCCCGAGCGCCAAGCCGGCCGCGCGGCGCGGCGTAACGGCGGGCGAGCCGCCGCACCGGCTCGACCTCCGCGCGGCGGCGCGTCATCATTCGTTAACTGTTCGTGAACTATTGCGCTAAGAATGGCGCGCTGACTGCCGAGGACCGATGCCCTTTCGCCAAAAGTTGGCGGCCTTTGCTTTGGCGACCGCGGGGCTCGCGGCCGGCCTGACGGCTTGCGCGCCGTCGCTCGCCGACGAGGCGCCGCCGGTGGCGGTGGCGGCGCGACTCGCCGACGATGGCGAGGCGGCGAAGCTCGTCTTCGATCTCTCCGGTCCGGTCGCCGCCAATGCGCGCGCGCTGGTCGATCCCGACCGCATCGTCGTCGACATGGCCGAAGTCAGCTTCCAGATCGACCCGTCGGTCGGCCGGCCGCGCGACCGCGCTCAGGCGATCGTCAAAGGATTCCGCTTCGGCCTGTTCGGGTCGGGCAAGTCGCGGGTGGTGATCGACCTTGCCGAGCCGGCCTGCGTCGCCAAGGTCGAGACGGCGCCGATCGCCAAGGGCGCCGCGCCGTCGCGGCTGGCGATCGAACTCAAGCGTTGCGAGCCCGCCGCCTTCGCCGCCGCGGCGGCGCGCGACGCGCTGGCGATCGCCGGTCCCGCGCCGGCGGCGGCCGCGAGCGCCGCGGCGCCGGCCGCCGATCGGCCGGTGATCGTCCTCGATCCCGGCCACGGCGGGGTCGACGGCGGCGCCTTTGGCGTCGGCGGCGCGGTGGAGAAGACGCTCGTCTACGATTACGCGCTCGAGCTGCAGCGGCAGCTCGAGGCCAAGGGCCGCTTCAAGGTCGTGCTGACCCGCCACGGCGACGAATTCGTTTCGCTCGACGACCGGGTCCGCCTGGCGCGCGAGGCGCGAGCCTCGCTGCTGATCTCGATCCACGCCGACATGCTCGGCGGCGCGGCGGCTTACGTCTCCGGCGCGACGGTCTACACCTGCTCGGAGCGCGCTTCCGACGCCGAGGCGGCGCGCGTCGCCGCCCACGAGAACGCCGCCGACAAGGCCGCCGGCGTCGAGGACAAGGCGCAGGCGCCGGGGGTCGTCGACATCCTGTTCGACCTCGAGAAGCGCGAGACCCGCGCCTACGCCCACCTGTTCTCGCGCGGCGTCGTCGCCGAGCTGCAGGGCAAGACCCAGCTCAACAACAACCCCGAACGCTCGGCTGGCTTCGTCGTGCTGAAAGCGCCCGACTTCCCTTCGGTGCTGGTCGAGCTCGGCTATCTCTCCAACCCCAAGGACGTCCAGTCGTTGAAGTCGCCGGAATGGCGGGCGCGCACCGCGAGCGCGATGGCCGACGCCGTCGATCGCTTTTTCGCTCCCGCCCACGCCGCGGCCGCGCCGGCGGCCGGCGCCGACGCGCTCGCCGCATCCGAAAAGCCGGGGGCGACCGCGCCGGGCGGCCCAGGGGCGCCGGCCGGCGCGCCGCCCGTCGGGCCGGCCAAGCCGTGATTCGCGCCGCGCTTCATACTTCCGCCGCAGTCGCCAACGACAGGATGCGGCGCCGTCGAAGCAGGCCGCATGTTCCTGACAACGGCCGCGCTTTGGGTTAAGGAGCGCGCGCTACATCGCTCGCGGCCGGCCCTTCCGGCGACCGTCGCCGGGCTCATGCTGGATCGAAATATGCGCGGCATCGCCCGTTTCCTCGGTTTTCTCTTCGCGACGGGCGCGATCGTCTTCGTCATCGGCGCGGGGCTCGTCGCCGCGGTGATCTGGAAGTTCGAGCAGGACCTGCCCGACTACAGCCAGCTGAAGAACTACGAGCCGCCGGTGATGACGCGCGTTCACGCCGCCGACGGCAGCCTGCTCACCGAATACGCGCGCGAGCGGCGCCTCTATCTGCCTTCCGCCGCGATCCCGCCGCTGGTCAAGGAGGCGTTCATCGCCGCCGAAGACAAGAATTTCTATTCGCATCGCGGCTTCGATCCCGAGGGCATCCTACGCGCCGGCTTGGTTTTTCTGCAGGGCGGCAAGCACGTGCAAGGCGCCTCGACCATCACGCAACAAGTCGCCAAGAACTTCCTGCTGACCTCGGATCGAACCTTCGAGCGCAAGATCCGCGAAATCCTGCTCAGCGTCCGCATCGAGTCCGCCTATTCCAAGGACAAGATCCTCGAGCTCTATCTCAACGAAATCTATCTCGGCCTCGGCAACTACGGCGTCGCCGCTTCCGCGCTCGGCTATTTCGACAAGTCGGTGCA
>NZ_JBEKVH010000203.1:0-5629 GCF_049514155.1 Roseiarcus sp. | reverse complement strand
GATGGGCGCGGTCGACGACCGCGCCTACAGCGCCGATGGATTCACGGCGTCGGGGCGAGCGCCTGCATCTTCTCGATCTTGGCGGCGAGGATCACCGCCTGGGTGCGGCTCTCGACCCCGAGCTTCTGCAGGATCGCGGAGACGTGCGCCTTCACCGTCGCCTCCGAGACGCTCAGTTCGTAGGCGATCTGCTTGTTGAGCAGGCCCTGCGACAACATCATCAGCACCCGAACCTGCTGCGGCGTCAGCGACGACAGGCGGCGCACCAGCGCGCTCGCTTCGCGATCCGCCGGCGCGTTGAGGTCGAGGTCGGGCGGGGTCCATTGGCCGCCTTCCAGCACCTTGCGGATCGCCGCGCGCATCGTTTCGACGTCGAGCGACTTCGGCACGTAGGCGCTGGCGCCGAACTCGATGCAATGGCGCATCACCGTCGGGTCCTCGTTGCCGGAGACGACCATCACCGGCACGCCGGGCCGCTCGGAGCGCAGGAACAACAGGCCGGAGTAGCCGCGTACGCCGGGCATGCTGAGGTCGAGCAGCACCAGATCCATGTCGGGGGTCTGTTCGAGCGCGGCGGCGAGGGTCTCGAAATCCGCCGCTTCATGGATCTCGGCGTCGGCTATCGCCCCGGTCACCGCCTCGCGCAGCGCGCCGAGGACAAGCGGATGATCGTCGGCGATCAGCACCCGGACCGAGTCAGTCAATCGGATTCCCCCCGAATTCTGCGAATCCCGCCCTTCTACGACTTTAGAATCATCGCGCAACTCGGCCGCTTTGTCACCTCCATCCGGCCGGCGAGGGCCCATCGAGCTGACGGCGCGCCTCGCCGAGCGCCAGCGCCGCAGCGACGGCGACGTTGAGCGAGCGCAGCGGCGGGGCGATCGGGATGCGGAGGCGCGCGTCGGCGACGGCGTGAACCGAATCGGGGACGCCCGCCGATTCGCGGCCGACCAGGACGACGTCGCCGGGCCGGAAGGCGAAATCCCACAGCGCCGTCTCGCCTTTCGTCGTCAGCAGCGCCAGCCGACGGCCGGCGGTGGCGCGCCATTGCTCAAATCGCGCGAAAGATGCGTGACGGACGATCGACAGCGCCGCGAGATAGTCCATTCCGGCGCGTCTCAGCCCGCTGTCGGTGAGGACGAAGCCGGCCGGCTCGATGATCGCCGCCTCGGCGGCGAAACAGGCGCAGGTGCGCAGCATGGCGCCGGCGTTGGGCGCGATGTCAGGCTCGTAGAGCGCCAGGGTCAGCGGAGCAAGCGGCGGCATCGGCGCCGTTGGTAAGCCGATTCCGTCGCTTTCGCCACGCTCGCAGCGCGGGTTCGCTCCGTCGATTTCCCGCCGCTGGAGCGGAACGCGCGGCGGCCTTGCGCGCCCGCCAGACGCCGTTTTCGGCCTATGGACAACCTTGGCGAACGATGCGAAATACCCCGGACCGCTTGGGCCGCTTCTTGCAGGCGCGGCCAATGGCGAACTGGCTTCCGCCGCCGAGGGCCTCGGTCGAACCGACCCGGCCGAGCGGAACGCGAGTGCTCTCGCGCCGGACTTCCGGCGCAACGACCTGGGGGTGCATTTGTCGAGCGCGGCCATCGAAAATCCCAACCGTCGGGACTTCCTCTACATCGCCACCGCGGCGGTCGGCGCGGTCGGCGCCGCCGCCGTCGCATGGCCTTTGATCGATCAGATGAATCCGGACGCGTCGACGCTCGCGCTGGCGTCGATCGAAGTCGATCTGGCGCCGATCGCCGAGGGCCAGATCGTCGTCGTCAAGTGGCGCGGCGGCCCGGTGTTCGTCCGCCACCGCACCAAGAAAGAAATCGACGACGCGGTGAACACGCCGCTTTCCGAGCTCAAGGACCCGCAGACCGACCAGCAGCGGGTGAAGAAGCCGGAGTGGCTGATCGTCAGCGGCGTGTGCACCCATCTCGGCTGCGTGCCGCTCGGCCACGAAGGACAATACGACGGTTGGAAATGCCCGTGCCACGGCTCGGTTTACGACACCTCCGGCCGCATCCGCCAAGGCCCGGCGCCGGCCAACCTCGCCGTGCCCGAGTATGCGTTCCTCAGCGACACGCGTGTGAAGATCGGCTGATCTTCGCGCCTTTCGCCTGCCCGTCCGCCCGCGCCAGACCCCACTCCAGAGAAGCAATGCCATGAGCGGAAGCCCGACCTACGTTCCCAAGAGCGCCCTCGGGCGGTGGTTTGAATCGCGCCTGCCGATCATGGGCCTGGTGCACTCCTCGTTCGTCGCCTTTCCGGTGCCGCGCAACCTCAACTACCTGTGGACCTTCGGCGCGATCCTCGCCTTCATGCTGGTGGCGCAGATCGTCACCGGGATCATCCTGGCGATGCATTACGTGCCCAGCGCGACGGCGGCTTTCGCCTCGATCGAGCACATCATGCGCGACGTGAACTACGGCTGGCTGATCCGCTACCTGCACACCAACGGCGCGTCGATGTTCTTCCTCGCCGTCTACATCCACATGTTCCGCGGCATCTACTACGGCTCCTACAAGGCGCCGCGCGAAGTGCTGTGGATCCTCGGCGTCATCATCTATCTGCTGATGATGGCGACGGCGTTCATGGGCTACGTGCTGCCGTGGGGCTCGATGAGCTTCGCCGGCGCGACCGTCATCACCAACCTGTTCACCGCCGTCCCGGCGGTGGGAACCGGCGTGGCGCATTGGCTGTGGGGCGGTTACGCGGTCGGCGACCCGACGCTCAATCGCTTCTTCTCGCTGCACTACCTGCTGCCGTTCATGATCGTCGGCGTCGTTCTCCTGCATGTGTGGGCGCTGCACGTCGCCGGGCAGAACAATCCCGACGGCGTCGAGGTTCAGAACGTCGAGCGCGACACCGTCGCCTTCACGCCCTACGCGACGATCAAGGACCTGTTCGGCGTGTCGATCTTCCTCATCCTCTACGCCTGGTTCGTCTTCTACATCCCGACCTATCTGCTCGACGCCGACAACTCGGTGCCAGCCAATCCGCTGGTGACGCCCGCCCACATCGTGCCGGAATGGTACCTGCTGCCGTTCTACGCGATCCTGCGCGCGATCCCCAACAAGCTGGTCGGCGTCGTGGCGCTGGCGGCGGCGATCATCCTGCTCGCCTTCCTGCCGTGGCTCGACACCTCGAAGGTCAAGTCGGGCAAGTACCGGCCGGCGTTCCGCGTGTTCTTCTGGCTGTTCGTGGTCTGTTGCGTCGGCCTCGGCTATCTCGGTTCGCAGGAGGTCTCCGACGCGAGCACCTTGGCTGCGCGCATCCTGGCGGTCGGCTATTTCGGCTTCCTGCTCGTCGTGCTGCCGGCGCTCGGGCTGGTCGAGAAGACCAAGCCGATCCCAGCTTCGATCGCCGACGCGGTGCTCGCGAAGGCCAAACCGGCCGAGGCGGCCGCGCCGCCGGCCTCGCGCTGATCGGCTGCCACTTCGGGGGATTTGCCAAAATGATCCGACTGACGACCTCTTTCCTCGCGGCGGCGCTGATGGCGGCGGGCATGACCGTCGCGAACGCGCAGGACGACGCCGAGCAGCCGAAGCCGGCGCGCCAGAGCTGGAGCTTCTCCGGCCTGTTCGGCATTTACGATCAGGCGCAGTTGCAGCGCGGCTTCCAGGTCTACAAGGAAGTCTGCAGCAATTGCCACAGGCTCAGCATTCCCTTCCGCGCCCTCGAGGACTCCTATGGTCCCGGCTACGGCGCCGATCAGGTCAAGGCGCTGGCGGCGAGCTACCAGGTCACCAACGACGAGCCCAACGACAAGGGCGAGATCTTCAAGCGGCCGGGCACGCCCGCCGATCTCTTCCCGCCGCCCGATTCGTTTCCCAACGACCAGGCCGCCGCGGCCGCGCTCGGCAAGGCGCCGCCGGACATGGCCGAGCTCGCCAAGGCGCGCAAATACGAGCGCGGTTTCCCCTGGTTCATTTTCGATGCGCTGCCGTTCGATCAGTATCAGGAGATGGGCGCCGACTACATCTACGCGATCCTTACCGGCTACACGAAGACGGGCGATACGCAGTGGGACCTCTATTATCCCGGCCATCGCATCGCGATGCCGCAGCCGATCGTCGACGGCGCGGTCGACTACAAGGACGGCACGCCGGCGAAGCTCGACAATTACGCGCGCGACGTCGCCGCGTTCCTGAGCTGGGCGTCGGAGCCGACGCTGCCGGAGCGCAAGAAGATCGGCCTGAGGGTCATGATTTTCCTCTTGGTGCTGGCGGCGCTGCTCTATTTCACCAAGAAGCGCGTCTGGAAAGATCTCCACTGAGGCGCGGCGCAGCGGTCGGCGAGGCGGCGAAATGGCCAAGGCGATCGTCGGAATTATCGGCGGCTCGGGGGTCTACAAGCTCGCGGGCCTGACCGACGTCCGCGAACAGCGCGTCGCGACGCCGTGGGGCGAGCCCTCTGGCGTTTTGCACTTCGGCCGCATCGGCGGCGCCGAGGCCGTGTTCCTCGCCCGCCACGGCCAGGGCCATCGCTTCTCGCCCTCGACGATCAACTATCGCGCCAACATCGACGCGCTGAAGCGGGCCGGCGTCACCGACGTCATCGCCGTCTCGGCCTGCGGCTCGTTCCGCGAAGAGCTGTTTCCCGGCCTGTTCGTGCTGGTCGACCAGTTCGAGGACCGCACTTTCGCCCGCCAGACGAGCTTCTTCGGCGCCGGCTGCGTCGCCCATGTGCCGATGGCGCATCCGACCTCGCCGCTGTTGCGCGCGCGCATCGCCGCCGCCGCCGCCGCCGAGGGAATCGCCTGCCGCAACGGCGGATCCTACCTCTGCATGGAAGGGCCGCAATTCTCGACGCTCGCCGAGTCGCTCGCCTACAAGGCGCGCGGCCTCGACGTCATCGGCATGACCGCGGCGACCGAGGCCAAGCTCGCGCGCGAAGCGGAACTGCCCTACGCCGCCGTCGCCATGGTCACCGACTACGACTGCTGGCACGAGGAGCACGGGCCGGTCGACGTCGCTTCGGTGCTGAGGATCGTGCGTCTCAACGCCGAGCGAGTCGAAGCGCTGCTCACGCGCGCGCTCGAGGATTTCCCCGCCGAACACGAGCCGTGCCCGAGCGGCGCCGACCGCGCGCTCGACGGCGCGATCATGACCCACCCTGACGCGCGCGATCCCGAGCTGATGAACAAGCTCGAGGCGATCGTCGCGCGCGCGCTCGCCGCGGCGCGATAGGGCGCCTCACCGCAGAGCCGGCGGCTTCCCGTCATCCAGGCTCGCTTCGGCGAGGGCGATCGTGTCTCGCAGGCGGCGCAACGACTGCAGGAACTGCGGCCGCGAAGGGCCGAGGACGTCCAAAAGCGTTTCCGCGTTGCCGGCGAGCTGATCGTAAGTCCCCTCCAGCGCCTGCCGTCCCGTCGTCGTCAAGACGAGCCGCACCTGTCGGCGGTTCTCGCTGTCCCTTAACTGGACGAGGAAACCCTTGGCGAGCAAGCTGGCGACGCGTTGGCTCACCAGCGACTTGCTCATGTCGAGAAGCTCGCCGACCTCGCCGTGGGTCGGCTGCGCCATTTCATTGACGGCCATCGCCACGAGGAACTCGGCGTAGGTGAAACCGCGCGGGTCCAGCACGCGCGCGCGCGCCATCCGATCGAGCCGCGTGACGATCTCGTGCAGCAAAAAGACTT
>NZ_JBEKVH010000202.1:0-5687 GCF_049514155.1 Roseiarcus sp. | reverse complement strand
ACGGTCTCGTATTGTCCCGTCGCTTTGCCAACCTCGTTCCAGGCTTGGGTGCGGTGCACCGCGTTGATGTCAGTCAGCATGCCTTGGAGTTCGATGCACTTGCCGTGGACGCCGGCCTTCTTCAGAATTTCGGCGAAGGCCTCGCCGGTCGTCTTGGCTTCGTCGTAGCTGTCCCCGCCGACGTGTGCGGTGGGCTTTCCGCTCGTCGAGCCTCGATCGAACGTGATGAAGGGAATCCCCGCTTCCTTGGCGGCCTTGATTGAGGTCCCAATCGCGCCGGAGTCGAAGGCGCGCGCGATGATGACGTCGACGCCGCGCGTGATGAGATCGTCGATGTTCGCGGCTTGGCGCGTTGGATCGGCGTTCGCAACGTTGATCGTCCATTGGATGTCGAAACCCGCAGCCTTTCCCTGCTTTTCGCCCTCAGACTTCAGGAAATCGACCCAGGCTGTCTCGAGCGAAGACTCCTTTGTGTCGAGAGAAAAGCCCACCTTTAGGGGCTTCAATGCGTCCGCGTGGGCGGCGGCTGACCCGCACAGGAACAACGCGGCGCAGGCAGTTGAGATATAACGTTTCATGGTCGTTTCCTCTCATTGAATCGTTGGGCTATCGAACGCTTTCGTCGGTCGGCGTTAGGCCTTGGAGCTCAGAGTCTTCGTCCCATGGAGAACCGCCCGCTTTTCAGCGCATCCGCGTACATCGCTGCGAAGATCACGGCGCCGCCGACAAGCCGGTAGGAATAGGGATCGGCGCCGAGATTGGTGAGCCCGTTGCGAATCATCTCGAAGATGAAAGCGCCGGGAATAACGCTGAACAGAATCGCGCCGCGGCCGCCGAGCAGACTGATTCCGCCGACAACCACGACAGCGACCGCCGTGAACTCCAGTCCGTTCCCGAGGAAGGGGCTGACAGCGCCGTTCTGAATTGTGGTGAGCATTCCGCCGATGGACGCGAGCACACCTGCAAGCACGAAGCTGAAGAACCCTGTGCGATCGACCGGGAGCCCAATCTTCCGCGCGACGGTGATGTCGTTGCCGATCGCCATAATCTGACGTCCGAAGGCCGTCCTGGTTTGCAGTAGATGCACGAGCACCAGGACCACCAGCATCACGAAGATATCGACAGGGACCGGCCCAACCCTGGTATTGCCAAGGAACCGGATTGGCGGCGGCAGCTGCACCAGCAACGCGTCGGTAAGCGCAAGCGCCACCCCCCTGTAGGCAATCATCGTGCTCAACGTCGCGACGAGAGCGTTGACGTTCAGCACGACCACAATGAATCCGTTGATCGCGCCGAGCAGCGCGCCGCAACAGACGACGATGAGCGCGGCTAGCACGGGATTGAGATCGTTCTGGTTTATCAGCAGGGCGCCGATCGCACAGGACAGAAAGGCGGTCGATCCGACGGAAATATCAAGCCGGCCCGACATCACCACCAACGCCACCCCCGAAGCGGTGATCGCGAGTGGATCCATAGCGCTGAAGATGTTGAGGATATTGTCCGCCCGAAAGAAATGCGACGTGGCCAAAGAGAAGAAGGCGAAAATGAGCGCAAACACGACGAAGAAGCCGCGTCGAAATAGAAAGTCGACAATTTTCTGTCTGGCGGTCACGCTGCGTCCTCGAGGTCCTTGTCGATCGTCGCGATCGATTGCATCAGCGCGTTCGTGTTGGCGGAACCCGGCAACGCGTCGACCAGTCTGCCGCGGCTAATGATGAGATAGCGGTCACAGACGCGCATCAATTCCTGAAGCTCGGACGAAACCAGCAACACGCTGCATCCCTTCTCCGCTAATTCGACAATCAACCGGTTGATTTCTGTCTTCGCGCTGACGTCGAGACCGCGAGTCGGCTCGTCCAGGAGGAACAGACGCGGGTTGGTCGCCAGCCATCGCCCGAACACGACTTTCTGCTGATTGCCCCCACTCAGCGTAGCGACGATCTGATCTCGGCTCGACGCCTTAATCTTCAGCCGGTCGATCATGGAGTCAGCCAACGCAACTTGGCGACTGGCGTCGATAAGCCGCCACCTATTGAGCAACGATTTCAGATTCGGCAGCGCGATATTATCTGAGACAGAGAGCGGCAAAAGAACGCCTTCGCCGCGCCGGTCCTCCGTGATCAGACCGACATGGACTCGGAGTTGCTCGGGTGTGATCGGCTCGAAGCTCTCTCCGCTTCTCCATGATATTGTTCCGTCGTCTACGGGGTCGAGCCCGACAAGGGCGCGCAACAGTTCGGTGCGTCCGGAGCCCAACAGGCCCCAGAGACCGACGATCTCCCCGCTGCGGATTTCGAAATCAACATTTCGGATGGCGCCTTCGCGTCTCAGTCCTTTGACCGCCAGCAATGGCTCGCCCTTGATTTCGACTGGCGCGCGAATGCGCCCTTCGTTTTCCGACACTCCCAGCATCAGATGGACGACTTTTGCCGGATCGACCTCGGAAATCGGCGACGACCACACAGTCTCGCCGTTGCGCATGATTGTGACGCGCTCGCAGATCGAGAAGATCTCCTCGAGAAAGTGCGTGATGTAGATGATGACGACGCCGCTCCCCTTCAGGCCGCGGATGACGTTGAAAAGCCTCTGCCGCTCAGGGCCGCTCAAGGAGGAGGTCGGCTCGTCAAAGATGATGACCCTGGCCTCTTGCCGAAGCGCCCGCGCAATCTCGATCAGCTGTTGATCGCCGATGCTGAGCTGCTCGACTGGCATGGTCGGTGGAATCGAACAGCCAAGCCGTGCGAGCAAGGCCTTGGACCGGCGCACCATTTCACGAGTGCGAACGAACGGCCCTGCTGACGGCAAACTATCAATGAATATGTTTTCCGCCACGGTCAGTGTCGGGAGCATCGCCAGTTCCTGGTGAACGAAGGCGACGCCTTGCTGCGTGGCCTGGCGAGGCGAGCGCATTGTCACTGCGGTGCCGTCGAGTACGATCTGACCGCTATCGCTGGCTACGACGCCGCCGAGAATGTTCATCAAGGTCGATTTGCCGGCGCCGTTGGCGCCCATAATGGCCATCGCTTCGCCGCCACGCGCCTCCAAGCTCGCGTTCCGCACGGCTGCGATCCCAGCGAAGGCTTTCGAAATCCCCTCCATGCGGAGGGACCTTTGCGGCGCGCTCATGACTTGCTCTCTTTGCGGCCGTCGATGGCGACAAAGGCAATGATGACCGCGCCTTTGACGATGAGGCTCAGATAGTAGGACACGCCGATGAGGTTCATCGCATTCGACAGGATCGTGATCAATAAGGCGCCAAACAACGCGCCAGAAACACGACCGGAGCCGCCGTAGATGCTGACGCCGCCAACGACGCAAGCGGACACGATGTCGAGCACCACGCCATCATTGCCCATGTTGGCCGAAGCCGAGCCAAGGCGCGCGGTGAGCAGCACAGCTGTGAGACCGGCCATTAGGCCAGAGAACATATAGCTTGCGAGAATGACGCGCCTGATCGGAATGCGGGCGACCCGCGCCGCCCGCTCATTGATCCCGACTGCATAAGCCCAGCGACCAACCACCGACGAGCGCATAAGCATCGCGATTACTGCGGCGAGAGCGGCTACGATCAGCACGGTGACGGGCACGCCGAAGAGAGGCCTGGCGTCGAATAGTTCGACGAACGAATCGGGCAGTTGCGAGATGCTGAGCGAATTCGTCATCCAGATCGACGCGCCTGATACGACCGTCATCGTCGCCAACGTGACGACGAATGGAATCATCTTGAGGTGCGCGACAGCGAAGCCGTTGACGAAACCAATCACAACGCCAGTCGCAATCATGATCAAGGCGCCGAGCGCCCAGTCGCCGCCCGCCCTCATGTAGAGAGCGCCGAGCACAGCGCCCATCGCCGTGTTGGCCGGCAGCGACAGATCGATACCGCCGTCGATCATGACGATGGTCATGCCGATCGCCAGCAGGCCCAGCAGCGACGCCTGCAGAAGGACGTTGATGATATTGTGATAGCGAAAGAAACTCGGCGCGTAGACGCTGATCGCGATGAGCGTGGCGATGACTAATACGGCGGACGCGACGCGCTGTCGCGACGGCCAGACGAATGTCGGGGTCGGCGCAATCTGCGTCACGGCCATAGAGCGATCCCCCGCCGAGCAAATTTGAGCCCGTTCATCGTGCCTGTTCCCACCCTTTGCGCAGCTTGGTGTTGTGAAACGTTACATATTGAAGCGTCTGTGAAACGTTATATCTTGATTTGCCGGCTCACGCGATATGACTTTTCGACGCAGCGTCACCAACCGCAGTCTTGCTAAGTCTCCCTGGCGCGACGACGCGATGCTGTACCCCGGCCGATCACCCTCGGGGATCTGCCGCACTGTGGATCCGCCGCCGCACGCAAACCAAACCGCGACCGCCGCCGGCGATAGAGACGCCCCTCGCCTGCGCACCCGCTCACCGCGCCACCGCTCTTTTGCCGATCTGCACGTACTGCGCGGTGGACTCGCGTATAATCAACTGCCCAGCCGCGCGAACGTCCGGGTTCGAAATCTGTCGCCGGCCAATTTGATGGGACAAGAGACGCCAAGCTTCCACGGCTATCTGATCCACTGGCTGGTTGATCGCACTTATTGCCGGCCGTAGCAGTCTCAGCCACTCGAAATCGTCAAATGCTAGGAGCGACATCTCGCGCGGCATGTTGACGCCGCAGTTGCGCAGGGCGCCGATGGCGCCAAGAGTGACAAGGTTGTTGGACGTGAAGAGCGCGGTCGGCCGTTCCCGCTCCCGAAATAGAGCCTCGAGCGAGATCCGGGCTTCCTCGACCGTCATCCCGACGATCCTGACGTCGGCCCTCCCTTTGCCCTCAATCATGGCCCGCTCAAATCCGGCAATGCGCTGGTAAGTATTCCAGAGCCGCGGCGTGTTCGCGGCGATGGCGACGTGTCTGTGGCCTAGAGACAACAGATACTTCGCGCCCTGGTAGGCTGCATCGAAATTGTCGGTGGCGACGCTCGGAAAAGGATTTTCAGCGGCAACGCGGTCGACAATCACGCACGGCATGTCAGAACCGATTGAAGACGCCAGCGTCTCGGAGCCGCCCACTGACGGTATGATGATCACGCCGTCGACCTGTCTCTCCTTGACCACATTGATGCGCTGCAGCGCCCGTTGCGGCTCTTCCCCTGTTGTCACAATCACGATGGTATAGCCGCCGGCCGACGCGAGATTCTCGAGTTTCTCGACGAGCGCCGCGTAGAAGGTGTTCAAGATGTCCGGAATAACGATTCCGATCGTGTGCGTCTGCCGGTTTCGTAAGCTCGCAGCGATCCAATTTCGCTGGTAGTTCAAGCTCCGGCACGCCCCAAGAACGCGCTCGCGCAACTCTGCGGCGACCGTCATGTCGCCCCGCAGAACCTTGGACACCGTGCCGAGCGAAACCACCGCTTCAATTGCGACATCGTTCATGGTCGGCTTGCCGCGCATTTCCCCCAACTCGTATTGTTTATTATGAAACGTTATTCCACTGTTTATTCGCCCCGCCTTTTGGAGTCAATATGCCTTCTGCGACGGCCAGCGACGCGAGCGCAAGGTCGCGACGCAAATCCGCGTCGCAATCCACCGCTCTCTTTGTTGGTAGCGGCGTCAGCAAATCGAGCGTTTTTATAACTGACGGGGTGCTCGACCATGTTTCAGGAAGTCGCGTGGGCGTCTTCGGTATATACCGTTGCCAGGAT
>NZ_JBEKVH010000201.1:0-5722 GCF_049514155.1 Roseiarcus sp. | reverse complement strand
GGGCGGTAGGCCGTAGATCGTGGTCGCGCGGGTCGGGATCGCGGCGGCGCCTTTGAGAGCGAGCAGCATACCGATGGTGACGATGAACGGGTTGACTTGGAGCTTCTCGACCATCAGCGCATTGAGCAAGCCGATCCCGATCCCCAGCGCCACGGAAAAGACGATCGCGGCAAATGGATTGAGTTCGACGCCGAGGCCGGCTGGCGCGGGGACCATTAGCCACGCGCACGTCATCGTGGTGAAAGCGAGCGTACCCTCGACCGACAGATCGATATTGCCGGAGATCATCGTCAGCGCGCCGCCGATCGAAAGCAGCAGGAGGACGGATGCGGCGAGCAGCAGATTCGTCAGATTCGGCAACGTCGCGTAAAATGGTACGAACATCGCGAACAGCGGCAGCGCGACCACCAGAATCGGCAGGATCGGGTTGCGCAGCATCGCGCGGCCCGTGCGAGCGAAGAAGCGCGCGACACCCGCGCGCTCCTCCGCCCCCGCCGCCGGAGCGGCGGATCGAATGGCTGTTTCCGGGGTCATTTTTTGTACGTGTTCGCCCAAAAAACGTTGCTGTCGACGTTCTCCGCCGTGATCGGATTGGCGGTGAGCAGGATCGATGGCCCGGATTTGTCGCTTTCAACGAGGCGCGGCGCGTTGACTTCGAGACCGCCGTCCTTTGCCGCAGCCTGCCAGCTTTCGGCGAAGCTTTTGCCTTCATGCGCGGCCGCGGCGAGACGGACCGAACTCGCGCACATGCCGTCGATCGGATAGTTGAGGGTGAAGTTCTGCCATCCGTCGCGAATAGCCTTCAGGCCTCCTGGGATGCCGCCGAGCCCGCCGATGATGACGTGTTTGGGGCCGTCCGCAGCCGTGTACCCACCGCGGGTCAGCACCGGGACGAGGAACGGAGTCAGGAAGTCGCTCTCGGTGAAGATCGCATCGATCGGGCCTTTGGTCAGCGTGTCCTGCAGGCCGTTGACTGCGACCTCCGGCTTCCAGTCGGTCACCACCTCGACCATGTCGATCGTGATTCCGTCGACCGGCTTGGCGATCGCCTTGTTGAAGCCGTCTCGGCGCAGGCGAACCGCTTCGGTGGCCACGGCGCCGACGAGATGCACGAGCTTGAACGACTTCTGACCCGTCTTCTGTTCGCGCGCTTTGAAAAGCTCGACGAACCTCGCCGCCGCTGCTGCGCCGGTCGCTTCCTCGTCCATCGCAACAGTGGCGGTCAGCTTGGCCATCGGAGCAGCAGTGTTGAACGCGTAGACATTGATCCCGGCCTTCATCGCGCGGTCGAGCTGCGGAACGACCCCATTTGAGTCGAGCGGCGAGATCAGAACGGCGTCGGGCTTTTTTTGCAGAGTCACGTCGAGCTGATTGGCCTGGGTCTGCGCCAAATTGTTGGCGTCCAGCTGGACGAGATTGGCGCCGACAGCTTTGGCGGCGCTCACTGCGCCGGCCGCGCACCCCTGCCAGAACTCATCCTGCACGAAAGGGTTGAGCAGAGTGATGTTCGCGCTTTCGCTCTTCGCCTCCGAGGCTCCGACGCACAGGGCCGTGACGGCAACGCTCGCGGCGATTCTCATTCGACGATTCATGTTCTTCCTCCCACTTCGCTTCAGTTTTGTTTGTTGAACCGGGTCAATTCCGGTTGGACGAGGCCGCCGCGTCTCTCAAGCGCAGCAATCAGGCTCTCCCGCCGGACCGTCAGATGCTCAACCATCGCGCACCGGGATCCTTCGGCATCATGGCGCGCGAGCGCCGCGATGATCGCGCGATGATCGCGATAGGAAGCCGCGTCCTCCACAGCGTCGGCATAGACGCTGATCGAATGAAGATGGCGCAGGAGTGCGTGGGTCTGGTTCCAGATCGGCTGGAGCGCGGTGACGGCGCGCGGCGATCCGCTCTCCCGGGCGATGATGCGGTGCAGATCGAAATCGACGCCGAAATCGCGTGTCGAAGGCCGGTCCGACCAGGGAGAGAGCGCCTCCATCTCGTCCTGAAGCCGCTCCAGCTTCTCGATCGATTCCGGGGCGATCCGCAGCGCAGCCTGCCCGGCGGTGAAGCTCTCGAGGGCCAAGCGCACGTTGTAGAGATCGGCAATATCTCCAGTTGCGAAAGTTGCAACCTGCCGGCGGCCGTTGCCGGCCGCGACCTCGATCACGCCGTCAAGCTCAAGCTGCCGCAGCGCGAAGGCGACGGTCGCCCGGGACACCTCCAGGCGCTCCGACAACAGCTCTTCACCCATGTCGGCGCCCGCCGAGAGCTGACCGGTGAAAATCTGCTCGTAAAGAGTGTCCACGGCCCATTCGCCCAATGCGCGCCGCTGAGGTTTGGCGTGGAGTCTTTCGCTGATCATTTCTGCCGGCAGACTTCAGTATGTTGACTTTTGCCGTCATATGGTATGAGAAATCCGATGTCAAGCGCGATCGACGCAGGCGGAGGGCATTGGCCCAAGCGGTGAAGGCCGCTAGCGGACGGGGGTGGGGCCGTGGCCGCTCCCGCTCCCGGCCTCGATCGGCGTCCTTGTCGGAGAGAGTTTGAAATGAAGATCACTGATGTCAGCCCGTTCATCCTCCATCTCCCGCTGACGGCGGACTCGATCGCCGACTCGACCCATCGCATCACCCGCTGGGGCGTCGTCGGCGCGCGGATCGCGACCAGCGCCGGACTCGTCGGGTTTGGCTTCACCGGAACCCACGCCCACGCGGCCTCCGACCGTCTGATCGCGGCCTGCATCCGCGACTGCTACGGTCCGCTGCTCGTTGACGAGGACGCCCAAGACCGGACGCGGCTGTGGATGAAACTCGCGCGTCAGCCTGCGCTGCAATGGGTCGGACGGGCGGGCGTCACGCAGCTCGCCCTCGCGGCAGTGGACGTCGCGCTCTGGGATCTCTCCGCCAAAGCGGCCGGACTGCCGTTGTGGAAATTCCTGGGGGGCGCGACCTCGGAAACGATCGAGGCCTACAATACCGACGTTGGCTGGCTCTCGATCCCAGAGCCGGAACTCGTCGCGGGCGCGCAACGCGCCGTGGAACGGGATGGCTTTCGTGCGCTCAAGCTGAAAGTGGGGCACGACGATCCCCTCGTCGACCTGAGGCGTCTCGAAGCCGTGCGCCGGGCGATCGGGCCGCAAGTCCGGATCGCGATCGACGGCAACGGGAAATGGGACCTGCCGACCTGCCTCAGCTTCGTGCGCAAAGCGGCGGCGTTCGACATCTTCTGGTTCGAGGAGCCGCTTTGGTACGATGACGTGGGAAGCCACCGCGCGCTAGCGAAGCAATCGCCGATTCCGATTGCACTCGGCGAGCAGCTTTACGCCCTCGACGCGTTCCGCGCCTTCGTCGCCGCTGGCGCGGTACACTATGTGCAGCCCGACGTGACGCGGCTCGGCGGCGTCACTGAATATATTGAGGTCGCCCATCTGGCGCGCGCGTTCCGGCTGCCGGTCGCCCCGCACGCCGGCGATATGAGCCAGGCGCATGTGCATCTCGCCTATTGGCATCCGTCCACCGTACTGCTCGAATATATTCCCTGGATCAAGGATCACTTCCGCGAACCCGCGAACGTTCGGGACGGCGCATTCCTGCGGCCGCAACAGCCCGGCGCGAGCACAACGCCGCTCGACGACTCGCTCGAGCGGTTTTCAGTGTCCATCGATTAGTGCAGAGAAGTCGCCAGCGCGGCGATGTCGCGCGCGGCGGCGCCTCGGTCGGGCGCCGTCCGGCTTGGCGTCCGGGGGACTTTGCGGCGGCCCGGCGACGATCAGCTTTGCGGCGACCTCGGGCGGCACCGGCGCCGTCGAGACCCGCGTGCGGACTGTTCCGCGCGGCCGCGAGGGGCGCGACTAAGACGACTGTGTTGTAAATCGGCGCGGGCACCTGGCTCTGACGCAATCTCGATGACGGTTTACGGATTCATGCAGCGCCGAGCAATCTGGTTTGAAGAAGGTCGAGTTTTGCGCGGCCGTACATCTGGCGTTTGACGAGTTTAAGTTTGGTGATCTGAGCCTCGACCTAACCATTGGACCACGGCTCGACGATAGCCGCCCGCACGGCGGCTTTATCTCTCGCGACGGCTTTGTCACGCCGCCACCGGCTTGTTGATACTTTGGTCGCGCGGCAGCCAATGAGCATGAGGAAAATCAGCTACGCCGGCTATCGGTTCCCGCCCGAGATCATTCAGCGGGCGATTTGGCTCTATCTCCGGTTCACGCTGAGTTTGCGCGACGTCGAAGATTTGCTCGCGGAGCGCGCGATTGGGGTCTCTTATGAGACGGTCCGACGCTGGGTGACTCATTTCGGGCCGCTCATCGCAGCGGACTTGCGAAAGCGCCGGCCCAAGCCTCACACGACCTGGCATCTTGACGAGGTCTATCTGAAAATCGACGGCCGAATGCTCTATCTCTGGCGCGCCGTCGACGCCGAAGGCGAGGTCCTCGACGTGTTGGTCCAATCTAAACGAAACGAGCATGCCGCGCTGAAACTGATGCGCAAGCTTCTCAAAAAATACGCCTTCGTCCCCGAGCGATTGGTCACGGATGACTTGCGGTCATACGGCGCAGCGGTCCGCGATCTGAGGATCGAGAGCCGCCATGAGCGCGGGCGATGGAAAAACAATCGCGTCGAGAATTCGCATCAGCCGACGCGACGGCGGGAGCGCAAGATGCAACGCTTGAAGAGCGCCGGCTCGCCGCAGAAATTCCTCTCGATCCATGCCGCCGTGTACAACACCTTCAACGTCCAACGCCATCTGGCCTCAGCTCAAACGCATCGCACGCTTCGCGCCGTGGCGATGAGCACGTGGCGCGAGGCAGTCGCGGCAGCTTGAAACTTTCGGAAGCGCAGGCTTTTCGCAAACTAGATTCAACAACGTGACAAAGCCTGCCCGACCCTTTGCGATAGAGGCGCGCGTCGGGATCGGTGGTCGAGGCATGGGTTTCGTTCGAGCGCTTCTCGCCCTTGAAATCGACCTCGACGTTGCGGCCGGCGCTCGGCGACGGTTCATCGCCCGCGCCTTCCTTGCGCTTGAAGCTCTTTATTGACGCCCCGGCCTCGACGAGCGTGCCGTCGACCGAGAAATGGTCGCTCGACAGCAGCGCCTTGACGCGCAGCTGCACAAGTACGGCGGCCAGGAACTTCGCGGCGATCGCGCCATCGAGCAGACGGTCGCGGTTCTTGGAAAAGACCGTCGCATCCCAAACAGCGTCGTCGACGCCGAGGCCGACGAACCAACGAAACAGGAGATCAGTGTCGAGCCGCGCCATCAGCTGGCGTTCCGAGCGCACGGAATAGAAGGCCTGCAGCAGCATCGCCCGCAAGAGCCGCTCGGGCGCGATCGAGGGGCGGCCAATCCGCGAATAAAGCGCCGAGAAATCTGTCGCCAGCACCGCCAGAGCTTCGTTGGCGATTACCCGGATCACGCGCAGCGGATGGTCGCTTCGAACTCGCGCTTCAAGGTCGACATAGCTGAACAGCGCTCCCGCCCGTTCGTCAGTTCCGCGCATTCCGCCGCTGCATGTCTGATGCGGACGGATCACGACCAAGCCAAAAACAGAAGCTCTTTTTCAGCTGCCCGCTAGCCCATCTTATTCATCAGGGGGGCGTTTTTGAGGCTGGCGAGCGTGGCATAAAGGTCTGATTTGGCGTAGGATTTGGCTGCTTACACCGATCCGTTTCGCCTCTCGCCCCACACCCGCTCGCCATGACCGACTCTAATCTGTTGCCGT
>NZ_JBEKVH010000200.1:0-5743 GCF_049514155.1 Roseiarcus sp. | reverse complement strand
CCGACGAACTCGTCGCGCGGGCTCATCGGGAAATGCATCAGCGAGTGATTGAAATAGCAATAGAACGGCTTGTCCGCCGCAACGCACTTTTCCATGAACTTGAGGGCGCGCTTCTGGTACTCGAGATCGCAGGTCTTCTTGGTCTGCATGGTGAGTTGTTGGTCCAGAAGCGGCCACGCCCCTTTGCCTTTCACCCCTTCGTGCATATGCGAGAAGCCGTCGCGCTCCGGCACGTAGTGCGGATCTTCCGGCCACATGCATTCGTCATAGGTGCGAAGCGGCCCATACCACTCGTCGAAGCCGTGGTCCGTAGGGAAGCGGCCGTCTTCCGCGCCGATGTGCCATTTGCCATAGATCGACGTCGCGTATCCGGCTTCGGACAGAATTTCCGCGATGGTGCGCTCCCATCGGACGATGCCGCCGCCATTGCCTCCCAGCGCAATAGTGTGGTTGCCGGAGCGAATTGGGAAACGTCCCGTCATCAGCGCCGAACGGGTTGGCGTACACTGCGGCTCGACGACATAATGCGTAAGCTTCGCGCCTTCCTTCGCAAACTTGTCCATGCGCTTGGTGTCGGCGCCGCGCAGGATGCCGCCGCCGTAACAACCCAGTTCTCCCATTCCGAGATTGTCCACGTGGAAAAACAGAATGTTTGGTCTCGTGGTCATTTTGTAGCCCTGAGTTCGTGGCGCGACTTCGCGTCGCTTGATAAATGTTGTCCCGTCGCGATCACGCCTGCACTGTCAAAGCGGTTCTGCTTGCTCAAGCCAATGACTGCGCCAAGCCCAGAGGGCTCAATCGCGGCAGAGACTCGGGATGAGTTCCGATGCGCAAGAGATTCAGGCAGTGATGCTTCAACCGGACGAAGCCCGCCTCGACGACGAGGTCCGCGTGGCGCGGCCGCGCAAACGGCACGCGGATATTCTCGATGATCCGGCCCGGTCTTGGGCTCATGACCAGGATATGGTCGGCGAGGAATAAAGCCTCGTCGATATCATGGGTGATAAAGACAACGGTGGTGCGCACGCGGCTCCAAATGTCCAGCAGCAGTTCCTGCATCATTCGGCGGGTCTGCGCATCCAGCGCGCCAAATGGCTCATCCATCAGAAGAAGGCGCGGGCGGTTGATAAGGACGCGCGCGATCTCCACCCGCTGTTGCATCCCGCCCGACAGCTGGGCGGGATAGTGGTCGGCAAAGCCTTGGAGGCCGACGAGCTCCAGCATCTCCCGCGCCTGGGCGCGCCGCGCGGCTTTGCCAACGCCGCGCATCTTGGGGCCGAAGGCGACATTGTCGACCACCCTCTTCCAGGGAAAGAGTGTGTGATGCTGGAAGACGATGCCGCGATCAGGGCCCGGTCCGGCAACGGGTTTGCCATCGACGGCGAAGCGGCCGCGCGTGGCGGCGATATGGCCGGCAAGAGCGCCGAGCAGCGTGGACTTGCCGCAACCGGAGGGTCCTAGAAGGCAGACGAACTCGCCTGGCGCCACCGAGAAGCTGATGTCCTGGACAGCCTCGAACGCCTGGTCGCCGCTGCCAAGCGCGACAGACAAATGCTCGATGTCGATCCGGCCCGCAGACGCAGACCGAGCGTCGTAAACTGCGATCATCGCACGACCCCGGCAATGCGACGCCAGGGCATCAAGCCCTCCCCGACACGCCGCAGCAGGAGTGAGCTGCCCATGCCCAACAGCCCGATCAGGAGCATGCCGACCACGATGTCGGCGTAGTTCTGCAACGTATAGGATTCCCAGGTGTAGTAGCCGATGCCGAATTGGCCCGAGATCATCTCCGCTGAGATCAGACAGAACCACGACGTACCCATGCCTATGGCGAGACCGGTGACGATGCTCGGCGCGGCCCCCGGCAGCACGACTTCCCAAAGAATGGCGCGGCTACCGCCGCCAAGACTTCGTCCCGAGGCGACGAGGCGCGGATCGACCGACTCCACCCCGTGAATGGTGTTGAGAAGGATCGGGAACAACGCTCCCGTAAACGTGACGAAGATCATGGACAATTCTGACGACGGGAACATCAAGACGGCCAGGGGAATCCAGGCGACCGCCGGCACCGGCCGGAGCACTTCCAGCGGAGGCAACAGCACGTCCTTCGCCCGCCGCGATCGCCCGATCGCAAGACCAAGCCCGATTCCGATCGCCGCCGCGGCGACAAAGCCCCCGAACACCCGGCTCAGACTGGCGCCAATGTCAGCCATGAGCTTTGAAGAATGCAAGAGATCCATGGCGGCATTGGCGACCTCAAAAGGCGCAGGAACATTGCGGAAGGAGACGACGCCAAGATCGAGCCGCAGCGTCGAAGCGAAGTGCCACGCGATCAGACAGACGCCAAGGGACACTGCGCGCAAAAGCAAGCGACCGGCGGAAACGTCAATCTTCATCGATGAGGCCATTGTTCGAGCCGTTCAGGGGTTGGCGACAATGGCGTTGCGGGCGCCGGCGAAGTCCAGGACCACGCCGCCCTGCGTCTTGGCCCATCCCTCAGCGGCCTCCTTAAGCAGAAAGGCGTCGAGGGCGCCGTCGGCCGAGCGCACATACCAGGCCTTGTCGCCGAGTAGCTTGATGCCGCTCTGATGGTCCTGGGCATAGAAGACTCGCGTGGTCTGGCTGTCCTTCTCCAGCTTGGCGAGCGCCGTGAGGGCGATCTCCGGCGAGCCGTAATGGCGCACCAGCGGTTCGCCCTTCACCCAGATCTCCGCGACGCGCTTGGGATCAGCAATCTGTTCGCCTGTCGCCGCGTCTTTGGCATTCAGAGGCAGTTGAGAATAGTTCTTCAGTTGAGCGTCGTAATCCAGGCCGGCCTGGACGAAAGCGGCGCGGATGAATTTGTCGGTGACGAAGCTATCTACGTCGAGACCGCTGTCGGTCTTTTTCAAAAGCTTGAGCGTCTCGATCGACGTCGCGACGGCCTGGCGATATTCCGGCTTCCAGGTGAAATCACGGGTTTGCAGGCCTAGAGGCCCGTGAAAGAGATAGTCGACCTCCGCGTCGACGCCGGTCACTTTGGCGATCAGTTCGCTGTATTTCTCAGGCTCGGCCGAGATCAGCCGGTCCGCCTCTATGGCGGCGCGAAGATAGGCGACAACGATTTCGGGATACTGCTCGGCGTAGGCGGCGTCGACGAGGGCCCCGTGGAAGGTGGGCGCGTCGGCTTGCGAACCGTCATAGATCTTGCGCGCAAGGCCGCGCCACGGAAACAGCTCGGCGAACGGCACGAAGTCCGCATGCGCGTCGATCTTCCCGGCTTGCAGCGCCGATCCAGCCACCTCCGGGGCCTGTGTGATGATATTGACGTCAGTCTGCGGATCCCAGCCCAATGCCTTGACGGCCCGCAGCAACATGCCGTGTGAGGTCGAGGCGAACGGTACCGATATTGTCTTGCCCTTGAGCTCTGAGAGCGACTGAATCGGCGAGTTCAGGGGTACGACGATGCCGTTGCCGCTCCCCTTGACGCTGCCGGAGAGCACGCTGATGAATAGGCTCCGGCGTCCGGCCTTCTGGAAGGCGACGCCGTTCAGCGAGCCCGGAAAATCGGCCATGGCGCCAAAATCGAGCTTGCCGGCCACCATTTCGTTGGTCAGCGGCGCGCCGCTGGTGAAGTTCTTCCACTGGATGTCGTAAGTCGCGTCTTTGTATTTCCCATCGTGCGGGAGGAATTTTTCCAGCAGCTTCAATTCGCGGATGATTAGACCCCCGGTCGCGCAGTTTATCGTCGTGTCCTGGGTACCGACCGCGATGCGGATCGTTTCAGCTTTTGCAGCGGCGATCATCGCACCCGAGACCAGCAGGGCCCCTAAGATTCTGAAAAGACGCATAACGGGCCTCACCTGGGGTTTTGCGAGTCTGCATCGGGTTTAGATGTGCTTCATTGAAATCCATTCTGTCTATAGCTTTAGTCGTTTTTTGATGTTACCCGAAGCAATTAGTTTGCAAGCGAAGCGCGGACCTCGCGAGAAGAAGCACAAGATCGCCTCGCGCTTCCCAGGCGTCTTAGCGGCGGACGACAAAGTCGGGGCCCCCGGCCGCCCATCCAGAACAGAACTATGCGTCGGAGAAGATCATGCTCGCGCGACAACATGTGGCAGTTATCAAGCAGCCCGCGCGGCGCAAGTCCGAAGAACTGATGCCGCTCCCGTCCCTGCCCGGGCCGACCGCCCTATTCTTGAGCGAGGCGATCGACGGCCTCTATGAGGGCGCTGATTTTCTGAGCCGATTGTCGCCTGGGGAGCTTGCCCGAATGCGCTCTGCCGGGCGTCAGCTACTTTTCAAAGCAAATGAGCAAATCTTTGCGCAGGGCACACCGCACGAGGGCATCTTTCTCATCGACAGCGGGCGTGTGCGCGTCTTCTACAGCGCCCCATCCGGCCGCGAGATTACCTTGGCGCACTGGACGAAGGGCCATTTCATCGGCGGTCCGGAGATTTGCGGCGGCGGCATTCACATGTGGTCGGGCGAAGCCCTAGAAGAATGCCGCGTCACCATCCTGCCGAGCGCGGAGGTACAAACCCTGATCACTCAAGTGCCCAACTTCGCATTGTGTCTGATCGAGGGATTGGTGGCGAAGGGCAAATGCTATTCCGCGATGGCGCAGATGCTAGGGACGCGATCCGTGATCGAGCGCCTCGCACAGTTCCTGGTCAATTTGGGTGAGCTCTATGGCGTCTCAGACGGGAGCGCCGTCATCATCAACCGCAAGATTACGCACGACCAGATCGCCGCCATGGTCGGCTCGACGCGGCAGTGGGTGACGTTGATGCTCAAGCGCTTCAAAGAGCAGGGCATTGTCTCCATCCACGGCCGCTTCATCCGCGTCGATCGGCCAGAACGCCTGCGAGAAATGCTCTTCAAGGACGACGGCTGAAACGTCGGCTCAAACGCCCTTGCGACCAAGCGCCCAGCGGACCGTCTTACGAACGCCCGCGCTCGAGGAAATCGTGCGCCCAGAGACGCTTCAGTTCTTCGCTAAACGTAAACGGCCGCCGGGGTGGCTTCGCAGCCACTCTTATTTGGAGCAAAGCGCGCAATGGTCTCCGGCGGTTTGACACTCGATCATTTCCCGTGCGCGTCCCGATAACGGATGCCTTCTCTGACCTCGTAGATGGCTTCGTTGATTGGCCGCGTCTCTCCTTGTCACCGGCTACTCGGGCGAGTTTCGATATCGCATCACGAGACGACGGCTTGAGCTTGAGGCCCAAGCGGCGGCGAGTTGATTCAGACCTTCACTCGCTGCTAGGCAGCTCGTTCCTCCGACACGCCTGTAGGCGCACGGAGATCCATAATGACCACTGGCGGCTCATCGACCGAGGGAACGAGAATATCTGCCTCCCCATCGGCTATCGCGGTCCTGTCTTCCAATTCGTGCTCGGCAGCGAACCAAAACTCATCGCTTCGGCCCTCCGGGCTCCCAGCCCGCTGCCAAAGCTCATATGCCCGCTCGCGGACAAGCTCATGAATGCCGCTCATTTCCGTCTCCGTGCCAAATCGGCGCTCAACATGCCGCCTCGTCTCAACGGCGCTGAGCACTGCGGTTCCCCTGTTGGTGCCGTTCAGGCAAATCACCCGCTTTCTTGCTTGTATTTCATCTGGGTGACGGCAACGTGGCGAAATCGGTTGCTCATCGCGCCGTCCCTCAGTTAGGGGGTCGCCGCCGCTCTCATTGCGTCGACAGCCGAAACCGCCAAACTGACCGGCAAGCGGCACGACAACGTGCTGCGCGACGCGGACGCCC
>NZ_JBEKVH010000199.1:0-5762 GCF_049514155.1 Roseiarcus sp. | reverse complement strand
TCGGAGCATCAAAATCATCCCGGAGCGGAAGAGCCATGGCAAACCTCCTGGGTTCGCCACCTTGAATCAGCTCGCCGATGATTTGGGAAGCCGAGAGTCACGCCCTTCGGGACTTGGTATAACTGCACAAAGCTCTAGCACTATTTTGACAGATTTGCTCGATCGGCCTGCGCAAAGGGCGGCGGCAATACGGGCGGCAAGAAACTCGACGCCTTTGAGCTGCTCACGGCCATTTACGCCGGAGAAGAGGAAGGCCTCCTCCTCCGCGAGCCGTAGGCGAGCCGCCTCAAACGTCTTTCCGATTCGATCGCGCTTCGGGACTATCCATTGACGCGGCTTCAGACCACTGAATTCTTCCAGGCGCTGGCGGCGCTCCATGCGTTCGACCGCCGAACAGCGCGCTTAGAGGCGAAGAAAAGCGGCGAGACGCCGCCGGTTAGCTGCTCTCGCGGCGCGGTCCTGGACATCCCCCTCAGCATACAAAAAGCACGCGGCCCGTGTCGAAGAAGGCTTCCGCAAGACCGGAAGATTTCTGTTCGGTCAGCACATCTACTGGCTTAAGGATGTCCCCTATCCGTCGCAGCCCAAGGATAGCCTCCATGTCCCCGACCACGATCTTTCTCGGCAGACTTCTCGGTCTCTACCTGATCGCGATTTCCATCGCGATGCTCGCCAGCAAGCGTCGCACGCTGGCGACGCTGGACGAGATGGCGCGCAGCGGGCCATGGATGCTGTTCTCAGGGCTGGCGGCGACCGCGGCGGGCCTGGCGATCGTGCTCGCACATAACGTCTGGACCGGCGGCGCCCTGACGGTCGTCGTCACGCTTTTCGGATGGGCGGCGCTGCTAAAGGGGGCGTCGCTGCTGCTGGTTCCGCCGGAGCAGATGGCCGCCGCCTACAAGGGCGTGGGCTTCAAGCGATTCTTCCACGTCTGGATGGGCGCCGTGCTGGTGCTCGGCCTGTGGATCGCGCTGGATGCGTTCGCAAGCTGAAGGGCGATAACGGGGTCGTCCAAAGGGTCAAGGCGGCGAGGTTTTGTTCGCCTTCACCGGCAAAGGCGGCCAACCGTCGTCATCGTCGTCGGGAACGTCGAGATGACCGTCGGCGGCGTTCCTATCCCAGTTCGGACTCCCGAGCGTCGAATCGAACGGCAGGTCGCTGCGACCTCTCGCTTCGGCAATCTTCGCTTTCAATTTCGCCGACGCCTTGCGAAGGTTCGATGTCGACGCCTCTTCCTCGATGGGCGGTCCCTTCTTGGCGGGTTCGTTCTGATCGTTCGGCATGTGGCTTGCTCCTCGAAGACTGATGGTCGGCGTTCTCAAGCGCCCGCTTCGCAGAGCCTGAGGTCGATCGTAGCCTGGCGCCCCCTGAGGTCCTTTCACGGGGCTCCAAACCGGGGCCCGTCCGACTATTTCTTCTCGATCGAAATGCCGCTTTTCCCGACGTCAATGACAATGCGGTCGGTCCTTTGCCGTTCGCCGTACAATTGATAACCCATGACCACGCCGACGACGATGAGCATGCCGATAATAAAGTAGAGAGCGCTCCGGTTCATGATTTCATCGCCCTTGTCACACGCTCCGCTCCGCGGAATCACAGCCGTCGCCGCTCGTCCTCGCGCTGCTATTTCATTCTGCGGCCGCGGAAGAAGCCCTTGTTCGTCGTGTTCTGCTTGATGTTGGCGGTGTCGCCCTGTTCCGACGTGTTCAGATCGTCGGGGCGGCTCTCATGCGTCGTGTCGCCGCCGACCTCATGATGGTCCCCGGGCCCCTTCTTGCTGCGGTTCGCAGCCGGCGCTTCCGGCAGGTGTTTGGTCATGGCGATGCTCCAGTGAAGGCGGCATTCTCAAACCCGTGCAGGCGCGCAACGACGAGCGCTCGCCGGGTTGCGAGCGTTTCGCCGCCAATTCCACCCTCGGTCTTTGAACGGGCCGCTAGCAGCCCAAGTGCTGCGAGAACTCGCTTCGCTCGCGATGAGTTTTAGGGGTGTAGGGCCGCGGGGTCTCCTCGTATCCGCCGCTGTAAGAGGCGTCAGCGCGGATTGAGGCGTCGCGCCCGGAATCGGCGTTCGGCGCGGTCCGCGGGGACGCGACTATGGTGATGAGTTGCTTCCAACCCTTTGTGATTTGATCCCACCACATACAGGCCTCCCATCTCACAAGCTGGGAAGATGGAACGGCGACCTTTGAGAACGCTAGAATCGGAATCTACTCATTCCGACGCCCTGAGCGGCAGTGGGTATTTTCCGATTCTGGCGACAATCGACCGCGCGCTCTAACTTTATGTAATCGTCGATCGGGAAGCGCGAGGCGGTTGTGATTTCGCTGGCAATCGGCATTCTGATTACCGTCGTCATCGGGGCGATTCTGTTCTGGGTCATCGACAGATTCTGTCCCGATCGGCGGCTCGCGCAGCTTCTCAAGCTCCTCGTCGTGCTGGTTTGCCTAGCCTCGATCGTAAGCCGCTTGCTGCCCACGCTCGGCTATCCGTCGCTCCTGTGACCATGAGCGACGCTGGCGCTCGAACTGGCGATCCTTACGGCAACGCGGTCGAACGCGGTTTTGCGAGCGCGATGGGCGGAATTCGACCTCGATGCTGGTCTGTGGACGATCCCGGCGGAGCGAATGAAGGCGCGCCGGGAACATCGCGCGCCGCTGTCCAGGCGCGTGCTGGCGATCGTCAGGCCGCGGTCTTGATTTTCCCTCTATGCCTGATGATGACCCTGTCGAGCTGTTCGGTTTCTTCGCTCGTTCGTTCGCCGCCAAGGTGCGCCGAATAAATCTCCTTGATCGCCGCGTCGAGTTGACTGGGTCGGTCGGTCTCGCGCGCGAGTTCGCGGAGTCTTTCCGCCATGGGCTTTTCGGACGTCAACGAGGCGCTCCCACGTCGAGGCCAATAGATCCATCGCCGAACCCGTCTGCGATTTCCACGGCATCGTCGCCTGCGTTCCATCCTTCCGAGGACGATTCGATTGCGTCGGCTGGCGCCGCAATTCCGTGGCAACAGCAAGATCCTCCGCAAGTTCGCGCTCAGCGATCTCCCGAAGATTACACATGATCTGCGCCCGGAAGAGGGTCGACTGGACGCCGACCGGGAAAAGGCCAACTTGCATTTGGAGAGCGAATCCCATTTGCGCCTTCTCCGCTGAGCCCAGAATCTAGATTGTAGCGGCTGCGCAATGCGGAGCCGCGCGCTCGGCGATCAGCCCAGCCGCCGTGATTCGGAAGATTGGCTCATACGGTGAAATGGCGCGAACGTCGGCAGGGAGCAGGGCGTGACGGTGCGCCGGTTTGAATTTCCGCAGCTGGCCGACAGCGGAATGGCGGCTTAGGGCAAACGAACTGTTTTGGCGGACATTCGCTGCCGCATGGCGTCGTTGATCCAAACCGGTCGCCGCGACTGAGCGAACACACGGCCTGCTAACCACACACCCGATGTGCTCAGATAACTTCGCATTGCCAAAATGCGCCGTGAGTGAGAGTCTCGCTTCCGACAGGTGTGTTATCCGCTGAATTTCGGTTGCGGTCGCCCGAGGCGGCGACATGGACCTGAAACGGCGTGGCTTCCTTGCGGCGGGTGCGTCGGTTGTCGCGATTGCGAGCCTGCCGAGCGGCGGTGCGGCGCAGCAAGCCGAGGAAGCCGGTCAGCGCTATCGCATCGGCGGCTTCATCCTGACGCGTACGGCGGGCGCCCGTCGAGACGACAACGGGAAGAGGGCAGCATGCCGTTCCTCCATCGAGACAACGTCGCGCTCTACGTCGAAGATGTCGCCGGCGCCGGGCGTCCGATCGTTCTGATCCACGGCTGGTGTTGCGATCACACCTATTTCGCGCCCCAGACCAGCCATTTTGCGAGTCTTGGGCACAGGGTCGTCTCCCCTGATCTGCGCGGACATGGCCGCAGCGACAAGCCGCATCAGCCCTATCCGATCGGCGCCTTCGCCGATGACGTCGCTTGGTTGTGTCGCGAGTTGAAATTGCCCAAACCGATTCTCGTTGGGCACAGCATGGGCGGGATCGTCTCGTTCGATGTCGCGGCGCGCTATCCCGAACTGCCCGGCGCCATCGTGATGCTTGATGCGGCTGTCGTCCTGCCGCCAGCGGCGCGCGCCGCCATCCCACAATTTCTGGAGCGGCTGAGGGGACCGGACTACGCCATCGCGCTACGCGACCTGGTCAGTTCCGTCTTCTTCCTTTCGAGCGACGACGCCGTCCGCAAGGCTCATATTCTCGAGGAGATGGCTAAGACCCCGCAGCACGTGATGGAGTCGGCATATCAAGGCCTCGGCGAATTCAGGGCGGACGACGCGCAAGGGCGCGTCGTCGTCCCCTCGCTCTACATCGCCGCCGACGAACCGTCGCCGCGCTCGGACATGGCGCGACTGCGGGAGCTGCTTCCGCAATTGAGCTTTGGGCGGACGGTGGGATCGGGGCACTTCTGCCAGTTGGAGGCGCCGGACCAGATCAATGCGATGATTGCGCGTTTCATCGCGGTAACGCTGGAACCCAGCCCTGGCGCCGCGCAGTCAAAAGGAGGCGAATAAGCGGCGGCGGCGCGCGGATAGGCCGCCGAGGGCTTGCCCGTCCATTGGTCGCCGACCACCTCGAACGTAGCGTCTTGAGATGTCGGCGACGGCTCAGGCAAGTCGTCGATCGGGAAGCGCGACGCCAATGGCGATCAGCACGTCGAGGAACTTGCTCTCGGCATAGGCCGCGGCGGCGTTCCAAGCGCGTCTGGTCCAATCCAGATTGTCGAGGCGGGCGTTCGCCCTGCGGCGCATGCGGGCGTAAACCTTGATCGCCTCAGCCTCCAGTCCATCCTTCGATCCGAGCTCCAGCTTCGTCAGGATGGATTCGCCGATTTCGCCTTGCAAAAATGCGCCGGCAATGAGAGTTTTGCGTCCGGCTGGGGTCCCATCCGTGAAGTTTCGGTTGCAGTAACCGGAGGCGGCGACATGGACCTGAAACGGCGCGGTTTCCTGGCTGCGGGCGTGTCAGCGGTTGCGGTCGCGACCCTGCCGAGCGGCGTCGCCGCGCAGACTGCACCCGGCGAGAGCCATCCCATCGGCGACTTCATCCTGACGCGTACGGCGGATGGCCTGCGCATCTCGCATAAGCGCGCGTCGGAGCGGATCATTTGGGAGACCGAGCCGGACGGTAATTTCATCGTCGCCGAGGAGGCGACGGCCGCCATTGATGAGTTCGGCGCCCCTGAGGGAACCTTCGAGATTAAGGACGCCGTATCGGCTTCTTACCGGAAGCCCACAATCGACGCGATCGACGCCGTCGGGAACGCCGCGACGGTGTCGGGAATGCTGACCAGCCCGGCCGGCGCCGTCGGCTACAAGCTCGCTTTCGAGGCGGTCTCGCCGACGCATCTGCGCTTCGTCATCAGCGCCGACGGGCCCAAGGCTTCGGGCGTCAATCGCATCCGCCTGCGTGTCGGATCGGTCGAGGACGAGGCCATTTTCGGCTGCGGCGAGCAGCTTACGGACTTCAATCAGAAGGGCAACATTCTGCCCATCCTTGTGCAGGAGCATGGCATCGGCCGAGGGCGGCCCATCATCACCGAGTTGGTCGACCTGTTCGACCATCAGAGCGGGGGAAATCCCTACCACACGGGGGCGCCGGCGCCTTACGTCATCACCAGCCGGCTGCGGTCGCTGTTCCTCGAGAACCTCGAATACAGCGTGTTCGACATGCGGCAGGCGGGCCATATCGATATCAAGGTCTGGTCGGCGACGATGACGGGCCGCATCCTCTA
>NZ_JBEKVH010000198.1:0-5795 GCF_049514155.1 Roseiarcus sp. | reverse complement strand
GATGCCCATCGAGACGTTGCCGACCGAGAGATAGCTCCTGCCGCGCATGCGGGCGACCGCCAGCGCGGCGCGGCCGAAGCGCAACAGCTTCTCCTCGACGTCAGCGGGGATGGCGGAGGCGCCGGCGTCCTGCACGTCGCGACCGTAGATCGAGAAGGCGGGCAGACCCTTCTGGTTGTGCGCCGCCAACGCCGCCGCGAGATAGACCGCGCCGGGCCGCTCGGTGCCGTTGAAGCCCCAGATCGCCTTCGGCCGCAGAGGATCCATATCGATGGTCTCGCTGCCGTAGGCCCAGCACGGCGTCACCGACACCGTCGCGCCGACGTTCGCGGCGGTGAACTTGGCGTCGCAGGCGGCGGCTTCCGCCATGCCGGCGATCGTCGTATCGGCGATCACGCATTCCACCGCTTCGCCGCCCGGGTGGCGCAGCTTGGCCGACAGCAGCGCCGCGGTGCGGCGCGCCATCGCCATCGTCTGCTCTTCCAACGATTCGCGCACGCCTTGGCGTCGGCCGTCAATGATCGGCCGCACGCCGATCCTCGGCAAGGAACTGGTCATTGTGCCGATCTTCCCCTTTTATGAACCCGGGTCGTTGCCAGAGTTCGGCTGAGCGGGAGCCCGCGCTCCCGTTTCGTCTCTTTCAGGTCCAAGCTCATGTGATCACGGCCGCCCCTGCGCACTTGCGCCTTGATGGTCGGCGATCAGTTCCTTCAACGCCGTCTTCCGCCCGGGGGGTGAGTCCGGCTCTGGCCACAGGTCGAGAATTTCGCCTCCGACGATGGCCAGAGCCGCCGCCGCTCCTTCGGCGAACCGGCGCGGCACCATTCCAACGTCAAGCACCAATCGCATCGTGCCGATCAGACGGTCGTTCCAACCGAGCTTTCGACGCGGGTCGCGGATCACCCGCGCGACCAAATCATTCAGCCACGGGTTGACCATCCGCTCGAGGAGATCGCATGCGTAGTGCTCGAAGCCGCGCGGGGTGAAGAGCTCGTCCACGCCCTCGTGCCTCGCGATGAGCGCGCGCCCCGATTCCTCTATGAATGCCTCCCCGGCAAATCGACGGAGCGATTCACTTGCGTCCGAGATGCACCGGCATCCTTCCCGGTGCGCCAAGAAGCCCAAAAGCGCGTGAACGGCGTTGTGGCCATACAGCTTTGCCTCTTCAAACGGCAGCAGATCCGGTTTCTCCTCGAACACTTCGATGCCGCGCCGAAACCCCGGCAGAGCGACACGCGAGATCAGAATTCGATTGAACTCCTCGACCAGGAATTCCCGCGATGAGCCTTCGCTGATCACACCGCTCATCTTTCCAATAACGGTGTTGAGGAACTGGAATTCCGGCCGGCTTCCTCCGACCTTGCTTTCCAAAATTTCAGCGGCGTGATTGTGGTTCTCCGCCGCATACAAGACGCCGGGCATCGTACGTTGCGAAAGTCCTTCCGCCAGAATGCGCGCCACAGAGGCCGAGCCGTGGTCATAGAACTCCACGCTCGGCAGGGCCGTCGCCAGCTCCTGCGCATCCGCGACAGCGGAAACCAACGCTGCGCGATCGTCGGAATCGTTCGGGTTGAGCGCCTCGACGCCAGTAACCTCCCGAACCTCGAGGCCGGACCGGGTTGCGATGTTCACGCGATAACGTCCGCCGCTGCGCCGCAACGCGCTGACCACTTCGGGCACGACCTCGGCGACAACGAGCCGATCGAAGTTACCCGATTGATGGGCTTCGTAGAGAAACAATCCGCCTTGGATTGCCCCGAAGCCGAATCCGACGAAAGTCCTTCTAAGCATGACGCTTCACAAATGTCTGCTCGTCGCCGAGCGTCCAATTTCGGGCTTGCTCAAGGGGCGTGTGCCGAACGTGCGGATACAGAACGATCTTGCCGTCGGTTTCGATGTCTCTGACCATCTCGAGCGCTCGGGTAAGCTGATCGAGACTGCCCACCATCGTCATATGCCGACCGACGTCGAGTTCGCGCGCCGCCGTCATTCGCAAGGTCTCCGCGATGTCGGCTGGCGATCCGCCGCTCGAACCGCAGATTCTGATGTCGTCGTAGTGAACGCGCAGGGTGTCGAGATCGATGATGTGTTCGCCCTTCTTCAAGCCGCCGAAGAGGTTCAGTACTCCTCCCTTGGCCAGCCATTGCTGCGCCTGGGTCTGCAATCCACGGTTCGCCACTGCGACGATGATGTCGTCGGCGCCGCGCCCTTCGCTGACGGCGCCTAGCAACTCAACGGCCTGCTCCGATAGGACTGTGTGCAATTCGCAACCGACCGCTCGCGCACGCTCTGGAAGAGCGTCCTCCACCCACTGGAGTCGGCTTTGCATCACGTCGACGACAATCAGATGCCCCGGCCGGTAGCGCAGCGCGGCCTCCGCATGCATGCGCCCCATTGGGCCGGCGCCAATCACCATTGCGACGCCGCCGTGCAGCAAGCCGAGCTTGGGCTCGCGCGGCGCGTCCGGCGCCCTCTGCCGGATGTGAAAGTGCCGGTCCTGCGCGGAGATCGCGCAGGAAATCGGTTCGGCAAGAGCCGCCGCAAAGTACGGCATGTCTTCGTCGGGAACCGGCAGCAGACAGCCAGCAGCAATGATCTCCTCGGTCACAAGCAGGTATTGCGCCAGATGTCCCGGCAACGTGTAGCCGACGGCCACCTTGGTCATGCCCTCGCCGCCGTTGCGATAGCGCTCGCGATGATGGATCGGTGGATGATCGACCGCGGGCTGGATGCAGTAGCGACGGCCGACTTCGAAGCGATCGCCGAGATTCTTCCCAACCGCGGCGACTGTGATGCAACCCTCGTCACCCAGTTGGATCGGGAAGCGCGTCAGGTCCCAACCATTCAAAAAGGTGTGGTCGCTGCCTTGGGCGATCAATTTCAGATTTGACGAGCACACTCCCGCCGCGTCGACTCGCGCAAGCAGCTGATTGTCGTTCGGTTGAGGAACCGGCACGCGCTCGACGCAGAGATTCTCCAGCCCAATTCCATGAAGCCGGGCGGCGAGCATGTGGCTTGGCGCCTGTTCAATCATGTCAAATGTCCCATTCCCACTGCGACTGCGCGCACACGCCGCGAACTCCACGTATCGAACCTCGCGACCTCATTGATCCACTAGGCAGGCGCCGGTCGTCGCGTCGGCGCGGGCTTTTGCTCGCCATGCAGACTGATAGGCGCCGAGGCCAAGGAACCCTTCCGGCTCATGCGGCCTCAGCTCGACCTCAAACTTCGGCAGGTCGCCGGCTGGATTCATCAGGGCGAGCACGGCCGCGCCGGCGGCCGTTCCCTCCTGCAACAGGGACGAAGCGACGCGTTGGCGCGGACGCAGCGACGCCAGCAGCGAACAGAAGAGGGCGTTGCGCGAGAAGGGCCCGTCGATGACGATCGGCGAGCGCGACCCGACCGCGTCGAGCGCCTCCGAGGTCATCAGCGCGGCGTAGAGCGTAGCGAGCGCCGCTCGTCGCCCGGGGCTTCCTGTGACGGGTCCTTCGATCCGTCCGCGATTGCCACTCCCGGCGACCGGGCCGCCGGCGTCGCTGAACGACGGCAGTGCGAACACAGCCTGCGCGATGATCGTCTCGATGTCCGCCGTCGTCGCCGCAGATGGCGACGCGCCGGCGAGAAGCTTGTCGAACTCGCGACCGCCGAAGAAACCGCAGCAGCCGATCGGGCGTCCGAACACGCTCGTGTACGAGAACGTTTCGCGGCTGGGATCGAGGCGATGGATGTCGGTTTGACTTTCAAAGCCGACGATGAAGGTTCCGGTCGACAGCAGCGCCAGCTCGCTGAAGCCCGCGGCGAGGTAGCGAAGATAGTTGGCGTCGGAATCATGGACGCCGCAGAGGATCCGCCCGCGGCCGGAAAACGCCGCCGGGCGGAGTCCCTCCTTCAGTTCGCCAATGTCTTCCCAGGCGCGCGTCAGCGGCGCGAAGCGATCGGCCCAACCGCGCTGCTGAACCAGTGAGGAAAAGTCGCGGTTCAGTACGTCGAGGAGCTGGGAAAACGCGCCCAGCGTCGAGATTTCGCATGTCTGCCGGCCGCCTAACCGGAAGGCGAGGTACTGGCTCCAGGTCATGATTGACCGCACCCGCGCAAACGCTCCAGGAAAGGCGGTCTCAAGCCAGTAGAGTTGCCGCCCGAGCGACAGAGCGGCGGGCCAGGTGTTGCAGAACGTCTCCGAAAAGGGCGGCGCGATCTTTGCGTAAGATTCGGCGATCTCAGCCGGCGGCTCGGCGAGATAATCCATGACCGGCGTCGCGAGCTCGCCATTGTCGTCGACGCAGGCGAGTGTCGAGCCGAAGGCGCTGACGACGATCACGTCGACCGGCAGGGCCCGATCGAGCTCACTGATGGCGCCGACCGCAAATTCGACAATCCGCTGCGCGTCGATATGGCGATAAGGCGGGCCATCGTGATGGACGGTGTCCGTCTTGCGTCGGGCAATCTCAGCGAGCGAAGAATCGAAAAGCACGACCTTGCTGTTTGTCGCGCCGATATCGACGACGGCAATGCCCCGTGGAACGATCGCGGTCATATCAACCTGGCCAGCCTGTTTGGACGGTGCGTTTGGCGCGCGGAGTAGCGTTCATGACGAACCTCTCATCCCAGTCTTTTCAGCAGTTGCTGCGGAGACACGTCCGCGTCGAGGCCGCTGAGCATGTCTTCGCCCGGCTGCAATGCGCGTCCCATCGCAATGAAGAAGTCGTTCTTGGCCGTGATCGATGCGAAACTCGCCGCGGCCCACGAACTCAGGTAGCCAAGCCCGAGTTCCCGCTGCAGAAACGTGTGCGCATAAAAGATGTAGGCGCTGCGCAAGAATGGTTGCGCCAATGGCTTGAGATCAGCCGGGTCGAACGAATCCACGAACTTTTGCCCGTGCGTATTCATCTCGGTGCCAGAGAAGATCGGAAGCCCGCGGCGCTCGGCCAGCGCCACGACTGCATAGAGATTCTTCTTCTTGTCTTCTGGCGAGCCTGGCGTGTAGTTGCAATCGGGGATGACGCTCAAAGCCGCGGCCCCAGACGCCGTCGCAATATCGATATATTCGTCCATCCGCCGCTCGCCCTCGCTCATTCCGTCTAGCCAGGCAACCGTGGGGATCGCGCCAGCTTCCACGACGAAGCGATTCATCTGCGCAATTTCCGGAAACGACCCTCTGTCTGGCGCGACATAACCGACGCCGCCCTTCTTCATCGTCTTGGCGCGGATAAGCCCTTGCAGCTTTGCGCTCTCGTCTGGCGCCGCCCCCAATCGCTCCGTCCAGAACGCGGCGCGGCGCGCAGCGTCGGGAAACAGCGCCGCGGCCTTGCGCTCGTAGGCTTCGCAGAGATGGCGCTCGGTGACGTTGCCGTTCGGCGACAGCGGCGCAACGTCGCGATCGAAATCGAGCCGGTCCGGATCGAGGAACGGATTGACGCGGTCGATGATCCCCTGCGTGCGAATCAATGCTGCGGAGCGCATCTTCGACAGAAACGGGTGGGACGTCGCATGCGGAAAGCCGACGCCCAAGTGGTAGGCGACGCCGGGTTCGCCGGGCGAGTTGATCACCAGCGACGCGAACTCCGGTACAAAGACCCGCGACTCGATGCTGGCGCAGGTCCTAAGCCCAATCAGTCGACCCGCCTCGAGGAATTCCTCGACGCCATCGAGCACGTCAAAATCGACGATTCCCCCTGCAAGCAGCCCGGCTTTACGTGCTAGCCAGGCGAACTTGGACGGCGAGTATCCGTACGCATTGTAGGAGAAGAACGTATGCGCGTGGAGATTGACGGCGTTTCCCGGCTTCGGAAGCGCGA
>NZ_JBEKVH010000197.1:0-6844 GCF_049514155.1 Roseiarcus sp. | reverse complement strand
ATCCAAGTGTCGCAGTGGGCGTTCGCTCTTATGCCTACTTAAGCGCGCTGCTGATTTCGGCATACTCGCTCGACAAATTCGTGCCGAGGGCCGACACAGCGCCGATGATGAAGACCGCGATCAGCGCACAGATAAGCGCATATTCCATCGCCGTCGCGCCGGATTGGTCGCTGACGAAAGATTTGAGAAAGGTGCTCATTGCCGAACTCTCGCAAGGAAGGTTGAGGACTTGCGCTGAGCGTCTTCAGCGTTCCGCCGCGCGCGACGACCAATCTCTTTGGCGATGCGCAGCGCCTTCTGAAGGCGGCATCGACAATTGTAGACATCGCGCAACCCGACGCCGATGCGGTTGGCGGCGGGTTGACGCGATCGAAGGATTCGACGACGAACGCTGGCTATTTGAGCGCTGCGCCCACTTCGGCGAACTCGCTCGACAAGTTCGTGCCGAGGGCCGCTAGCGCGCCGATGAGGAAGACGGCGATCAGCGACGCGATAAGCGCGTATTCGATGGCGGTCGCACCAGACTCGTTGGCCACGAAAGACTTGAGGGACTCGATCATTGCCTTGCTCCTGCTCCAAAAGAACATGCAGCCCGGCGCGTTGACTTCGCCGCTCGGAATAATGGCAATCTGGGCAGAGGCCCTTGCGGTCAGGTTAAATCGACCGTTTGGAATTGGAACGACGGCTGCTACCCGTCCGATTGGTAAAGACCGCCTAAACCGAGATTCTCTAGATGCAGCCGCTGGTGAGGCCGAGATTGCGGTCGCTGGCATCTTACGAGATCGACCGTCGCTGTGGGTTGCGGATGCGCTTTTGAGTCGCATTCGACCATATCGCGCGTCGGCTTTGGCGCGGGCGCCACTCACTGGACGCGATGTAGCGCCCGAGAGTGACGTTCCGCGTTATCGTGTAAAGCGGCTCAACACGCTGACCCCTCTCCTGAGACCCAACGCCTATTTACAGCCTGATGCCGGCGTTGCCGCCATTGGTCAAGTTTTCGCGCCCCCGCGGACGGCTCTTTATTGCATTTTATCAAAGAAAGGAGTCGAAGTTCTTCGCGCCTTGTCGAAGATCAATGGTCGCAGACATGAACGCGCCTAGCTTGCGCCCGTCGAACGGGCGCTGGTCCGTTCGGCGGACGCCGCCAGCGACGCGACGTGAAGGCCTGGAGGAAACTTGCTCGGGGAGGAGTCATGCGCTCTGACAATCCCGTCGCCACCGCTGTCGAGCGGTACAATTCAGACCCGCTCAATCTGGTGCAGATCGTGCACGATGCGCAGGCCGCGCTGGGCTGGCTTTCGCGCGAGACCCAGGGCGAAATCGCGGAGCGGTTGAAGATCCCCGTCAACCGCGTCGAAAGCGTGGTAACGTTCTACTCCTTTTTCTATGACAAGCCCCGCGGCGCCTATCGGCTGCTGATCTCCGACAACATAACCGACAGGATGCAGGGCAATCAGGCGCTGCTCGAACGTCTGCTCGTCCATTTTAGCATCAATCGCGGCGAGGTGTCCGCCGACGGCCTGGTCAGCGTCGACCTCACCTCCTGCACGGGCATGTGCGACCAAGGACCGGCCATGCTGGTCAACAACGTCGCTGTGCCGCGTCTCAGCGAAGCGCGAATCGACGCGATCGCCAACCTGATCGAGGCGCGCGCGCCGCTCGACCACTGGCCGGCCGAGTTTTTCCGCGTCGAGGACAATGTCCGGCGCCAAGGCCCGTTGCTGCAAGCGCCGATGACGCCCGGCCGTGCGATCGACGCGGCGATCGCCATCGGCCGCGAGGGGCTTCTCAACGAAATGAAGCGCTCCAACTTACGCGGGCGCGGCGGCGCGGGTTTCACCACTGGACTCAAATGGGAAGCCGCCCGCAACGCCCCTGGCGCCGAACGTTACATCGTTTGCAACGCCGACGAAGGCGAGCCTGGAGCGTTCAAGGATCGCGTGTTGCTGAGTTCACATGCCAGCCGAGTCTTCGAGGGAATGTCGATCGCCGCTTATGCGGTCGGGGCGACCCGCGGCTTCCTCTATTTGCGTGGCGAATATGAGTATCTGAAGTCGCGGCTGGACGCTGAGCTCGAGCGCATGCGGTTGGTGCGGCGACTCGGACCTGCCATCCGCGGCTGCGCCGGGTTCGACTTCGACGTCGAAATCCACGTCGGCGCCGGCGCCTACGTCTGCGGCGAGGAAACGGCGCTTCTGGAATCGCTTGCGGGCAAGCCAGGACGCCCGCGCGTCCGTCCGCCGTACCCGGTTACCCACGGCTATCTCGGCCGACCGACGGTGGTCAACAACGTCGAGACGCTCTGCCAGGCGACCGAAGTCGCCATTCACGGCGGCGCAGCGTTCGCAGGGCAAGGGACCAAGAATTCGACCGGCTCGAAGCTTCTCTCCGTTTCCGGAGATTGCGAACAGCCGGGTGTTTACGAGTATTCCTTCGGCGTGCCGATCGCGCAGGTGCTGGAAGACGCCGGCGCGGCGCGCGACGCCGCGGCGGTGCAGATCGGCGGTCCGTCCGGGGTACTGATGACTCCCGACCAGTTTACCCGCCGCATCGCATTCGAAGACGTGCCGACCTCGGGCTCCTTCATGATTTTCAGCGGCCAGCGCGACATGTTCGAGGTTGCGCGCAATTTCGTGCATTTCTTCGCCCACGAGAGTTGCGGCTTCTGCACGCCCTGCCGAGTCGGCACTTCGCTGCAACGCGAAATGGTCGAAAAGATCGCCGAGGGGCGGGGCACGCGCTACGAAATCAATGAATTGATGCGGGTTCGCGGATTGATGCGACGCATGAGCCACTGCGGCCTCGGCCAAATGGCCGGCAACGCGATCTCCGACTGCTGGAGCAAGTTCCGCCCGACCTTCGAGCGGCGCTTGCTGGCGACGGAGTTCGCGCCAGCGATGGATCTCGACGCCGCCCTGGCTCCCGCGCGTGTGGTCATGGGGCGCGACGACGCGGGCGCGCACTTGAAGGAGGAGGTCTGAGCGGATGGAAAACTACTTCACCATCGACGAGCAGCCAATCCCCTTTACTCCCGGGCAGACCATCCTCGAGGCGTGCAAATCGGCGGGAATTTATATCCCGCATTTGTGCCATCATCCGGAGTTTACTCCGCACGGCAGTTGCAAGCTCTGCGCGGTGATCGTCAACGGCCGCACCGTTTCAGCCTGCACGATCATGGCGTCGACTGGGCAAGAGCTCGTGGTCGAGACGCCCGAGCTCAATGCGATGCGTCGGGCGATGTTGCAGATGCTCTTCGTCGAAGGGAACCACTTCTGCCCGGGCTGCGAGAAGAGCGGCAATTGCCGGCTGCAAGCGCTCGGGTACGAATTTGAAATGACGACGCCACATTTCATCGAGTTCTATCCCGTGCGGGACGTCGACGCTTCGCATCCGGACGCCATCATCGACCGCAACCGGTGCATCAAGTGCGAACTGTGCGTGCGAGCGAGTCGCGACGTCGATCACAAGGAGGTGTTCGGGCTCGGCGGGCGCGGGTTCGACACCAGGCTGATCGTCAATTCGCCCGGTGGGAAACTGGTCGACAGCACATTCGCGATCACCGACCGAGCGGCGCACGTCTGCCCCGTCGGCGCGATCCTGATCAAGCATGTCGGGTTCGTCGAACCGATCGGAGCGCGCAAGTACGACCGCGAGCTGATCAGCGCGGAAGACGAGTCTTGAATCATCTGGGAGAGCTGTGATGTATGGCGTCAACCCGTCCAAAACTCCGGTGAAGGTCAGGTTGGCGACGACTTCGCTCGCCGGCTGCTTCGGCTGTCATATGTCGCTGCTCGACATCGACGAGCGGCTGCTGGAGCTTGCTGAGATCGCCGAATTCGACCGCACGCCGCTGACCGACATCAAGCATTGCAGCCGGTGCGACATCGCGCTGATCGAAGGCGGGGTGTGCAACGCGGAGAACATACAAGTGCTGCGCGAAATGCGGGCCAACGCCAAGATCCTGGTCGCGGTCGGAGCCTGCGCTATCAACGGCGGCCTGCCAGCGATGCGCAATAGCCTCGCCATCGGCGACGTCCTGCACAAGGTCTACGGCGACCCCGAGCGCGAGGGGACGGGCGTGCCAAATGACCCCGAACTGCCGCTGCCGCTCGACAAGGTCTATCCGATTAATGAAGTGGTGCGAGTCGACTATTTCCTGCCCGGCTGCCCGCCCTCCGGCGACGCCATCTGGAAATATCTCACCGCGCTCATTCTCGGACACATGCCGCGGCTTGAGCCGATGGCCATGAACTACGACTGAGCGGAGGGCGAGATGAGCAATTTAGAAACCGCCCAAGACCCGCAGACGCTGCGCCGCGTCGCGATCGAGCCGGTGACCCGTGTCGAAGGCCACGGCAAGGTGACGATCCTGCTCGACCAAGACGACCACGTCCATCAGGTGCGCTTGCACATCGTCGAGTTTCGCGGCTTCGAGGCGTTCATCGAGGGGCGACCATACACGGAAGTGCCGGTGACGGTGCAGCGGCTTTGCGGCATCTGCCCGGTCAGCCACCACCTTGCGGCGGCCAAAGCGATGGATGTCGTCGCCGGCTACGGCCCGCTCGCCCCAACGGCCGAGAAGCTGCGCAGGCTCCTCCACTGCGGACAGATCGTCCAGTCGCATGCGCTGCACTTCTTCTATCTCGCCTCGCCCGATCTACTGCTCGGTTTCGAGAGCGAGGTCGCCAAGCGCAACATCGTCGGTGTGGCCGCCGCATTCCCCGATCTCGCCAAGCAGGGCATCCTGACCCGCAAGTTCGGGCAGGAAGTGATCCGCCACATCGTCGGCAAGCGCATTCACGGCACCGGCTGCATTCCAGGCGGGATGAACAAGGCGCTGACGGCCGCCGAACGCGACCTTCTGCGCATCGACGTCGACCAGATCGTCGCCTGGAGTCGCGAAGCGATCGGACTGGCGCGGCGCCTGCATGAGACCCAGCCGGAATTCTACGACCGCTTCGGCGAATCCCGCGCCAACATGATGGGGCTGGTCGACGCCAACGGAGGGCTCGACTTCTATCATGGCGGCCTGCGCGCCAAGGACGCGGACGGAAAGACGATTTTCGACCACGCCGACACCTCGACGTATCGCAACCTCCTAGGCGAGCAAACCAAGCCATGGAGCTATATGAAGTTCCCGTATATCCGCTCGCTGGGGGCGGAAAACGGCTGGTATCGCGTCGGCCCATTGGCACGTGTGCAGATCGCCGACTTTCTGCCCTCGCCCCAGGCCGAAGAGGAGCGCAAGACGTTCCGCGCCGCCGGCGGCGGTAAACCTGTCCACGGGGCGCTGCTCACCCACTGGGCGCGGCTGATCGAGATGTTGTGCGCGGCCGAGCTCTTGCGCGATCTTCTCGACGATCCCGACATCGTCGGAACGGACCTGATGGCTGACAAGGGCCCGATGCGCGAAGAAGGCATCGGCGTGATCGAGGCCCCGCGCGGCACGCTGATCCACCATTACCGCGTCGCCGACGACGACCTCGTCAGCTTCTGCAACCTGATCGTCTCGACGACCAACAACAACCAGGCGATGAACGAAGCGATCCGCTCGGTCGCAACGCAGTTTCTCGACGGGCGCGAATTGACCGAAGGGCTGCTCAACCACATCGAAGTCGCGCTTCGCGCCTATGATCCGTGTCTGTCGTGCGCGACCCATGCGCTCGGCGACATGCCTCTCGAAGTCGAACTCGTCGACGCGAATGGCGCGTTGGTCTCGCGGGTGCGCAAAGGCTGACCAGCGGCGCTCCGCCGCCGGCGGCGAGGCGCTCGTCGGGCGCCTCGGGACGTGAAGGAGAGACGACTATGACGACGATGGTCAAAAGATGCGAAGCGATGATGGTTCCGCTTAGAGACTGGCAAGAGGGCTGGCTCAAGATGGAAGTCGCCACGCTGTCCCACCATCCCGAATACCCCCTCATGCACGACCAGGAGAAGCGGTCGAAAGAGCTTCCGGTCACGCGCGAGGAGATGATCGCCTACATCACGGCGAAGACGGAGGAACGATCGTAACGATCGGCGAGTGGAAGAGTGTGGCGCTCGGAATGATGGGTTTCAGACCATTCATGACTTGGCGCTGATGGTTGAATGCGAGCGGGCCGGGCGCGAGGCCAGCCGCCCAGTGGCGGCGAGCGATCGTCGTTCGGTCAAGGTCCCAAGCCGGAACAAGGGGTCACGAGGTCGGCGAGAAGATTGTGGGCCGCAAACGCCACATTGCGGTCGAGCGCGGTTGCGCCGCCGATTGTCGGTCTCTTCATGACGACGAAGCCGGCGCGCTCGAGATGGTCGACAAGGCGCTTGGCTACGATCCGCGCCATGATCTCAGCGGCGTCATGTTTCCTCTTTCTGCCATCGGACCGGAGCGCGAACGCCAGGGCGTCGGCGAGGTCTTCGGGCGTCGCGGGCTTGAGGCGATCGGGCGTGTCGGACACGCGTGAGGCTAGCGCGGCGGCGAGAACAAGACAAGAACAACGGAGATAGTCTCACGCTAGGTTCCCGCGTCGAAAAGGCCAGACGTCACGACGCGCGTCGGACAACGACAACCCTCTGCCTGACACTTTCACGAGCATGGTTCAATGACACGTCTGCTTTGGAGAGGCCCGGCGATCTCGCCCAATGACCGCCATCGGCGCAAAGCGGAAGTGATTGGCCGAGAGGAGAATGGCGGCTTCGGGCGATGGAAACGCCGAAGCCGACATCACCCCCGCATTGGGTCGAGGCGGGTGGGGACTTCTTCGTCGATTGGTCCGCCAAGCCGTGCGGCAACAATAGTATGTATTCTCAAATTGCTAACCACGAAACCCGGTTCGACGAGTGTTCGCCTCAGGTTCATTGGTCATTAGCG
>NZ_JBEKVH010000196.1:0-5971 GCF_049514155.1 Roseiarcus sp. | reverse complement strand
GGTCATGGTCTGGTCGAGCACGCGCCACTTGACGGCTTCCTCGATGAATTTCGAGAGATCGCCTTTCTTCATGCCGCGCTGGGCAAGAAAACTGCGCACCGCGATGTCGGTGTCTTTGGACACCGAGACGGTCCAGCGGGTGGTGTCGTCGGGCATGGGAGCCTCCTAATAGGAGTTTATACGCTTAGCAGTATATCATGTTAGGTGCTTTCGTACAACGTCGTTTTGGGCGCTTTGCCCCTTCCCTACCACAAATCTTCCCCATGATAAAGGACGTTATCATGCGTAAGAATCTAACAAACCGGGGCAGGGGCACCCGGCAAGCCAAGCGTACTCGGACGCCGCGCCGGAATCCACTTTCCATCCCTACTTCGGAGAACGTAGCAGCCTAGCAGTATGGGCTGCCTCCAGTGACGACGACCACATCGTAGGTGGCTACTGCCTTACAGCGGCATCGCCTCAATATTCGAACCACCCTTGGAGCGCCCGGTTCTTGTCGTCGGTGAAGGGCGGGTAGAGATGTTCGATCGCCACGTCGGGCGGAGAGATCAGCATCGATTTGGCGTGGGTGAGCGCATCGAAGCCGTATTTGCCGTAGTAGTGGCCCATACCGGCCGACCCTGTGCCGCCGAACGGCATGGTCTCGACGAACAGGTGAACGTTAACGAGGCTCACTCCGCCGCCGCCAAAGGACAGCTCGCCGATGAACCGATCGACGGTCTTCTGGTCGCGGCTGAAGATGAAGCCCGCAAGCGGTCGCGGCGTCGCCGCGATCCGCGCGAAAGCCTCACCAAGCGACTCGTAGGTCAGGATCGGCAGGATCGGTCCGAAGACCTCGTCCTCCATGACCTTGTCGTCCCAGGTCACGGGATAAAGAAGCGTGGGGTCGAGGTAGTGCGCGTCTGGATCTGACTTGCCGCCCGCGACCACTTTTGCGGGGTCGATGAGCGCCGCCAGTCGATCCACCGCATGCGCGTTGATGATGCGCGAATAGTCGGAGTTGGATTTCGGATCATCGCCAAAGAACTCGACCAGCGCCTTCTTGGCCTCGGCAACGAAGGCGTCTGCGACAGACTTGTGAACATACGCGTAGCCTGGAGAGGTGCACCACTGGCCGCCCCACGCCATCGCACCCCAAACGATCTTCTTCGCGGCGTCGGGGATGTTGGCGGTCTCGTCAACGAGCGCCGGGTTCATCCCGCCGAGTTCCAGCAGGACCGGCGTGAGGTTTTCCGCGGCGGCTCGCGCGACGACCTTCCCCACGTGGGTGCTGCCGGTGAAAAAGATGAAGTCGAACGCCAGCTTCAGAAGTTCGGTGTTCTGTGACTTGCCGCCGGGCACCACGGTTACGGCGCTCGGATCGAAATACTTCGGGACAAGATCGAGCAGCACTTCGGTCGTCGCCGTGAGCGCTTCGCTCAGCGTGAGAATGCAGGTGTTGCCGGCCGCGAGCGCCGCGAGCGCCGGGCGGATCAGCAAAAGCAGGGGTCCGTTGAACGGGCCGATGATCAGCGCCACGCCATACGGCTCGCGGTAGATCATCCCCTTGTGGCCAGTTTCGGCCAGGAAGCGCGGCACCGGCGCTTCGACCGGCTTCATCCACTCCTTCAGCTGGCTTTTCTGGACTTCCGTCTCGCCGGCCGACGCCGCGGTCTCGAAGATGTGTTCCTGCGAGGCGGTCTTGAAGTCCTTAGCCATCGCCTTCTGAAAGCGCTCCTCATGCTCCCTGATCATGCGGGCCATCCGGTCGAGCTGATCGACGCGCCATTCGTAGGTGCGCGTGACCCCTGTGGCGAACAGCGCCTTCTGGGCGTTGAAGATATCCTGGAAGGGGTTCATGGGCGCCTCGCCTAGATGTCAGGATTGCCGTCATACTGCTTCGCGCCCGGAACGGGACTGACCCAGGGCCGGCGCCGGCCGACGAACAGTTCCCACGCCGGATGGAACCATTCGTTCGAATCGAGGGTCCCGGCCTTGACCATGAAAAGCTCCGGCGTCAGCTCGGGCTCGGTGGTCAGCGGCGAACCGCAGCGGGGGCAGTAGCGGCGCAACACCCTCAGACCGCTCGTGCCGATATCGTCGAAGACCTCGGTCTCGCCGGTAATCGTCAACGCGCTGCGGTGGATGAAAATGACTGTCGAGAATGCGCTCCCGGACTGCGGCCGGCAGCGATTGCAGTGGCAAAGGCCGTCCACCAGCGGCTTCTCGGAAATCGTGAAGGTGACGGCGCCGCACATGCAGCGGCCCGTCAGCATGTCAAGGACTTGAGGCGCGCCGCCGCTCATCGCTCTATCTCCCAACCTCGAAGCGCAACGTGACCGGGCGCTCAGCCCATCGTCAGGACCATCCTGAAGCGGGCGTTGCCCGACATCATCTTTGCGTAGGCGTCTGCGGCCCGTTCGAGCGGCATGGCTTCAATCATGGCGGCGACGTCGCTGATGGCACTGAATCGGAGCGTCGCATCGCCGGCCGCCGGAGTTCCCGTGAGAGCGCCGTCGACACCAAGCTGTTTGAACAGAAGTTCGAACGCCGACAGCTCGATCGGCTCATCCGTCGCGCCGAGCGAGATCACCGTGCCGCCGCGTCGCAAGCCGCCGAGGACTGAAGCGACCGCCTTGCCGCCCGAGGCTGTGGCCAACACCACAGCGGCGCCCCCGAGCGCCTGAAGCGCCTTGGCGACATCGGAGGCGGAGCTGTCGATATGGTGATGGGCGCCCAGTTTCTTCGCCAGCTCGGCCCGGTCGCCGCCGCGGTCGATCGCGACGACCTCGAACCCCATGCGGCGCGCGTACTGGACGCCGAGATGGCCCAGCCCGCCAACACCAAACACCGCGACGAGGTCCCCTGCCCTCGCCGGCGAGTTCCTGAGCGCGCTGAAGGTCGTCAGGCCGGCGCACAACAGGGGGGCCGCATCGATCGATGACAGAGCATCAGGCACGGCCATCAGGCCGCTGGCTTTGGCGATCATCACCTCCGCATAGCCGCCGTCGTGCTGCACGCCAGTGTAGCCCTGGTTTATGCAGTTCACGATGTCGCCATCCCGGCAATACCCGCAGTATCCGCAACTGCCGCCGAGGAAGCCGACGCCGACGCGTTGGCCAACGACCCAGCCTTCAACGCCTTCGCCGATCAGGTCGATGCGTCCGACGGCTTCATGGCCGGGCACCCTCGGCCATTGGATCGGCAATGCTCCTTCCACCGTCGCCGAATCCGAATGGCACACGCCACAGGCCTCGACACGTACGCGGACATGCCCCGCTGGCGGACCGAGCAGCGGCTTTTCGGCAAGTTCCAGCTTGCCTGGACTGACTGCATGCACCGCTCGATAGGTCGATCGCTTCTCCGCCATGGTTGCCTCCCTGAATATCGTTTGAACCAGGCAATCAATCTTTGCTTTGGGGCGATGCTAAACGTTGTGCCGTTTGTGCTGGTGAACTTTCGCTTGTGCATCGACGAAGTCGCCGATCACCCGGGCAAGTTCCAGCGGCGACTCCAACGGCGACAGATGCCCGGTCCCGGGCAACACATGCAGGGCGGCGTGCGGAATTCGGGACAGCAGCTCCGCCTTCAGCAAGTCGACGCTGTCGACCCGATCGAGTTCGCCCGCAACGACGATCGTGGGCGCATTGATCGCAGCCACGTCGCGGGTGATGTCCTCGAAGCTGGTCGACCGTGGCCACGCCGCCTTTGCCTGCGACGCACCGCGCAGGCTGTCTTCGATGACCTGCTCGCGAGCTTCGGAGATGAACCGCCCTGGGATGCCGCGTCGGCGACATCAGGAGAAACGACGGCATGAAGCCACTCCCGGATTGGCGTCGACAACAGCATCGAGGATTGACGCGCCGGCGGCCGGAAATGATCACCTTGTTGCCGAGTTTATGAAACGATTCTGCAAGTCCGCGGCCAATGCCGGAGCCGCCGCCAGTAATAAAGATGGTGTTGCCTTCGAGTTTCATGTCTCCGCTCCTTCGTTAGGGTTGAAGTTACCGAAGGTCGGGAAAGCGATCGCCGAACATAGGCAAGCCGCTCTGTGACTGGGTTTCGGTGGCCTCGTCCTGGAGCACGTCCCAATGCTCGGCGAGCCGGCCGTCCTCGACGCGCACGATGTCGGCAGCGACCCACGCGGCCGGCCGGCCGTGGCCGGAGAAACGCCCATGCGCGATCACGTAGTCGCCTTCAGCAACCGTGAGCTGGTTTTCGTATTTCAACGTGCTGGGCGCCGATCGGACCAGATTGAACAACCCGTCGCGGCCAGGTGCGATGTGAGCGCTGTGTTGGATATAGTGATCCGACCAAAAACGTGTCGCGGCCGAGTAATCACGCCTGTTGAAAAGCGTGTCGAAGGCTTCGAGAACAAGCGCCTTGTTCTGCTCCAGTGTAGTCCTGGTCATGGCGATTCTCCTCTAGGCGGTGCTCGGCACGGAGGTGACGAAGTCAACTTTCCGCCGCGGCTTCGCGGGTGGGCGCCTTCATTCCTATTACAGAATAAGGCTTTTCCCGTAGGATGCGAGATCTTACTTTGTACGCAGCTGGCTCAGCGCGCTGAGCCAATTCTCCATGTGATACGTCTTCGCGATCTTGCCGTCCTTGATGGTCTGGATATCAATCGTCATGATTCGGAAGCTCTTGCCGCTGTGTGGCACGCCGAACAAGTCGCCAGCGGGCGTCCCGGTCACTTCACCCCGTACGATGACGCGGTCACCAGCGACAAGAACTTCCTTGATGTCGAACTTCATGTCGGGAATGGAATTCGCGAAATTGCCGACGACTTTAATCGAGACGTCGCGCCCCCAACACTCGCCAGGCAGATATCCAGAGCAGGAATCGTAGTCAGCGGTAAGAACCTGTTCTTCTGTGGATTTGACGTCGCCCCGGCTAGCCACGTTGAAGAGACTGTACCAGGGTGTGATGATGCTACGTGCTTGTACTTCAGTGAGGTCTTGCGCCGACGCCGTCGATGCAAAGGCCAACATAATAGCACCAGCCGCGGCTAGATTGTACGTCGCCAATGCTTGATCCTCCAAAAGCCCGGGCGCAAAAAGCCGATGTTCGCGCGCATGCCGCCGAAGCGTGACGGTCGGCCTGCCTCGTCGCGGCAACGCGGCATTCGCCCGAGGTGCAGGCCTACTAAAGTCGCATGTGGCGTGCTCGTAAAAGACTTTCTAGGATGGACGTCATGCCTCAGAGGTATGAAGCACCGCTATGGAGCTGCGACACCTTCGCTATTTCATCGCCGTCGCCGAGGCTGGAAGCCTAACGCTGGCGGCCGCGAAACGGCTCAATACGGCACAACCTTCACTCAGTCGGCAAATCCGCGCCCTGGAGGAAGAGGTCGGCGCACAGCTGATCGCCCGGAGCGTGCACGGTGTCGAGCTCACCCCCGCTGGCCGCGCTTTCCTCGACCATGCCCGCCTCGCCGTGACCCAGGCGGAAGCGGCGAAGGAAGCGGCTCGAAAGGCCGCTCAGCCGACCAAGACGAGCCTGGCCCTGGGGTTCCTATCTGGCACGGAAATGGAGTTGCTGCCGAAGGTGATGCATATCCTGCAGGCTGATCTGCCCAACATCGAAGTAAAGCTGTGGAGCGATTACTCGCCTAAGCTCGCCGACGGATTGCTGAAGGGTCGGCTCGATGCCGCCTTCATGCGACCGGAACCGCCGGCGAGCGGCCTGGTCTACAAGCGGGTGCGTACGGAACCGCTCATCGTCGTTTTTCCACGCCACCATCGCTTAGCCATGCGCAAGTCCGTCCGGTTGCGTGACCTGCGGGATGAGCGGTTGCTCATGCCATCGAGGACGGCACCGACGCTTCGCAAGGTCATCGAGGACAGCCTAGTACGGCATGGCCTGGATATCCGCGCTGATCACGACGTGCACAATCTTTCCCACGCCTTCTCGATGGTCGCGTCCACCGGCGGTGTGACGATCCTGCCGGCTTATGCACGGAACTATTTTCCCGCGTCGGTAACAGGTC
>NZ_JBEKVH010000195.1:0-6014 GCF_049514155.1 Roseiarcus sp. | reverse complement strand
AGACCGACGACGCCAAACTTCGAGGCGCAATAGGCGACGTGCTCGTCAATCGCGACAGTTGCGCATTGTGAAGCAATGTTGACGATCTTGCCGCCGCGGGCGGCGGCGATCATCGCCTTGCCGACCGTCTGCGACATGAGGAACGTGCCTTTCAAATTGACGGCGATCGTCTTGTCCCAGTAGTCGAGCGGCAGCGTGGCGGCCGGAGCCAAGAACACGACGCCGGCGCAGTTGACCAGGATGTCGACCGCCCGGCCGTCGCGCATGACCATGATTCGATCGGCGACGCCGAGCAGTTCGTCGATCTCCGAGGAGATTATCGCCACCGTTCCGCCGGCGGCGGCGAAGTCGCCGACGATGCGCGAGATCTCGCGCTTGGCGCCGAGGTCGTCGAGGATCGCCTGCGCCGCCGCGTTCATCTTGCGGAAGTCGACGCCGCCGAACCGACCCGATGGCTCGCGGCCGAGAAAGATGTTCTCGGCGACTGTCATCTGCGGGATCGGGCACAGCTCCTGCTCGATGATGGCGACGCCCGACGCCAGCGCTTCGGCGGGACTGCTGAACTCGACCTCCTGGCCGTTGCGCCAAATCTTACCGGCGTCTCGACGTATAATTCCCATCAAGACCGAAAGAAGAGTCGATTTGCCCGCTCCGTTGCCGCCGCAGAGCGCGTGGACCGTGCCGGCTTCCAGCTCGAAGCGGCCGTCGCGCAGGGCGACAATGCCGCCGAAGGACTTGTTGAGCCCCTCCACTTTGAGCAGTGCCGCCGCGCTTCCCCCCTGCGCGCCGATCGCGACGCCTCTTGATTGATATTTGTCGACCGCATATCGACAAACGTCAAAGCAGCAATCGGCGATGGGCGCGGTCTCCCATTCCCGCGGCGACTGCGGCGAGCCGCCTAGAGCGCTATGGCACGAGAATTCAATCAGTTGCAGGTCGCCGCGGTGCGGGCGAGCCCTGCGTCGCCAGGTCGCGTCGGCCGGCGCCGGTTCCTTTCAACGGAGCGCGGCGCGGCCATTCTCGACTCGATTGCGGTAAGGGCGCGAAGCCACGCCGCCTGCGACTTCCGGCCGCGCGCTCCGTGTGCGAAGGTTCTCTTCCTCATGCCCGAGGGGGGCGGCGTGACGACGACAAATCGCAGCCGCCGGCAGCGCGGCCCAATTCAGGGAGTCGACAATGCGTCTACCGATTTTGTTCGCGGCCGCGGTCCTTGCCGGCGCGGTCGCGACCTCGGCCTCGGCCAAGGTCGTGGTCTCGTCGAAGATCGATACGGAAGGAGGCGTGCTGGGCAACGTCATCGCCCTCGCGCTGAAGGCCAACGGCGTTGAGGTCGAGGACCGCATCCAGCTCGGCGGCACGCCGGTCGTCCGCAAGGCGATCATGGCGGGCGAGATCGACATCTATCCCGAATACACCGGCAACGCCGCCTTCTTCTTCAACAAGGCCGACGATCCGGTCTGGAAGGACGGCGCCAAGGGCTATGAGGAGGCCAAGACGCTCGACTACGACGCCAACAAGATCGTCTGGCTGACGCCTTCGCCCGCCAACAACACTTGGGCGATCGCGCTGCGCAAGGAAGTCGCGGCCTCGGCGAAACTGACGACGCTCTCCGACTTCGGCAAATGGGTCTCCGGCGGCGGCAAGGTCAAGCTCGCCGCCTCGGCGGAGTTCGTCAATTCCGCCGCCGCCCTTCCCGCCTTCCAGACGGCCTATGGCTTCAAGCTCTCGCCCGACCAGTTGATCGTCCTCTCCGGCGGCGACACCGCTGCGACGATCAAAGCCGCGGCCGAACAGACGGACGGCGCCAACGCCGCCATGGTCTACGGCACCGACGGCGCGATCCAACCCTCCGGCCTCGTCGTGCTCGCCGACGACAAGGGCGTGCAGCCGGTCTATCGCCCGACCCCGATCATCCGCGAGGCGGCGCTGAAGGCCAATCCCAAGATCGCCGACATCCTCAGGCCGATCTTCGAAGACCTCGACCTCGCCACCCTGCAGGCGCTCAACGCCCGCGTCCAGGTCCAGGGTGAGCCCGCCAAGGCGGTCGCCGAGGACTTCCTCAAGTCGAAGGGTTTCTTGAAGTGAGCGATCGCCGGCGCGGGGGCGGCCTCGCGCCGGCTGCGCGTTCAGGGCGTCCTGGCGTCCCGGGCTGATCGTCATTTCCCCGCGGCGGCGCTACATGTGCGAGCGAGCGCAGACTTGTCGCTTCCGCCCCGGCGTATCGGGTCACGCGGACGCCCTGAGATTCCCATGGCCCCATCTGTCGCCCGGACCGCGCCGATCGTGAGCCTCGGCTTCGACAAGCTCGGCGTCGTCGTCGCCGCGCTGCTCGCCGTCGGCGCGGCTTCCCCCTTCGCGGTGTTCCGCGCCAATCGGATCGTCGCCGGCGAGGCGAGGCCGTTCTTCGAGGCGCTGCCGGCGCCTTTCGCCGCGCTGTTGGCGCTGGCGGTGTTCGCCGCCGCCGCCGTTTCGCTCTCGAAGACGCCCGCGCGCGCGCGGCTCGCGACGGCGGTCGCATTCGCCATCGCCCTGGCCGCGCTGATCGGAATTGCGGCCGATTGCCTGACGCCGCCGGGCGACCGCTACGCGCGCGTCGCGCCGGCCGCAGGCTTCTGGACGCTCGCCTTCGCCAGCTCGATCCTCTTCGCCGATTCCGTCGTGCGTCTGAGGCTGGGCCCTCTGGCGCGCCTCCTGGCGCTCGCGCTCGGCGCGGCGGCCTTTGCGCTGGCGCTGTGGTCCGGCGTTTGGAGCGAATTGTCGATCCTCAAGGAATATGCGACCCGCGCCGACGTGTTCTGGCGCGAGGCCGGCGCGCATCTCGTTCTGGCGGTCGGTTCGCTCGCCGCGGCGATGACGGTCGGCCTGCCGCTCGGCGTGCTGATCGCGCGCAAGACAGGATTGCGCGCGCCCGTGCTCGCTACGCTCAACGCGATACAGACGATCCCGTCGATCGCGCTGTTCGGCATCCTGATCGCGCCGCTCGGTTGGATCTCCGTCCACGTGCCCGGCGCCGCGGCGCTCGGCGTCCACGGCATCGGCGCCGCTCCGGCGTTCCTTGCGCTGTTTCTCTATTCGCTGCTGCCGATGACGGCCAATACCGTCATCGGCATCGAGCAGGCGCCGCGCGACGTCGTCGACGCCGCCCACGGCATGGGCATGACCGGCCGCCAGCGGCTGTTCTCGATCGAGCTGCCGCTGGCGTTGCCCGTCATCCTGACCGGCGTTCGCATCGTCCTCGTCCAAAACATCGGAATGGCGACCGTCGCGGCCCTGATCGGCGGCGGCGGCTTCGGCGTGTTCGTCTTCGCCGGCCTCGGTCAGACCGCGCCCGATCTGATCCTGCTCGGCGCCCTGCCGACCGTCCTTCTCGCCTTCGCCGCCGCCATCGTTCTCGACGCGACGGTCGAACTCGTCACCGGAGCGCGGCCATGATCGCGATCGAGGGGCTGACCAAGGTTTACGGCTCGGAGGTCGCGGTCGACGACGTCAGCATGATCGTCGAGGCGGGCGATCTCACCGTCGTCGTCGGCGCCTCCGGCGCCGGCAAGTCGACGCTGATGCGCATGGTCAATCGGCTCATCGAACCAACCGCCGGCCGTGTGCTGATCGACGGCGAGGACGCCGCCGGGCTCCCCGTCCATGAATTGCGCCGGCGCATCGGCTACGCGATCCAGAACCACGGCCTCTTCCCGCATCGCACGGTGGCGCAGAACATCGCGACCGTGCCGACGCTGCTCGGTTGGGACCGCCGCCGCATCGCCGCGCGGGTCGAGGACCTGCTCCGCCTCTTCCAGCTTGATCCGGCGACGTTCGCGCGGCGCTTTCCCCATGAGCTCTCCGGCGGCCAACAGCAACGCGTCGGCGTCGCGCGCGCGCTCGCGGCCGAGCCGAAACTGCTGTTGATGGACGAACCCTTCGGCGCCCTCGATCCGCTGGTCCGGGCCAAGGCCCAGGACGACCTCAAGGCGATCCAGCGCCAGCTTTCGACGACGATCATCCTCGTCACCCACGACATGGAAGAGGCGATCCGCCTCGGCGACCGCATCGCCGTCATGGACGCCGGCAAGCTCATCCAATATGCGCCGCCGGCCGAAATCCTCGTTCATCCGGCGACCCCGTTCATCGGCGCGCTGATCGGCATCGGCGATCGGCCCTTCCGCCTGCTGTCGCTCGAAACCGCCGCCCAGGAGGTCGAACCCGGCGAGGCCGAGGGCGCGGCCGTCGCCGCCGACGCCGACCTGCGTGAGGTGCTCGCCGAACTGCTGTGGTCGCGTCGCGCCGCGGCGCCGGTCGCCGGACGGGATGGCCGCGTCATCGGCCGCGTCACGCTCGCCCGGTTGATCGAGCGCGCGGGAACGCCGACGTGAGACGCCGTTTCGCCCGCTCGGCGCCGATCCTCCTGCGCGCGTTCGTGGTCGCCGCGCTCGTCGCCTTCCTCTTCCGGCCGGAGCTGTTCCGGCCGCTGCTGGCCCCGCTGTGCGACCCCGGCCAGCCGGTCATCTACGACCGCGCCAGCCTGTTGTCGCTGACGCTGTCCCATCTAACGACCGTGGCGATCGCGATCGGAGCCGCGACAATGGTGAGCGTCGGCCTCGCCATCCTCGTGACGCGGCCGATCGGCGTGGAATTCTTGCCGCTGTCGCGCTCGATCGTGAACATCGGCCAGACCTTCCCGCCGGTCGCGGTGCTGGCGCTCGCCGTGCCGATCGTCGGCTTCGGCGAGAAACCGACGCTGATCGCCCTCTTTCTCTACGGCCTCCTGCCGATCTTCGAGAACGCCCTGACCGGCTTGACGAGTCTGCCGCCGGAGGTCGTCGACGCCGCCAACGGCATGGGCATGACCGAGACGCAGCGGCTGTGGAAGGTCGAAGCGCCGCTCGCGCTTCCCGTGATCCTCGAAGGCGTCCGGCTGTCGGCGGTCATCGGGCTCGCCACCGCGACGATCGGCTCGACCGTCGCCGCCAAAGGCCTCGGCGAAGTCATCATCGCCGGGCTGCTGTCGAACAACCTCGCGTTCGTCGTCCAAGGCGGCGTTGTCGTCGCCATGCTCGCCGTCACCCTCTATGAGGCGCTCTCCGGCGTCGAGCGCATATTCGCCCGCCGCGCCGGCCGGTTCGCCAAGACGGAGCAGGCCTGAGTTCGACTCGCGCCGCAGCGGAAAACGCTCGCGCCTCCCTGTCCCGCAGGACGGGCTTGCCCATGGGGCGGGCATTTCGCGTCCGCCGCTCGACGGCGCGCCCCAAATCTGCCGCCGATCGTCCGCCGGCTTCGCTGATTTTAGAGGGAATTCAGAGACTTCAAAGGCTGGTGCCGCAAGAGAGATTCGAACTCCCGACCCCATCATTACGAATGACGTGCTCTACCAGCTGAGCTATTGCGGCTGAACGCGGCGGCTGCGCGCTTGGAGCGCGGTCCGGCGGTCGGCAGTCTCTTAAAGCACATCGCCGGCGCTTGGCAAGGACGCGCGCAGGTTCGGCGCACTCAAGACCGCGAGGCGAGTTGACCTGCCTCGCTACGCCGCTGGATTAGGCTCGGTCGCCGACTGCGCGCCCCAACCTCGCCGGCGTTCAGCGCTGCGCCTCGGGCTCGGCGGAGAATTGCGAAATCATCCAGTTGCCGTACCATTTCAGCAGCCACGGGATCGGAATGACGAAAACCGAACACAGGGTGAGGACCACGACGCGCCAGAGGATGGCGAAGCCGCCGCCATTGAAGGCGAAGCGCGGCGCGCCCTCGATCCTGGCGCAGATCCAGCGCAAGAAATACTTGAGCGCCCACGCCCAGCCGATGACGGTGACGAAGGAGACCGCCACCAGCAGGCTCCAGCCGATGTAAGGCAAGACGCCGCCGGTAAAGGCGATCTTGGTCGCGCCGTCTTCGGTTTCGACATGGGCGCAGAACCAGCGGACGAGCGCCCAGCCTAAGACGACGCCGAGGATCGACGACAACGCGCCGCCCCAGCGCACGTCGAGCGCGACGTTGAGCGTCGGCGCGATCCATTGCACGAGGCCGAA
>NZ_JBEKVH010000194.1:0-6151 GCF_049514155.1 Roseiarcus sp. | reverse complement strand
GTCGGCGTCATCGCCGCCCAGTCGATCGGCGAGCCGGGCACGCAGCTGACGATGCGCACCTTCCACATCGGCGGGGCGGCGCAGCTTGCGGACCAGTCATTCATCGAGTCGAATTTCGAAGGCTCGGTGAAGATGCGCAACCGCAACGTCGCGCGCAACTCCAACGGCGATCTGATGGCGATGGCGCGCAACGTTGCGATCGTCGTCGTCGACAAGAGCGGCGCCGAGCGCGCGGTGCATCGTGTGCAGTACGGCGCGCGGCTCAAGGTCGACGAGGGCGACCAGATCAAGCGCGGCGCGCGCCTGGCCGAGTGGGATCCGTTCACCCGGCCGATCCTGTCCGAGATCGACGGCGTCGTCGGCTTCGAGGACCTCACCGAGGGCGCCTCGATGTCGGAACAGATCGACGAAGCGACCGGCATCGCCAAGCGCATCGTCATCGACTGGCGTTCCAGCCCACGCACCGCCGGCCTCAAGCCGGCGATGGTGATCAAGGGCAAGGACGGAAAGGTGATCAAGCTGCCGCGCGGCGGCGACGCGCGCTATCTGCTGCCGGTCGAGTCGATCATCTCGGTCGAGCCGGGAGCGAAGGTGCGCGCCGGCGACGTCATCGCCCGCATCTCGGTCACCAGCGCCAAGACGCGCGACATCACCGGCGGTCTGCCGCGGGTGGCGGAGCTGTTCGAGGCGCGGCGGCCGAAGGACCACGCGATCATCGCCGAGATCTCCGGCACGGTGCAGTTCGGGCGCGACTTCAAGAACAAGCAGCGCCTGTCGATCGTGCCGAACGAGGACGGCGTCGAACCGGTCGAGTACCTGATCCCGAAGTCGAAGCACATCCATCTGCAGGAAGGCGACGTCATCGAGAAGGGCGAGTACATCGTCGACGGCAACCCCGCGCCGCACGACATCCTGGCGATCAAGGGCGTCGAGGAGCTCGCCGCCTATCTCGTCAACGAGATCCAGGAGGTCTACCGGCTGCAGGGCGTCAGCATCAACGACAAGCACATCGAGGTGATTGTGCGCCAGATGCTGCAGAAGGTGGACATCGTCGATCCGGGCGACACCGATTTCCTGTCGGGCGAGCAGGTGGACAAGACCGAGCTCGAGGCGGCCAACGAGATCATGCGCGCCGAAAGCAAGAAGGAAGCCGTCGGCACGCCGGTTCTGCTCGGCATCACCAAGGCGAGCCTGCAGACCCGCTCGTTCATCTCCGCCGCGTCGTTCCAGGAGACGACCCGCGTCCTGACCGAGGCGGCCGTCAACGGCAAGGTCGACACGCTCGAGGGTCTCAAGGAGAACGTCATCGTCGGCCGACTGATCCCCGCCGGCACCGGCGCGGCGATGACCAAGCTGCGCTCGATCGCCACCATGCGCGACACGCTGATTCTCGCCCAGAAGGCCGAGGAAGCGGCGGCCGCGCCGGCGCTGCCGCTCGCCGCCCCGGCGATGCCGACCCCTGCGCCGGTGGCCGCGCCCAAGCCGGTGCGCGCGCCGGCGGAGTGACCGGACAGGGCCTCCTCCGGCATTTATCGAAACCAAGAGCCGCCTTCGGGCGGCTCTTTTTTTCTCAACACGTTTCTCGTGGCGGCGCGCATGCGACCGATTGACACGCATAAGTTGTGACGTTTAGCTGACACAACTTGCGGGGTTGTGCGATTCGGCGGCGGCGCATTGCGGGCGCGGCCGCGGCATCGACCGATGCCGGTCGCGCGTCAGGCGGCGTTTTCCCGAGCGTCCTTCGGATTTCGGCGGCTGGGAGGCTGGAATGACGGCGTTTTGGGCTCGAGGAAAAGAATTGCAGGCGTCGGTCGAGCGGCCCGTGGCGCGGCTTGCGCCCCCCGCCGTCGCGCCCGCCGTCGCGCAGCGGCGCGAGGCCGAAAGGACGCTCGAGTCGATCGGCATGCGCAACGAGGCGCTGCGCGCCCAGTTCCAGCAGGTTGGGGACGGACTCGCCAGCGCCGAACGGACGCGCGAGCAGTTCCAGGCCTTGCTGTCGCCGCTGTCCGACCTGCTGGTCGAATTCGAGACCTGCAAGGCGCGGCTGCAGGAACTGAAGACCAAGCATGCGCTGATCGAGGACGCCCACGCCGCCCTGAACGCTCGTCACGCCGCTACGCAGGCCGAACGCGACGCGGCGGCCGCCGCCGCCGCCGTCGCCCAGCGCGACAATCGCGAGCTGCGCCAGCGGCTTCAGCGCGTCGAGACCGCGCTCGGGGCGGCGCAGAACGAAATGCGCGAAGGCGCGGCGGCGCGCGAGAAGACCGAGCGCGCCCTGGAGACGGAATCGCGTCGCGCGGCGACCCAGGCCGACGAGATCGGGCGGCTGCGCGGCGAACTCGCCGCCCGCGATCAGGGCCTCGCCAAAGTGGAGCTGGCGCTCAAGGAGGCGAACGACCAAGGGGCGCTGGCGGCGCAGGACAACGTCAGCCTGCGCGAGACCGGCAGGGCCCAGGCCGAGCGGCTCGAGGCGGCGCTGCGGCGCATCGCCGAAAGCGAAGCGACGGCCGAGCGCGACAAGCAGCGCATCGCCGCCCTCGAACAGGCGTTCGCCGACGAGCAGGGGGCGCACGCCAACCTGCGGGCCAAGCATCTCGATCACGTCGAGCGCACCCGCGCCGAAATCTCGGCCCTCGCCAACAGCGTCCACGCGGTGCGCGGCCGCGTCGAGGTCACCAACAAGCTGCTCGAGCAGACTCGGGCCCAACTGCGCGACAAGGTCGAGGAATTGCGCGCCGCTGAACGGCGCCTGCTCGAATGCGACATCCAGATCGACGCGCTGGAGAAGAGCGAACGCGCGCTCAAGGAGGACCTCGCCGCCGCCAACGATCACATGGCCGGCGTCGACCGCATGCGCGCCAGCCTGATCGACCAGGTCAACAGTCTCAACGAGGCGGTGCGGGCCAAGGACGCCGCGCTGCAGGCGGCGACGCGCAACGGCGAAGTGCTGGCGGCGCGGCTCGAGGACGGCGCCGCGGCCGCGCGGCGGGCCAAGGAGGAGGCCGAGCGGCGGGCCGTGTCGATGCAGGAGGAGATCGTCCGCCTGCGCTCGGAGCGGCAGCTCGCCGACGGCGCGCTCGAGGCTTCGCGAGTCGAGCGGCGCGAGGCGCGCCTCGCCGGCGAGTTGCCGTCTGCGCCCACCCTGCTCGCCAGCCCTCCGCGCGCGGTCGCAGTCTGACGGCGCGACTGAAGGGCGGCGGCCGTCGCGGCTGCGGTCGTCGCCTCTTTTTCATTCCCGGCGCCGAACAAGGCCGCGGCAAGGCCGCGGACCCGCCTTAATCCCGTCTTCAATCGGCCGAGAAGTCACGTTCTGTTGCGGACCGTAAGCTTCCGTGACCGCCGCCATGAGGGCGCCGGGAACGCCGAGCGACGAGGCCGCCATGAAGACGTCCGCCAATGCCTTCCGCGACGACCGCCCGAACGCCGGCGCACCGGTCGCGGCCTCCAGCGCCGTCGCGCCGCTCGCGCCGTTGCTTGCCGGGGCGCGGGCGCGCGGGGTCGCCGACGGGCTCGAGATGATCGGCGCCGCCGCCGCGCTGCTCGACGAGCAGGGCGAGGTCCTCCACCTCAACGCCCGCGCGCTGAGCCTGCTCGGCGACCATCTCGTGCTTGCCGGCGGACGCCTGCGGGCGCGCGACCGCGCCCTCGACAGAACCCTCGCCGCGGCGATCGATTCGACCCTGCGCGACCAGATCGCCTCGCGGGTCGCGCTCGGCGACGAGACGAGCGCCGACGGTCTCGGAATCCGGATTATGCCGGTGAACGCCGAAGCCGACGATTCCTTCCAGTTGTTGCGCGCGGTGGCGATCCTCGAACCGCGCGGCGCCGCGGCGCGCGGCTTCGCCGGGCTGAACTGACCTCACCCAAGCTCGATTGGCGGCGACGGTGCGGCCGAGGCGTCGGGCGCGTCGCTTTGCCCGAAAAAAGGGTTGACGCGCCGGGGCGCCGCGAATATGTTCCGCGCGCTTTCGGCAGGCTGTAGAGCAAGCTGTTTCGGGCGACGCGCCCAAAACCTAACGGCTCTAAACGCTGACGATCTCACCGACGAGCGAACATACCGTCCGAGCCTGGCTCGGCCGGGTCTGGAGAGGCAAGACCGCGAAGGCTTCGTGGTCCTCTGCACGGACAGCGCCCAAAACCCCTGTGCGGGTTTTCGTGGCGCGTTTGCTTTCGCGCCTAGCGGCGCCGGCGAGAGCAGGAATTCGATCGGTTCGGCCGCGTGGCCGCGCCAAACGGAACCGGGACGAAGGGTTTACGATGCCGACGATCAGCCAGTTGATCCGCAAACAGCGGCAACCCAAGACCTACCGCGAGAAGGCGCGCCACCTCGAGGCGAGCCCGCAGAAGCGCGGCGTCTGCACCCGCGTCTACACCACGACGCCGAAGAAGCCGAACTCGGCGCTGCGCAAGGTCGCCAAGGTGCGCCTGACCAACGGCTTCGAAGTGATCGGCTACATCCCCGGCGAGGGCCACAACCTGCAGGAACACTCGGTGGTGATGATCCGCGGCGGCCGCGTCAAGGACCTGCCCGGCGTGCGCTATCACATCCTGCGCGGCGTGCTCGATACGCAGGGCGTCAAGGACCGCAAGCAGCGCCGTTCGAAGTACGGCGCCAAGCGTCCGAAGTGACCGGAGCGAAGCGAGGGTCATTCCCGGGCGAGCGAAGCGAGTCCCGGGGATCGCATAGAGGATCAACGAGATGGCCGGATCAATCCCCGGATCAAGTCCGGGGACGGCCATGACGGAAACAGAGAGTTAGGCCATGTCGCGCCGCCATAGAGCTGAGAAACGCGAGATCATCCCCGACGCCAAGTACGGCGACGTGGTGGTCGCGAAGTTCATGAACACGATCATGTATGAGGGCAAGAAGTCAGTCGCCGAGCAGATCGTCTACGGCGCCCTCGACGGCATCGAAAGCAAGGTCAAGGGCGACCCGCTGGCCGTCTTCAAGCAGGCGCTCGAGAACGTCGCGCCGGCGGTGGAAGTTCGCTCGCGCCGCGTCGGCGGCGCCACCTATCAGGTTCCGGTCGAAGTGCGCGTCGACCGGCGTCAGGCGCTGGCCATCCGCTGGATCATCACGGCGGCGCGCGAGCGCAACGACAAGACCATGGTCGATCGTCTTTCCTCCGAGCTGCTCGACGCTTCGAACAACCGCGGCGCTGCGGTGAAGAAGCGGGAAGACACGCACCGGATGGCCGAGGCCAACCGCGCCTTCGCGCACTACCGCTGGTAATCGGCCGCAGAGCTCCGAAGGGAAACGACAAAGATGGCGCGCAGCCACCCAATCGACGACTATCGTAATTTCGGCATCATGGCTCACATCGATGCCGGGAAGACGACGGTTACTGAGCGCATCCTCTATTATTCCGGCAAGTCGCATAAGATCGGCGAGGTGCACGACGGCGCCGCGACGATGGATTGGATGGAGCAGGAGCAAGAGCGCGGCATCACCATCACCTCGGCTGCGACGACCACCTACTGGCAGAACAAGCGCCTCAACATCATCGACACCCCCGGCCACGTCGACTTCACCATCGAGGTCGAGCGATCGCTGCGCGTGCTCGACGGCGCGGTATGCGTGCTCGACGGCAACCAGGGCGTCGAGCCGCAGACCGAGACCGTGTGGCGTCAGGCCGACAAGTACAACGTGCCGCGCGTCGTCTTCGTCAACAAGATGGACAAGGTCGGCGCCGACTTCTTCAGTTGCGTCGAGGACCTGGTCAAGCGCGTCGCCGCCAACCCGGTGTGCATCCAGCTGCCGATCGGCTCGGAGAGCGCCTTCAAGGGCGTCATCGACCTCGTCCGCATGAAGGCCGTGGTATGGGACGATGAGGCGCTCGGCGCCAAGTATCACGACGAGGACATTCCGGCCGACCTCAAGGACCAGGCGGTCGAGTATCGCTTCAAGCTGGTCGAGGCCGCGGTCGAGTTCGACGACGACGTGATGGCGGCCTATCTCGACGGCACCGAGCCCGACGAGCCGACGCTGAAGCGGCTCATCCGCTTCGCCGTGGTCAACCGCAAGTTCGTGCCGGTGCTGTGCGGCTCGGCGTTCAAGAACAAGGGCGTGCAGCCGCTGCTCGACGCCGTCGTCGACTTCCTGCCGTCGCCGCTCGACCGCGGCGCCATCAAGGGCGTCGACCTGCGCGGC
>NZ_JBEKVH010000193.1:0-6247 GCF_049514155.1 Roseiarcus sp. | reverse complement strand
GTCGGTTCGCTGCAAGGCCACGCGTCTGGTCTCCAGGATGCGCGCCTACCTTGGGGGCCTTGACGGCGCGGGCGCAGGGGGGTCGAAATTTTCGCCGCGTTCCTATAGACCGCTCGCGGCCCTTGTCCAAGGAAACGCCGATGATCCCCCGCTATTCCCGCCCCGAGATGGTCAAGATCTGGGCGCCTGAGACGCGCTTCCGCATCTGGTTCGAGATCGAGGCGCACGCTTGCGACGCGCTCGCCGAAATCGGCGTCATCCCGAAGGAATCGGCGAAGGCGATCTGGGCGAAAGCGGGCAGCGTCACGTTCGACGTCGCGCGCATCGACGCGATCGAGAAGGTGACCAAGCACGACGTCATCGCCTTCCTCACCCATCTCGCCGAGTTCATCGGCCCCGAGGCGCGCTTCGTCCACCAGGGCATGACCAGCTCCGACGTGCTCGACACCTGCCTGGCGGTGCAGCTTGCCCGCGCCAGCGACATCCTGATCGCCGACGTCGACGCGCTGCTCGCCGCGCTGAAGCGCCGCGCCTATGAATACAAGCTGACGCCGACCATCGGCCGCTCGCACGGCATCCACGCCGAACCGACCACCTTCGGCCTCAAGCTCGCGCTCGCCTATGCCGAGTTCGCCCGCGCGCGGACGCGGCTGGTCGCGGCGCGCGAGGAGATCGCGACCTGCGCGATCTCCGGCGCGGTCGGCACTTTCGCCAACATCGACCCGCGCGTCGAAGCGCACGTCGCGAAGATGATGGGGCTGAAGGTCGAGCCGGTTTCGACCCAGGTGATCCCGCGCGATCGCCACGCCGCCTTCTTCGCCGCGCTCGCGGTCGTCGCGTCGTCGGTCGAACGGCTCGCCACTGAGATCCGCCATCTGCAGCGCACCGAGGTGCTGGAGGCGGAGGAATATTTCTCCGAAGGGCAGAAGGGTTCGTCGGCGATGCCGCATAAGCGCAACCCGGTCTTGAGCGAGAACCTGACCGGCCTCGCCCGCATCGTCCGCTCGGCGGTCGTGCCGGCGCTGGAGGACGTCGCGCTGTGGCACGAGCGCGACATTTCGCATTCCTCGGTCGAGCGGATGATCGGCCCCGACGCGACGATCACCCTCGATTTCGCCCTGGCGCGGCTGGCCGAGGTGATCGACAAGCTGCTCGTCTATCCCGACGCCATGCGCAAGAACCTCGACCGGCTCGGCGGCCTCATCCACTCGCAGCGCGTGCTGCTGGCGCTGACCCAGAAGGGCGTTTCGCGCGAGGAGGCCTATGCGATCGTGCAGCGCAACGCGATGCCGGTGTGGCGCGGCGAGGGCGAGTTCCTGACCCTGCTGAAGGGCGACAAGGACGTCGCCCAGCGGCTCAGCGCCGCCGAACTCGAGGCGCTGTTCGACCTCGGCTACCACCTCAAGCAGGTCGACGCGATTTTCGCGCGGGTGTTCGGGGGCTGAGGCGCAGGCCCTCATCCGGCGCTTCGCGCTGCGTTCTCCCGCAAGCGGGAGAGGGTTAGGGGAAGTCTACGGCTTCGCCCGGCGCTCGGCCATGAAGCGGTCGAATTCCTCGCGGTCCTTGGCGTGGCGGATATTGTCGAGGAATTCGGCGAACTCGCGCGCGGCGTCTTCGAGCTTGCGCCGCTCGGCTTCGAGCCGGGCGAGCTCGGCCGCCTTCCATTGGTCGAAGGCGGCGTTGCCGGTCCCGGCGGGGCTCCAGCTCCAGCCGGAAGACCGCGTCCAGCTCGCGCGCGCCTCGTTCCACTTCGCCGTGACGACCGTCTGCAGATCGTCGGCGCCCGACTTGCGCTGCCACATCTTGTAGGCGAACACCGCCAGCCCGATCGGCCAGAAGACCATGAAGCCGAGAACCATCGTCGCCAGCTCGAACAGCGTCCAGCGGCTCGCGCAGGAGCGGCCGCGCCGCCATAGGTTCGCCCATTCGCCCGGCGCGTACGCGCGCGCGTCGTCCGAGCCGCCATACGTACGCGCCGTGCCCATTACGAGCCTCCCCTGAGAAACCGCGGCGCCGGACGGTCGGGCCGCGGACCATGACATTGGGCGGCGGGCCGACGCGCGCAAGACGGCGGCGACCAATTTAATCTTTGGTCCCGGCGCCGCCTCGGCCTATATCAGGACCCCCTCGCCCGAGCCGGAGATTGGCCTTGCGCCGCCTCGTCCTAGCCTTCGCCGTCAGCCTCGCCGCCGTCGCCGCCGCCCCGGCCGAGACGGCCGACAAGACGGCGCCGCAGAGCGCCGCCGAGCTGCATCTGTCGTTCGCCCCGGTGGTCAAGAAGGTCCGCCCGGCGGTCGTCAACGTCTACGCTTCGCGGGTCGAGCGGCAGGCGCGCAACCCGTTGTTCGACGACCCGATCTTCCGCCAGTTCTTCGGCGACCAGGGCGAAGAATCGCGCGTCGCGCAGTCGCTCGGCTCCGGCGTCATCGTCGATCCGAGCGGCCTGATCGTCACCAACCATCATGTCATCGAGGGCATGACCGACGTGAAGGTCGCGCTCTCCGACCGGCGCGAATTCCCGGCCAAGATCGTGCTGCGCGACCCGCACAGCGACCTCGCGGTGCTCAAGATCGAGTCGCAGGAGCGTTTCCCGGTGCTGGAGCTCGGCGATTCCGACGCGATCGAGGTCGGCGACATCGTGCTGGCGGTCGGCGATCCGTTCGGCGTCGGTCAGACGGTGACGCAGGGCATCGTCTCGGCGCTCGCGCGCACCCAGATCGGCATCAACGACTACGGCTTCTTCATCCAGACCGACGCCGCGATCAATCCCGGCAATTCGGGCGGCGCTCTGGTCGATCTCAACGGCCGGCTGATCGGCGTCAATTCGGCGATCGTGTCGCGCTCGGGCGGCAGCGTCGGCATCGGCTTCGCGATTCCCGTCAACATGGTCAAAAGCGTCATCTACGCCGCCGAGCACGGCGGCGTCGTGCGGCGGCCGTGGCTCGGCGCCTCCCTGCAGGACGTCACCAAGGACATCGCCGATTCCATCGGCCTCGAACGGCCGGCCGGCGCGCTGATCGCCAGCGTCGCGCCTGAGGGACCCGCCGACCAAGGCGGCTTGAAGCGCGGCGACGTCGTCACGGCGATCGACGGCCAGGGCGTCGACGACGCCGGCGGCGTCGGCTTCCGCCTCGGCGTGCAGCCGCTCGGCGGCGCGGCGACGGTGACCGCATTGCGCGACGGCAAGACGGTGACGGCGACGGTCAAGCTGATTGCGGCGCCGGAAACGCCGCCGCGCGACGCGATCCGCATCAAGAGCCGCTCGCCGTTCGAGGGCGCGCTGGTGGAGAACGTCTCGCCGGCGGTGTCGGAAGAACTGTCGCTGCAGAACGTCGACGACGGCGTGGTCGTCGCCGAGACCGCGCCGGGTTCGCTGGCCGCCAATCTCGGCATTCAGAAAGGCGACGTGGTGCGCGAAGTCAACGGCGCCAAGATCGGCTCGACCCGCGACCTCGAAGCGGCGGCGAGCCAGCGGCCGCGCCTGTGGGATCTGACGATCGAGCGCGGCGGTCAGACGATCCGCACCCGCATCGGCGGCTGACGCCGGACCGACGCGGGCGCGAGGGCGCTATGCCGTCACGCCGCGCGGGCGGTCGGCGCGCTCTTGCCGCGCGCGAGGCGGCGCTTGATCGACGACCACAGCTGGCGCATTTCCAGCGCCGCCGCGCCGTGGGGATTGATCTCGGTGACGCCGAGGCCGTGCCGCGCCGCCTCCTGATAGTCGACGCGCGCCAGCACCAGCGGCGAAATCAGGCCGCCCATCTCCTCCAGCGCCTCGACCGCGTTGTCGACCCGCGCCGTCTGCTGGGCGGGCGGGCACTGGTTGAGCATGAAGACGAATTCGCTCTTGGTCGCCTTGAGCGCGGCGCGAGTCTGGGCGCTCGCCCACAGATCGAAGATGCTCGGCCGCGACGGGATGATGTTGAGATCGGCCTCGCGCATCGCGGCGATCGAGGCGGCGCCGTCGGCGCCGGGAGTGTCGATGATCGCCAGGGTGATTCCCTTCTTGGCGAGCTCCTTGAGCAAAACCGGAAGTTTGGCGGCGGTCGCCGGGATCACGGCGACGTCTTGCTGGTTGCGGGTCTTCGACCAGCTCAGCAACGAGGCCTGCGGATCGAGATCGATGACGCAGACCCGCTCGCCGATGTCCTTGGCCGCCACCGCCAACGACGAAGCCAATGTGCTCTTGCCCGATCCGCCCTTCTGGGTAACGAAAGCGATTGTTCGCATGGAAGTCCGCCCTTTTCCATTTTTTCGCGCCCGAGGCGCGAATCGCGGCCCGGACAAAGGTTAACAACGCTCAAGATGTTTGCGGCCCTTATGGTTAACAAAGTGTGACCAAAATTCGGCGCGTGACGGAAATAGCCGCATTTCCAGCGCACTAGCAGGGTCAGTCTGACGATCTTGTCAGCTTCGCGACAGTTTCTTTACTCGCCGTCGAGCGGTGTAACGCCTTTAGGCTTGCCATCAGCGCCGAGCGCGATCTTTTCGATTCGCATTTCGGCGTTCTTGAGCAAGTCGTCGCAGTGCTTCTTCAGCGATTCGCCGCGCTCGTAGAGCTTGATCGAGTCTTCCAGCGCGACCGCGCCCTTCTCCAGCTTGTCGACGATCGATTCGAGTTCGGCGAGCGCCGCCTCGAACGGCATTTTGGCGATGTCGGCGGCGGACTGGGTCATGGCGGATCCTCGCGACCGGCGGGCGGGCCAGTCGGGGCCTGCTTAGCGCGCCGCCTTTAGAGCGGCAAGGCGGTCGTCTTCTTCACCGTGCGCAGGGTCATGGTCGACTGCACGCGCGACACGCCGGGCAATTGGGTGAGGATGTCGGTGTGGATGCGCTCGAAGTCGCGCGCGTCGCGAAAGGCGACGCGCAGCAGGTAATCGGCGGGGCCGGCGAGCAGATAGCATTCGATGATCTCGGGATGGGCGCGCGCCTCCGTCTCGAAGCGGTCGAGCGCGCCGCGGCCCTGCTGGTCGAGCGTCACCGAGACGAAGGCGGCGCCGGGCAGGCCGGCCGCCGCCGGATCGAGCAGCATCACATAGCCGGCGATGAGGCCGCTCTCCTCGAGCATCCGCACCCGGCGCAGGCAGGCCGATTGCGACAGGTGGACGCGATCGGCGAGCTCGGCGTTGGTGAGACGGCCGTCGCGCATCAGCTCGCGCAGGATCGCGCGGTCGCGGTCGTCGATATCCTCGATTCGCATAATACGCTCCAAACCGCGCAATTGTTCGCACGAACTGCCGACACGGTACAATAACACTGCAACTTGGGCTATAAATTTCGTGCAACCTACGGGATGATGCCGACCTTGGAAGGTGGAGGCTGCCATGCTCGTCGGTGTTCCCAAGGAAATCAAAGACAACGAATTTCGCGTCGGCCTGACGCCCGGCTCGGTCGCCGAGCTCGTCCATCACGGCCACAAGGCGCTGGTCGAGAAGGGCGCGGGCGTCGGTTCCGGCCTCGCCGACGAAGAATATATCGCCGCCGGCGCGACGCTGATCGACAAGCCCGAGGACATCTTCGCCCGCGCCGACATGATCGTGAAGGTCAAGGAGCCGCTCGCCGCCGAGCGCCGGCAGCTCCGCGCCGGCCAGGTCCTCTACACCTATCTCCATCTCGCCCCCGACCTCGCCCAGACCAAAGACCTCATCGCCAGCGGCGCGACCTGCATCGCCTACGAAACGGTGACTTCGCCGACCGGCGGCCTGCCGTTGCTGACGCCGATGTCGGAAGTCGCCGGCCGCCTCGCGCCGCAAGTCGGCGCGCATGCGCTGGAGAAGGCGCAAGGCGGACGCGGCGTGCTGCTCGGCGGCGTGACCGGCGTGCCGGCGGCCGAAGTCGTCGTCATCGGCGGCGGCGTTTCCGGCGCCAACGCGGTGACGATCGCGCTCGGCATGGGCGCCAACGTGACGGTGGTCGACAAGTCGAGCGACACGCTGCGCCGCCTCGCCGCGCAGTTCGGCACCAGCTTGCGGACGATCTACTCGACCCGCGCCGCGATCGCCGATCTCGTCACCCGCGCCGATCTCGTCATCGGCGCCGTGCTCGTCCCCGGCGCCGCCGCGCCGAAGCTGATCACCCGCGCGATGCTGAAGACGATGAAGCCGGGCTCGGTGATCGTCGACATCGCCATCGACCAGGGCGGCTGCTGCGAAACCTCGAAGCCGACCACCCACTCCGACCCGACCTATGTCGTCGACGGCGTCGTGCATTATTGCGTCGCCAACATGCCGGGCGCGGTGGCGCGCAC
>NZ_JBEKVH010000192.1:0-6299 GCF_049514155.1 Roseiarcus sp. | reverse complement strand
GCGCGCGGGCCTGACTACAACAAAGCCGCCGGGGCAGACTTCGCTGGCGAACCGCTGCGTCAAAACCTGGCGCTAGCGGACGCGTTGAAGCCGATCGCAGAGCGGCATGGCGTGACTCCGGCCGCGGTGGCCGCGGCCTGGACGCTGGCTTGGCCGGGGGTGACCGGGGCGATCATGGGAGCCCGCCGCCCGGCGCAGGTGGATGGCTGGATCTCCGCCGCAACGTTGGAACTAAGCCGGGTGGATCTGCAGGAGATTGCCGACGCGATCGCCAAGACAGGCGCCGGCGCGGGCCCGGCGCTGCCGCCGCTCGCGTCCGTGTGAGGAGGATCGACTTAAATGAAATCACATCTGTTCGGCCACATGCCCGATGGCACGGCAGTCCAGGCTTTTTCTCTGCGCAGCAGCACCGGCTTGAGCGTCACCGTCGCACAATATGGCGCGCGGATCACCGAACTGCATGTGCCGGCGGTCGGCGGCGCGCGCAACGTGACGCTGGGGTTCGACCGACTGGAGCCTTATCTGAGCGACAGCAGGCATCTGGGCGCCATAGCCGGTCGCTACGCCAACCGCATCGGCGGAGCGCGCTTTGTTCTCGACGGGCGCGAGTACCGACTGCCGGCCAACGACGGCCGCAATACGCTGCACGGCGGGCCGAACGGCTTCGCCTACCGCGTGTGGCAGGCCGAGCCGGACGGTGAGACGCTGCGGCTGACGTTGCACAGTCCCGACGGCGACCAAGGCTTTCCCGGCGCGCTGAATGTCGTGGTGGAATACCGACTGACCGATGGCGCGCTGGTGATCGATTACGCGGCGACCGCCAATGCGCCAACGGTGGTGAACCTGACCAACCACGCCTATTTCAACTTGTCGGGCGAAGCGTCGGCGCTGGGGCACACGCTTCGCATTCCGTCGTCCCGTATCACGGCGCTGGACGCCGAGCTGATTCCAACTGGCGAGATCCGCGACATTGCCGGCACTCCGCTGGATTTCCGGCAGCCAACCGCGATAGGCGCGCGCATCGACCAACCCAACGACCAGCTGAAATACGGCGGCGGCTACGATCTCAATTACGTCCTGGCCGACGCGCCGCGCGCGACGCCGACGCTGGCCGCCACCCTTTCGGCGGGCGGACTTGTCATGACGATGCTCACTACCGAGCCCGGACTGCAATTCTACAGCGGCAATTTCCTCAGCGGCGCTCCGTTCGCGCGGCGCAGCGCGGTGTGCCTGCAAGGACAGCATTACACCGACAGCCTCAACCACCCAGCCTTTCCGAGCACCGTGCTGAGGCCCGGCGAGCGGTTCGCGTCCCGCACCTTGTATCGCTTCGACGCCGGCTGAGTTGGCGTAAGCCGCTAGTCGCGTTCGCGTCACGAGGGACATCGGTTGGACTCCGTCAACTCTGGAGGCCGGCCGGGGGCTGCGGGCGAAGGTCGGGATGATCGAAGGCCGGGCGCGCGCCCGACGACGAAGCGCGAGGTTTGGCGAACCTTTCGGCGTTTCGCCAGCGCAAGATCCGACGTGCCGTTCGTGACGGCGTGGCGGGACGTGTGTGTCGGCGCGTGTTGCGAAGCCTACCAACTCCGCGGCTTCCGTTGCCGCCAAACCGATCGAAGGAGTCGTTTGATGGACACTCGCCAAGCCATGCACAGTACGCAAGCGAAGACACTCGACACGGAAGCGCTGCGCCGCCAATTCCTGGTTGAGGAAGTGTTCCGGCCCGGCGAGATGACCATGACCTACAGCCACATCGACCGGATCGTGGTCGGCGGCGTCATGCCGCTGGCCGCACCGCTCGGACTGCCGGATGGGATCGGCCGAACCTTTGGCGTGGAATTCTTTCTCCAGCGTCGGGAGATAGGAATCATCAATATCGGCGGTCCGGCGCAGGTGGCAATCGACGGCGAGATGGTTTCCGTCGGTTCGAAGGAAGCCGTCTACATCGGCATGGGCGCGCGCGAGCTTGCCTTTAGCAGTGTCGAGCCGGCCCGTCCGGCGAAGCTCTACTACAACTCCGCGCCGGCCCACCGCGCCCTACCCACCAAGCGGCTGACGCTCGCCGACGCCTCCTCGACCACCGTCGGCGACAAGCGCAATGGCAACCGCCGTACCATCAACAAATTCCTCGTCCCGGAGGTCGTTGAGACCTGCCAGCTCAGCATGGGCATGACCAACCTCGAGGAGGGGAGCCTGTGGAACACCATGCCGACCCACACGCATGAAAGGCGGATGGAGGTCTATCTTTACTTCGACGTCGATCCCGATGCGGCGGTTTTCCACCTTATGGGCCAGCCGCAGGAAACCCGGCACATCGTCGTGCGCAACGAGCAAGCGGTGATCTCGCCAAGTTGGTCGATCCATTCCGGCGTCGGCACACGCGCCTACAGCTTCATCTGGGGCATGGTCGGCGAAAATCAGACCTACGACGATATGGATCACGTTGAGGTCGCCGCGCTGCGCTGAGCGCCAGGAGACAAGGAGCAACAAAGCATGTTCGATCTGAGCGGCAAAGTCGCGGTCGTAAGCGGCTGCAACACCGGGCTTGGGCAAGGAATGGCGCTGGCCCTGGCGCAGGCCGGGTGCGACATCGTTGGCCTCAACATCGTGCCGGCGGACGAGACAGGAACGGCCGCGAAAGGAATGGGGCGACGGTTCCAGGACATCGCGACGGACCTGAGCACCGCCAAAGCTGAGGATCTGATCGCGCGCGCGACTGCGGCGTTCGGGCGCATCGACATCCTGGTGAACAACGCCGGCATCATTCGTCGCGCCGATGCGCTCGAGTTCAGCGAGCGCGAGTGGGACGATGTGATTGCGGTGAACCTGAAGGCGGTGTTCTTCCTGGCGCAGGCGTCGGCGCGGCAGTTCATCCGCCAGCAGACGGCGGGACAATCAAAGGGGGGGCGGATCATCAACACCGCCTCACTGCTGTCCTTTCAGGGCGGCATCCGCGTTCCATCCTACACGGCGGCCAAGAGCGGCGTGCTCGGGCTGACCAGGTTGCTCGCCAACGAATGGGCGCAATACGGAATCACCGTGAACGCGATCGCCCCAGGGTACATGGATACCGACAACACGACCGCGTTACGTGCCGATGCCGCCCGCAGCGGTGAGATACTCTCCCGCATTCCTATGGGCCGCTGGGGACAGCCTGCAGATCTTGCGGGACCAGTGGTGTTCCTGGCTTCGGACGCCGCAGCCTATGTCACCGGCCACGCTCTCGTGGTCGACGGAGGCTGGCTTGCTCGATGAAGCGAGCGTATGAGAATTACCTCGCAGGCGCACAGCTGACGCCCGTCCCCATCGACAGGCTGCGCTCGCGTCGCGGAGCCAATTTCGGCCCGATCAAGTGCCTGTTTCCTTGACCTGACGGCCGAGCAGTGAGCACGCTCGTCCGCAATGGATCGCCGCCTGCCAGATGCCGCCCGGGGTGGCGCGATGCGGCGCGTTAGTCGAGGGGACCTGCCAGAGGATCAGGGTTTGTCGCGGATTCGCTATAGATCGTCCTCCGGTGCCGTTCGCGACTTCCCTCGAGATGTTCGCGCAGGGCCGAGCGCGCAGCTTCGGCGTTGCGCCGCTCGATTGCCTGGAGGATGCGCCGGTGCTCCGCCTGAATATGCTCCAGGTAAAGCCGGCGTTGATCCGGGGTTTCCGAAAGAGGACGGATCGATCGGGGCGGAATGATCACGGGTCCCAAAAAATGCATGAATCGTTCGAAATAGGGATTTCGCGTGGCCGCCGAAATCGCGCGGTGAAACGCAAAATCGGACTCGATCGCCGAATCGCCTGCCGCAATGGACGCATCAATGGCCTCGAGCCATCGTCGCATGTGCGCCAGGTCCTCATCGGTGCGCTTCTTTGCCGCGATAGCCGCCGCCTCGAGTTCAACAGCGAGCCGGAGCTCAAGCACGTTCTCGATCTCTGTCAGAGAGCGAACTTCGTCGGGGTTAATGCGAAAGGTCTGACTAGTCCGGTGGTCCGCCACGAATACGCCGGAACCCTGACGGCTGACGACCAGCCCTTCGGAGCGCAGCGAGGCCATGGCTTCCCGAATAACCGCACGGCTGACTCCAAATTGCGTATTCAGCTCCTGCTCGGTCGGTAGCTTCTCGCCGCTCATGAGGCGACCAGTGCGAATCTCGCGTGCAAACCACTCGGCTAATTGGGCTGGGCGACTCGGCCTCGGAGAAAGGGGAGAATTTGGGGCGCGCATTATAACCATTCGAGAGAGTGACTAACCGCGTGCCGTTTCTGGCAGGCCGATCTAACAACCCTTATAGTAACATGCCGCTTGTTTCACGTCTTGGAGCGTCAGTCATTAGCGCCTGATTATCAAGCGAGCGGAATCTGGGCCTCTCGCGGTGCACGATGATCAGCGGCGATAGGGAAATGCATGGCAACAAGGTTATGAAGTGGGTTCGTTGATGGATTTGCCGGATTCCTAGGCAATACGTCGTCGTCCGTGAAGAACGCCGATTACGTGAGAGCGCTCTGATCGATGGGCGCTTTGGCGATCGCGATGAAGGCGGCCAACCAGGCGCGCAAAAGGATCGCCACCCAGGCCAGCAATCGCCGGAAGTTATAGCCGGCGGCGGCGAGGACGGCGTTGGCGGCGTCGCCGGCGGCGTGGGCGAGGTGGTTGCGACCCATGCGGTGCTCGGACTTGAGATGGCCGATGCACGGCTCGACCGCGGAGCGGCGGCGTAGGTCGCGTTTGATCGCCGCGGTGACGCGCCGTTTCTGGCCGGAGATATAGACCCTGAACCTATGCTCGGGCGGGGCGTTGTGGCCGCGATAGCCGCGGTCGGCGACGATGCGCGAGAGGTTGGCGCCGATTTGGGCTTCCATTTCCGGCAGAACGACGCCGAGCGTGTGGCCGTCATAGGGGTTGCCCGGCAGCGCCTTCACATGGGCGATGAACTGGCCGCCGCGGGAGTGATGAAGCGTCGTCGCCACCGAGACCTTGACGCCGAACTCGTAGGGCCGGTGCGCTTTCCCCTTGCCAATGCATTCGACCTCGGGCGCGTGCAGCGAATAGACTTTTCGGCCGCGTTGGTTCTGGCGTTGATCGCGCACCCTCCAGGCGAGCGAGAGCGGCTCGGCGAACACACTCTTCAGTTCCTCGTCGCCTTTGATCTTGCGCACGATGTCGCGCGCGGTCCGGCCGAGATAGGTGCGTAAGGTCCGCAACGCCCGGTTCGCCCGCTTGAACTGCTTGGCGTGAGCGTAGCGCTGATGGGCGATCAGCGCGTATTTGCCGACCCGCTCGTAGGACTGGCGCAGGACGACGCCGTGCTTCTTGGCCAGCCGAACCAGCGTAACCGGTGTTCTGCCCCCACCTTTTCGAGCAGCGGCGTGGCGGAGATATTCGGAGCGTTTGGAGGCTCCGATACGTGTCGATCACAGAGCATAATGACGTGTCGAAGGGGGAGGCTCCCGCGCGAAGGCTGGAGATCTTCACCGGCGCCGGGCGGCGGCGCACTTGGACGACAGCGGAGAAGGCGGCGATTGTCGCGGAGACCTATGAGGACGGTGCGCGAACGAGCGATGTCGCGCGTCGCCACGGCCTGACGCCGCAGCAGTTATTCGGCTGGCGTCGCGCCGCATGTCGAAGAGGCGATCACGAGATTGAGGCGTCGACATTCGCGCCGGTCGTTCTCGACGCGCCGAGCGGCGTTTCGTTGCTCGACGCCGGCGGCAAGACGCCGACGATCGAAGCGCGTCCGCACTCGATCGAGTTGGAGGTCGAAGGATCGAGCGTTTGGATCTGGCGTGGTGCCGATCCGGCGATGGTGACGATGATCATCGGCGCGCTGAAGGCGGCCAAATGATCGGCGCGACAGGCGCGGCGCGGGTGTTCGTAGCGACGCGGCCGGTCGACTTTCGCAAGGGCGCAGATGGCCTGGCGGCGCTGGTGCGCGACATGATGCGGGCCGATCCCTTCGATGGAGCCATCTACGTGTTTCGCAGCAAACGCACGGACCGGGTGAAGCTGGTGTTCTGGGACGGCACCGGAGTCTGCCTATTCACCAAGCGCCTCGAAGACAGCGACTTTCACTGGCCGAAGATCGAGGACGGCGTAATGCGTCTGTCGGCGGCGCAGCTCTCGGCGCTGCTGGAAGGTCTCGATTGGCGGCGCGTTCGGCAGGCGAAGGACACGGTTGCGCCGCAGCTCGCCGGCTGACCTGCGACACGGTGAATCAGGGTGTGGAAAATCGTCGCAAACGCCAGGATTCTGTGGTGTCGTCACGGACATGACGCCGGCCGTCGACGCACTGCCCGATGACCCCGAGACG
>NZ_JBEKVH010000191.1:0-6335 GCF_049514155.1 Roseiarcus sp. | reverse complement strand
CCCGAGTCGCTTGGCGATCGGCCGCAGCCTTCGCACGGTCGCGATCCTCTCGTCGGTGACGCCCTCGCGTCCCATCGAGCCGCCGCGGCTGCCGCGTTGCGCGCGCGAATCCTCGGGGATCCCGTCAAGATATTTGTCGGTCAGGACGCCCTGGGCGAGCGGCGAGAAGACGATGCAGCCGACGCCCTCCTCCGCCAGCGCGTCCAACAGGCCGTCGCGCTCGACCCAGCGATCGAGCATCGAATAGCGCGGCTGGTGAATGAGGCAGCGCACGCCGAGCCCGCGCAGCGCCGCGAACGCCTCGCGCGCCTCAGCGGCGCGGTAATTGGAGATGCCGACGTAGAGCGCCTTGCCCTGCCGGACCGCGTCGGCGAGCGCCGACATCGTCTCCTCGATCGGCGTCTCGGGGTCGGGGCGGTGATGGTAGAAGATGTCGACGTAGTCGAGCCCGAGGCGCTTCAGGCTGGCGTCGAGGCTGGCGAGCAGATTCTTGCGCGAGCCCCATTCGCCGTAGGGCCCCGGCCACATGCGGTAGCCCGCCTTCGACGACACGATGATCTCGTCGCGATAGGGCCCGAAGTCGGTCGCGAGCAGGCGACCGAAGGCCTCCTCGGCGGCGCCGGGCGGCGGACCGTAATTGTTGGCGAGGTCGAAATGAGTGACGCCGCGGTCGAAGGCGCGGCGAAGGATGGCGCGGCCGGTCTCGAAGGCGTCGAGGCCGCCGAAATTCTGCCACAGGCCGAGCGAGATCGGCGGAAGAAGCAGGCCGCTCCTGCCGCAGCGGCGGTACGTCGCGCGCTCGTAGCGGTCGGAGCGCGCGACATAGGGTTCTTGCGACAAGTCGAGGCCTTTCGTTCACGCGGACGCCTTGGGGCGTCCGCGCTCGCGCTTGTCGATATCAGCGAATGCCGGCGTCGATCAACTGGGTGAGCCCGCCGATCGTATCGGGGGTGACGACGCCCGCGCCGGTGTTGAGCGACAGGCCCGGCATCTTGTACTTGGCGGTCATCACGCATTGCACGACCGGCATGAAGCCCTGCAGATAGAGCAGTTGGTCGAGGGTGGCGGTGATGTACTTCGACTTCAGGCCGTCGATCGTGGCCGGCGCGAGATCGATGCCGCCGACGACGATGTCGCCGGGCTTCTTGCCGGCTTTCTCAAGCACCTGCTGCAGGGTGCCGGTCACGCCGCCGTGCTGGGTGCCGATCGCCTTGAGGTTGGGGTGGGCCTGGACGTAGGCGGCGAGAATCGGCACGCCGAGCGACGTGTCGGAGTTGACTTCCTGGCTGATCTCGAGCCGGTCGACCTTCAGTCCGGCCTTCTCCAGCGTGTCGGCGAGCCCTTTCTCGGACTGACCGCGTTCGGCCTGGCTGAAGACGCCGTAGACCATCGCTTCGTCGCCGGACTTGAGCCCCTTGGCCAACATGGCGCGGGCGGTGAGCGCGCCGCCCTCGTAGAGGTCGACGCCCGCATAGCCGAAGCCTTTGGTGCCGAATTCGGCCTGCAGCGAGGTCATCGGCGAGTTGCCGTCGGTGATGACGATGCCCTGGTCGGTCGCCTGTTTGACGAGATCGTGGAAGGCGGTCGCGCCCGGATGGCCCATGATCTCGATGCAGTTCGGCTTGGCGGCCATCGCCTCCTTGAACTGGGCGATCATCGTCTCGGGCGCCCAGGCCGAGAACTGCGCTTTCAAATCGACGCCAAACGCCTCAGCGGCTTGCGCCGCCCCGGTCTGGCGGGCCAGCGTCGCCCCGTCGCCGGGGTTGCCGCCCATCTGCATATACATCACCAGGCCTTTGCCGATCGGATCGGCGGCCCAGGCGGGCGCTACGGCGGCGACAAGCGCAGCCGCGCCGACGCCAACCAGAAGAACTCTGCAAAGACGCATGTTCGTTGCTCCCTAAGCTCGTCCTCGGTCGCCGGCGAAGGCGTCGGGGACCTTTATTCGGAAGCGCGAGGCCGCGACGCGGAGGCGCCGCCGAATCCCGGAATTGTATGGAAACGAAGCATAAACGCCGCGCGGCGCTGCGGTTCGTCGACATACATGTAGAAGATGATGGCGATGAGGAAGATGAGGCCCTGCACCGTTCTCACCCATGACCCCGTCAGGCCGGCGGCGACGAGCCCAGGCTCGAGGATCTGGATGACGAAGCAGCCGAACACCGTGCCGAGAATGGTCGCCCGCCCGCCTAAGATCGACGTCCCGCCGATCAGCACCGAGGCGATCGCGGTCAGCAGATAGCCCTGACCCTGGTTGCCGAAGAAGTTCTTTTGCTCCAGCGTCAGCATGATCGCGGCGCAGGCTGCCAGCCCGCCCATCAGCGTGAAGATCTTGATCTTCTCGCGATCGACGTCGATGCCGACGACGCGCGACACGTCGTTTGAATCGCCGATGAACAGCGTGTGCTCGCCGAAGCGATGGTGAGTGAGGATGAGCCACAGGAAGCCGATGATCAGCGCCGTCCACAAAGCCTGGACTGACAGGCCCTGCACCCAGTCGATCGTCGTCGCCGAGGCGAATGGGCGACCGACGATCCATTGCCAGACCGAACTCTCCTCCGCGCCGCGCAGCGCGTAGGACTTTCCACCCGACAGCACCGCCGCCGCGCCCGTCCAGAAGAACTGGGTGCCGAGCGTCGCAATGAACGAGGGAATGCCGACCCTGGCGATCAGCACGCCGTTGAGGTAGCCGACCAGAATTCCCGAGGCTAAACCGGCGAAAATGGCAATCCAGCCAAGCTGATACTCCTTGAACAGGAGGGCGAAGACGAAGCCCGAGAACGAGATGATCGCAGGAAAGCAGAGATCGATTTCGCCGGCCCCGATGACGAAGGTCAGGCCCGTGGCGAGCAGCAGCAGCGGCGGAATGATGGTGAGAAACGTCGTATAGATCGACGGCGCGAGAAACACGACCGGCGCAATCCACATGAAGAGAAAGAGGAGAAGGGCGAAAACGATGATGATCGGCGCCCCCTCGACGCGAAGCCATGCCGATGCGTCGTGCCGCTGCGCCATCGCAGTCTCCCTCAACCCCTGTGCTGTAGATCGATGAGATATTCCGTCAATTCGTTGACCGACATCTGCCGCGGGTTGATCTCGGAAACGATTCGACCGCGATCGAGTACGACCAGCCGGTCAGCGACTTCATGGACGTGAGCAAGGTTGTGCTCGATGTAGATGCAAGCGCGCCCGGACGACTTGATCCGGCGGACGAAGTCGATGACCTTGCGCACTTCGGCGACGCCGAGCGCCGCGGTCGGCTCGTCGAGCACGATGAGGTCGGCGTTGTAATGCATCGCCCGGCCGATCGCGATGCCCTGCCGCTCGCCGCCCGACAGCTTGGACACCGTCGAGTCGACGGTGATGCCGACGCCGCGGAAGCCGATGACGTCGATCAGGATCCGCTGCGCGATCTCTTTCTCGCGCTTGATGTCGATGAAACCGAAGCGGTCGGTGATCTGCCGGCCGACAAAGAAATTGCGCCACAGCGGTTGTTTGTCGGCGAGCGACTTGTCCTGGTAGACGGTCTCGATCAAGAGATCGTGCGCCATGCGCACGGAATACTCGCTCTGCGGAATTTCGCGATCGCGGATGTAGATCTTGCCGGCGCTCGGCGCCAGGACGCCGGTCATCACCTTGATCAGGGTCGACTTGCCGGCGCCGTTATCGCCGATCAGTCCGACGATTTCGTTGCGGCCTATGGCGATATCGATGTCGCGCAGCGCGTGAACCGCGCCAAAATACTTCTGCACGCCGACAAGGCGCACAACCGAATCGAACTCTTGACCTCCCGGCGCCATCGACGTTCCTCCCCCGCTCTTTCGGCGGTCGAACACGCGCGCGCCCATAAGAGTGGCGCCCCGCGCCGCGGTCGGTAATTGCGCCGCATCAATCGCTAGCGAAAAATTCATACTTTTTTTCGCGTCGAGCGCGCCCGCCACAAATCCGAGCGAAAGCGGACCGCTTGTTCTTGCCCCGGAGCGCCGCTTCCGACCATCCGGCTCGGTTCGACGTCCGTCGGCGTCGAGCGGCCTCGACAAGCCGGGCGCCGCGTCGGCACAATGCCAAACGCCAGCCGGAGTCGTCATGGATTCGTCGCTCGTCAAAGCCGTCGGTTTCGTCCATCTGCGCGTCCACAGCGCCTTTTCGCTGCGCCAGGGGGCGCTGTCGATCGAAGCGCTGGCCAAGCTCGCCAAAGCCGATTCGATGCCGGCGCTGGCGATCACCGACACCAACAACCTGTTCGGCGCGTTGGAGTTTTCGGAGAAGCTGGCGAAGGCCGGGGTGCAGCCGATCATCGGCGCGCAGATCACCGTCGATTTCGGCGACGCGCCGCCGTCGGCTTCCCGTCTCGCCGAGGCGCGGGTCGCGCGCGCGCCGCTGGCGCTCATCGCCAAGGACGAACAGGGCTATCGCGCGCTGATGCGGCTCGCTTCGCGCGTCTGGCTCGACCCGACCGACGGCGACGAACCGCACGTCGGCTTCGCTGCGCTGGCCGAAGCCGAGGGCCTGATCGCGCTCACCGGCGGACCGGCCGGGCCGATCGACCGGGCGCTGACGCTCGGCCTGCCCGAACTGGCGCAAGCGCGGCTGAAGCGGCTCGCGCCGCTGTTCGACGGCCGGCTCTACGTCGAATTGCAGCGCCACGGCTTGGACAGCGAGCGCCGCGTCGAGCCGGCGCTGATCGAATTCGCCTATGCGCAGAGCCTGCCGCTGGTCGCCGCCAACGAGGCCTATTTCGCCGCCGCCGCCGACTACGAGGCGCAAGACGCGCTGCTGTGCGTCGCCGAAGGCGCGCTGATCAGCGCCGCCGACCGCCGCCGCCTGTCGCCGGAGCATCGCTTCAAGACCCGGGCCGAAATGCGCGCGCTGTTCGCCGATCTCGACGAGGCGCTCGACAACAGCGTCGAGATCGCGCTGCGCTGCGCCTACCGGCCGCTGACCCGCAAGCCGATCCTGCCGCACTTCACCGCCGTCGACGGCGCCCGGGTCGACGAGGAAAGCGAACTGCGCCGCCAAGCCGCCGAAGGGCTCGAGCGGCATCTGGCGCAATACGGCTGTGCGCCCGGCCATGTCGAAGACGACTACCGCCAGCGGCTCGAATTCGAGCTCGGCGTCATCGCGCGGATGAAGTTCCCCGGCTATTTCCTCATCGTCGCCGACTTCATCAAATGGGCGAAGGCGCAGGGGATTCCGGTCGGACCGGGGCGCGGATCGGGCGCCGGCTCGGTGGTCGCCTGGTCGCTGACCATCACCGATCTCGACCCGCTGCGGTTCGGCCTGCTGTTCGAGCGCTTCCTCAATCCCGAGCGGGTGTCGATGCCCGACTTCGACGTCGACTTCTGCCAGGACCGGCGCGACGAAGTCATCGCCTACGTGCGGCGGCGCTACGGCGAGGACCGCGTCGCCCAGATCATCACCTTCGGCTCGTTCCTCGCCCGCGGCGTGATGCGCAACGTCGGCCGGGTGCTGGAAATGCCGCTCGGCCAGGTCGACAAGCTCGCCAAGCTGGTGCCGCAGAACCCGGCCAAGCCGGTGACGCTGAAGCAGGCGCTCGCCGACGAGCCGCGGCTGCGCGAGGCGGCCGAAGCCGACCCGAAAGTGGCGACGATGCTGGCGATCGCCCAGCGGCTGGAGGGGCTCTATTCCAACGCTTCGACCCACGCCGCCGGCGTGGTGATCGGCGACCGGCCGCTGGTCGAACTCACGCCGCTCTACCGCGACCCGAAGTCGGACATGCCGGCGACGCAGTTCAACATGAAATGGGTCGAGCCGGCGGGGCTGGTGAAATTCGACTTCCTCGGCCTGAAAACCCTGACCACGCTGCGCATCGCGCAGCGCCTGCTGGCGCGGCGCGGCGTCGAGATCGAACTCGGCGCGATCCCGCTCGACGACGCCAAGACCTACGAGATGCTCGGACGCGGCGAGACGGTCGGGGTGTTCCAGGTGGAAAGCGCCGGCATGCGCAAGGCGCTGGTCGAGATGCGCGCCGACCGGTTCGAGGACATCATCGCGCTGGTCGCGCTGTATCGCCCCGGCCCGATGGCGAACATCCCCACCTATTGCGCGCGCAAGCTCGGCTTGGAGAAGCCCGATTACCTGCATCCCAAGGTCGAGCCGATCCTGAAGGAGACCTATGGCGTCATCATCTACCAGGAACAGGTGATGCAGATCGCGCAGGAGCTTTCCGGCTATTCGCTTGGCGAGGCCGACAATCTGCGCCGCGCGATGGGCAAGAAGATCAAGTCGGAGATGGACGCGCAGCGCAGCCGCTTCGTCAAGGGATCGCTGGAGCGCGGCCTCACGCAGCACAATTCCGACGAGATTTTCGATCT
>NZ_JBEKVH010000190.1:0-6364 GCF_049514155.1 Roseiarcus sp. | reverse complement strand
CGAGCCGGCGGAAGCTCCGCCGAACGAGCGCGCCGGCGCCGAGGCCGGCAGCGAACTCAGCGGCGGATCGATGACGCCAAACGGCGGCTGGACCGGAACGACTTGTCCGATCGCGCTCGCCGTCGGCGGCGACGGCGGCGACCACGGCGCAGGCGCCGAGGTCGGGATCGCCGGGTGGCCGATCGGCGCGCCGCCCGTCACGCCCTTGAAGATGGCGTTGGCGAGCCGCTCGATGATCGCGACGTCAGGCAGGAACGAACCCCCAGGCGCCTGCGGATCGGCCGCGCCGGCCAGGCCGGCGCCGTCCGTCTCAGGCGTAGGCATGCGTGTATTCCGGATAGCGGCCAATCTCGACGTCGTCGAGCACCGCCACCGCGTCCTCGGTCAGCACCGCGAGCGAGCAGTAGAGCGAGATCAGGTAGGAGGCGATCGCCTTGCGGTTGATGCCCATGAAGCGAACCGACAGGCTCGGCGCAATCTCGCCGGGAACGCCGGGCTGGAACAGGCCGACTGCGCCCTGTTTCTTCTCGCCGGTGCGCACCAGCAGGATCGAGGTCTTCTCGCTCCCTTTCGCGCCGGCTCTAATCTGGACCTTGTCGGAGGGCACCAGCGGAATGCCGCGCCAGGTGATGAATTGGGCGCCGAACAGGCTGACGGTCGGCGGCGGCACGCCGCGGCGCGTGCATTCGCGGCCGAAGGCGGCGATGGCGCGCGGATGGGCGAGGAAGAAGCTCGGCTCCTTCCACACTTTGGTCAGCAGCTCGTCGAGATCGTCGGGCGTCGGCGGGCCCTTGCGCGTCTTGATCCGCTGCGTCGGCGCGGCGCTCGCCAGCAGGCCGTATTCGGCATTGTTGATCAGCTCGCCTTCCTGACGCTCTTTCACCCGTTCAATCAGCAGGCGAAGCTGTTCCTGAACCTGGTCGAAGGGCTGGCTGTAGAGGTCGGAGACGCGCGTCTGCACGTCGAGAACGGTGGTGACCGCCTTGAGGAAATATTCGCGCGGATTGGGATCGTAGTCGACGAAGGTTTCCGGCAGATCGGGGTTGCGGTCGCGCGGCGGGCTGCACTCGACCTCAGCCGTGGGGACCTCCTTCTCCTTGACGCGGTTGAGACGGAAGATGCCCGCTTCGACCGGCGTCCAAGCGAGGAAGTTGACCAGCCAGCGCGGAGAAATGCCGCTCCATTGCGCGCGCGTCTTGGTCGCGTTGGCGAGCTGGCGCGCCGCCCCTTCGCTCAGCGTCCTGCGGGTTTCTACCTCGTCAGCCATACCTTTTGCCCCTTTTGCAATTTGGCTCTGGGTTCGCCGCGACCGCGAGCGCTCCCTGGCGCCGGAAGGCGCCCGTGCGCCCCGCTGAAATGTTCTCGTCGGAATGTTCCCGAACGCTGCGATGCGGCTTAGCGCAACGCGCCAGGCGCCGCAAACCTAAATCCCGTCCCCTCCGACGAAGGTCTCGTGGCGGGCCTTGGCCTGCGTCACCCGACTTGCAGGGGGAACGCTGTGCGTGAGCCACACGTTGCCGCCGATCGTCGATCCCTTGCCGATGACGATGCGACCGAGAAGCGTCGCGCCGGCGTAGATGACGACGTCGTCCTCGACGATCGGATGGCGGGGGTAATTCTTGCGTAGGCCGCCGGTCGTCTCGTCGGTTTCGAACCGCACCGCGCCGAGCGTGACAGCCTGATAGATGCGGACGTTGCGGCCGACAATCGCCGTCTCGCCGATCACCACGCCGGTGCCGTGGTCGATGAAGAACCGTTCGCCGATCTCGGCGCCGGGGTGAATGTCGATGCCGGTGCGCGAGTGCGCGTCTTCGGCGACGATGCGCGCCAGCATCGGCGCGCCGGAACCGTAGAGGCGGTGGGCGATGCGGTGACGCAGGACCGCCGCCGCGCCGGGAAAGCTGAAGATGATTTCGTCGACGCTCGCCGCCGAAGGATCGCCGTCGAGCCCCGCGCGGACGTCAGTGTCGACCAGCGCGCGCACGTGCGGCAGCGAAGCGGCGAATTCGGCGACGATCTCCCCGGCCCTGGCGGGATCGCCGTCGGCTGCGCCGACGCCTTCGGCGCCGAGCGCCAGCTCGAGCGCGATCTGGCGCTCAAGCATCGGCAGCGCGCCGCCCAGCGAGCGGGCGACGAACGTGTCGACCTCCCGCGCGCTCAGACCTTGCGGCCCGAAATGGCGCGGATAGAGTGCCTGGACGACGGCGTCGACGACTTCGATCGTCGCTTCGCGCGACGGCAGTTGCGGCGTCGCGCCGCGATAGCGTCGCCGCTGCGATGCGGCGCGCAGGCGTCGCAACTGGTCGACGACGTCCGAGACCTTGAATTGATCGTCGTCGTTAGCCCATTCGTCAGTCTGAGCGCTCAAGCAGCCAGCCCCGTGGCGTCGAACACGCCTTCGAACAACACCGTGCTGAGGTACCGCTCGCCGGAGTCGGGCAGGATGACGACAATCGTCTTGCCGGCGTTCTCGGGCCGCTTGGCGAGACGCACGGCGACGGCGACGGCGGCGCCGCTCGAAATGCCCGAGAGAATACCCTCCTGGGCGGTGAGACGGCGTGCGTAGAGGACGGCTTCCTCATTGCTGACCTGTTCGACCGCGTCGACCAGCGACAGGTCGAGCACGCCGGGCACGAAGCCGGCGCCGATGCCCTGGATCTTGTGCGGCCCGGGCTTCAGCGGCTCGCCGGCGAGCTTTTGCGTCAAGATCGGGCTCGCCGCCGGCTCGACAGCGACCGAGGCGATCGCCTTGCCCTTGGTCCGCTTGATATAGCGCGAGACGCCGGTGATCGTGCCCCCAGTGCCGACGCCGGAGACGACGATGTCGACCTTGCCGTCGGTGTCGTCCCAGATTTCCGGGCCGGTCGTCTTCTCGTGAATGGCAGGATTGGCCGGGTTCTTGAACTGCTGCAGCAGGACGTAGCGCTTGGAATCGGAGGCGGCGATCTCCTCCGCCTTGGCGACGGCGCCGTTCATGCCCTTCGGCCCCTCAGTGAGGACGAGCTTGGCGCCGTAAGCGATCAGTAACTTACGTCGCTCGATGCTCATCGTCTCGGGCATGGTCAAGGTAAGCGGATAGCCGCGCGCGGCGGCGACATAGGCAAGCGCGATGCCGGTGTTGCCCGAGGTCGGCTCGACGATTTCCTTGCCCGGGCCGAGCAGGCCACGCTCTTCGGCGTCTGCGATCAACGCCGTGCCGATGCGGTCCTTGACCGAATAGGCGGGGTTGCGTCCCTCGATCTTGGCCAGAACCGTCGCAGCCGCGCCCTCGGTGACGCGGTTGAGGCGGATGAGCGGCGTGTGACCGATTGAAAGCGAATTGTCTTCGTACCAGCGGGTCATGTGCAGCCTCTAAATTCCCTTAGTCCATCGAATTTATATCTATATTCCCAAATTGACCTCCAGGCAAGAAGGCTACAAGGCCCCGCTGTGAATCGGTCTGACGATTGAACTCGCGGACCCGCCTAAGGCGAATGCCGCTGCGTGGCGCGCTGGGCGGACGAGGTTGGCAAGACCAGAACGGCCTTTTTCCAGACGCGCGAGACTAGCACAGCAAATGTCCGAAACTTCGTTCTCGGGCGAGAGACCGATCATTCTCCTTTCGGCCAATCGCAGTAGTTTCGCGCGTGCGACCTCGTTGGGAGACGTCAGTTCTGAGTTGTGCTGTGGCGTTGAAATCGAGCGACCCGGTTCTCAACTCGTCGGGCCTATGACCAACTGTCGGGTCTGAGTCTTCCAGCTGCCTCGTGAAGAGCCACCGCGAAAAGATCGATGTCGGCTTTCGTCGTTCGGTGATTGACGATTGCCGCGCGTATGACGGGGCGTCCCAACACATTTGTCATCGAAGGAGCGGCCAGGCCGCGCTCTTGCAGATCGATGACGATCGCTTGATTGGCCTGATCGGGCCAGCCGGCCTTGAGCGCGAAGCAAACGATATTGAGGCTTACGGGAGCGCGAAGTTCGAAGATCTTGGAACGGGAGAGCGAGTCTGCAAGGTAGCAGGCGTTATCGCAGGACGCCTCGATGGCGGCGCCCAATCTGTCGGCTCCATGGACCTGGAACGTGAACCAGGTTTTCAGCGCGCGAAATCCGCGAGACAAATCAGGACCGAGATCGCAGGGCCAGACGTCACCAGCGGCAAGGCCCCGCGGAGCGCGCTGGAGATAGGCAGCGGCGCTCGCGAATGTTCCGCGATGCATTTCGCCGTCGCGCACCAAAAGGAACCCGGCATCGTAGGGGACATGCGCCCATTTGTGAAAGTCGAGGGCAATCGAATCGGCGAGTTCAATGCCCGCGAGCCGGGGCTTTAGGGCCGCGCTTAGAGCCGCCAGCGCGCCGAACGCCCCGTCGACATGAAACCGGAGACCATATTCTCTTGCGATCTGAGCGAGGCTTTGCAGAGGATCGATCGCCCCCGTGTCGACGGTACCAGCGGTCCCCACGATGAGAAAAGGTGACAGTTTGGCAGCAAGATCCCTGTCTATTGCGGCCTGCAACAAATCAGTACGAATCCGCCCAGCGGAGTCGGCGGGGATCGGTCTCAGATGCGCCGACCCCGCCCCGGCGAGTTCCATGGCCTGAGTGACGCATCCGTGCGCATGAACAGAGGTGTAGGCGACGAGTTGCTTGCCTGACGCGAAAAGGCCTGAGCCACGGACTTCATGTCCTAGCGCGGCGTCGCGCGCGACCAAGAGGCCAAGAAAATTGGCGGCCGAGGAGCCCGTCACGAAGACGCCTGTCGAGCTTTGAGGAAATCCGAGCAGTTCGGCGGCCCATCGCGTGATCTGGCGCTCGACTTCGATTCCGACGTGATTGCGCCCTCCGCAGTTGGCGTTGAGCCCAGCGGCGAGCATTTCAGCGACCATGCCGACCGGCGTTCCCGCTCCATGCACCCAGCCCATGAACAGCGGGTGGGTGTTTCCGACAGCGTAGGGCTTGATGTTCGTTTCGAAGTCTTCAAGCACATCATCAAATTCGCGCGGCTGTCGCGGAAGAAGCGATTGAAAGCGCTGACGCACCCTCGGCGGAGTGTTTCGCCAAACCGGCTGCTCGCGTGCGCCTTGAAGAAAATCGATCATGTGCTCGAGCGCCCGGTGACTGGAGGCCCGAAACGCCTCCCAGTCATTTGGGTCAAGGTTGTCGCTCATAGTTTGTGCTCATAGCCTGTAGAAAGGAGTGGCGCGAGGGAGCGATGGGTGAAGACCTGATCGATCAGACGTCTCAATTCCTCGAAAGGAGCATCGAGATTCCGTCCCCACTGCACGAACGCGATAATATGCTGCCTGGTCTCCTAAGGCGAATGCGAACCGTCGGACATCTCTCGGATAGTCTCGGCCCACATGGTTCCCTTTCGTGTCTCACAATCGAAACGGGCTAGAAACATGAAGAACAGACCGCTCGGCACGCAGGGGAGTCGTTTCAAAGCCTCCTAGGCGACAACGCGTGGACGCTCGTCGCGTTCGTCCCGTTCGAGTCGCACGATGTGTTGGGCCCAGCGCGCCGACCATTCCCGAAGTTCTGTCGGACTGAGCGGCGTCGGCGTCTTTGAGGCTTCGTGCTTGGCGATATGACGGGCGAGCGCCCGGTAGACGTCGGCCTGTTTAGAGTCCGGCGCCGCCTCTATTGTGGTCTTGCCGGACAGTTCGGCCTGCGTGACGGTCAGCGAGCGCGGCACGAACTGGACGATCGGCGTCGAGGTGCGCGCAGCAAAATCCTCGATGATCTCGCGCTGGAAATCGGTGTTGATCGAATTGGCGATGATGCCGCCGAGCAGCGCGCCGCCGGAGTTGGAGAATTTCTCGATGCCGCGAAAGAGATTGTTGGCGGCGTAGATCGCCATGAAGTCGGCCGAGGAAACCGTGAAGACGTGCTCGGCGATGCCCTCGCGGATCGGCACGGCGAAACCGCCGCAGACGACATCGCCGAGTACGTCGTAGATGACGATATCGAGGTCGAGATCCTCGAACACGCGCTGCTGCTTCAACAGCTCGACCGCGGTGATGATGCCGCGGCCGGCGCAGCCGACGCCAGGCTGGGGGCCGCCGGCCTCGACGCAATAGATGCCGCCAAAGCCCTTGAACACGGCGTCGCGCGCGTCGACGCGCCGCCGCTCGGCGAGCAAGTCGAGCACCGAAGGAATGTACTCGCCGCCGCGCAGCGTGTTGGTGGAATCCGCTTTCGGGTCGCAGCCGAATTGCATCACCTTGTAGCCGGCTTCGGCGAGCGCCGCCGAGATGTTGGACGTCGTGGTCGACTTGCCGATGCCGCCCTTGCCGTAAATGGCGATCTGCTTCGGTTTGCGGGACATGATCAACGCTCCTTGAAAATTGGCGCCGCGAGGTCAGCCGTGCGAGAAAGTCGGCTC
>NZ_JBEKVH010000189.1:0-7477 GCF_049514155.1 Roseiarcus sp. | reverse complement strand
GCCCTCGGCGGCGGCCTCCTGGATCGCGGCCGCGGCGGCCTGTTTGGCCGCGACATGATCGCCGCGTTCGACGGCGACAAACTCGCGATACGCAGTCCGCTTGGCGGGGTCGTAGTCGACCGACTCCGGCAGTTGATCGAGGGTGAATTCCTGGCCGCGATCCTCACCCAGCAGGCCGACGGCGTCGGCGCGGCACTGCCGGCAATGGCGCATCAGCTTGGCGCCGCCTTCGAGCCTGTCCTGCAGCGCCTTGAGCTCCATCGCGCTCGGGCCGCGTTGGCCGGTCAGGCCGTAATGCGCGCCATGGGCGGGGTCGGAAATGAGCGGCATCACATTGTGCAGGAAGGCGCCGCGCGCTTTGACCCAGCGGTTGACCTCGATCAGGTGCTCGTCGTTGACGCCGGGGATCATCACCGAATTGATCTTGGTCAGAACGCCGCGCGCAATGAGCATTTCGAGGCCCTGCATCTGCCGCTCGTGCAGGATTTGCGACGCCTCGACGCCCGTCCAGCGGCGGTTGCGGAAATAGATCCACGGATAGATCTTCGCCCCGATCTCGGGATCGACCATGTTGATGGTGATCGTCACATGATCGACGTTCATGTCGGCCAATTCGTCGACATGGTCGGGCAGCGCGAGGCCGTTGGTCGAAATGCAGAGTTTGACGTCGGGAATGTCTTTGGCGATCGCGGCGAAGGTCGCCTGCGTCTTCTTCCAGTCGTAACAGGCGTCGCCCGGACCGGCGATGCCGAGCACCGAGAGTTGCGGCACTTCGTTGGCGACCGCGATCACCTTGCGCCGCGCCTGGTCGGGCGTCAGCTTTTCCGATGCGACGCCCGGCCGGCTCTCGTTGGCGCAGTCATATTTGCGATTGCAGTAGTTGCACTGGATGTTGCACGCGGGCGCGACGGCGACATGCATGCGGGCGAAATAGTGGTGCGCCTCCTCGGAATAGCAGGGATGGTCCTTGATCCGCTCCCAGACTTCCGCGTCCATGTCCTCCGGTCGGGTCGAGGAGCCGCAGGAGGACGAAGAACAGCCGCCGGAAGCGGCGGTCCGCTTCATCGCGTCGAGATCGACCGGGGCGATAAGGCTGTCGAGCGAGATCGTGACGGGCTGACCCATTGGCGCGATTCCTGTTGTCCACCGCCGATCGGCGCAAGGGTCGTGCCAGATTTATCCGCGTGTTATATCAATGTGTTACGTTGAAGCTGGGCGCTGCTGAAATCTCTCGGACACGGTTTTGTCGCGTTGCCGACAGAGCGGCGCGCGCCGGTCCGCTTGGCGACTCGGCCAACGGCCAACCCTAAGCCGGCAGCCTGAAATCCGCTTCGACTGGTCGGGCCCGCTCAGAAGCGCTTCATCTCGATGCGGTACTTGCGCAGCGCGTAGCCGATCTGGCGCGGCGTTATGCCGAGGACGCGCGCGGCCTTGGCCTGGACCCACCCGGAGCGCTCCATCGCCTCGAGCAGCCGGTCCTTCTCCGTCAGCCGCGGCGCGATCGCCGGGCAGTCGCCCGTTTCGGCGCGCGCACAGGTCGAGTCGGGGGCGACGGCTTCGGCGAATTCGCGGGCCCGAACGCGCGCTTCGGGGACGCTCGGCGCCGGCGGTCGCTCGACAGTCGGCGCCGCGATCGTTCGCCCCGAGGCAAGTTCGTCGATCGGGTCGGCGAAGGCGCCGCGTCCGCTGCCGGTCCACAGCAGCGCCGACAGGCAGTCGCCGGCCGCGCACGAAAGGTCGTCGCGCACGATGGTTTGACCATGTGCGAGCGTCGCCGTGCGTCGCACGCAATTCTCGAGTTCGCGGACATTGCCGGGGAAGTAGCAGCGCTTCAGTGCGTCCATCGCGCCGGACGACAGAGATAGTTTGCGGTCATTCTCTGCGTTGAAGCGATCGAGGAAAGCGCGCGCCAGCAGCGCGATGTCGCCGGGCCGTTCGCGCAGCGCTGGCAGAAACACGGGAATGACGTTGATGCGGTAATAGAGATCGGCGCGAAACTCGCCTTTGGCCACAGCAGCCTCGAGATCCTTATTGGTCGCGCAGATGAGTCGAAAGTCGACTTTGAGCGTACGCGCGCCGCCGACCCGTTCGAATTCGCCCTCCTGGAGCACACGCAGCAGCTTGCTCTGGAAGCTCGGCGAAATTTCACCGATTTCGTCGAGCAGCAACGTGCCGCCGTGGGCGAGTTCAAAGCGCCCGGCGCGCTGGCCGACGGCGCCGGTGAAGGCGCCCTTCTCATGGCCGAACAATTCCGATTCGAGCACGCTCTCGGGCAACGCCGCGCAGTTGAGCTTGATGAACGGCTTGCTTTTGCGCGCCGAGAGATCGTGCACGGCGCGCGCAAACAATTCCTTGCCTGTGCCGCTTTCCCCGCGCAGCAGCACCGTCGAATTCGACTTGGCGACGATCTCGATCGTCTTCAGCACTTTGCGGATCGCCGCGCTTTCGCCGACGATGCCGTCGACCTTGGGCGCGGGGCCGCGACGCGATTCATCTAGTCGCTCGTCGAGCGCCTTTTCAAGGGTTCGCTTCTCGTTGAGGAAACGCTTGCGCTCGGCCGACAGCATACGATGCAGCCGCACCGTCTGCCCGACGAGATTGGCGACCATGCGCAGGAAATGCAGGTCGTCATCGAAGCCGCTTGCCCGCTCGCCGTCCCAGACGCGATTGATCGACAAGGTTCCGATCACGCGTTCGTCGCTCTTGATCGGCACGCCGAGGAACGAAACTCTGCCATCGAGACGGCGAGAGATGAGATCGGCCGCCTTGCCGAACAGAGGGTCCTTGGCCACGTCTTCGACCACCACCGCCGTCGACGTGGCGATCAACCTGTCGATGACGAGCCGCGGCAAGGTTTCGATCGGCTTGCCCTTAGCCTCGCTCGCCCATCCGGAAGTCGCGATAATCTCCGGCTCACCGCCCGCGTCGAGAATGACGATCATGCCGAGCCGCATGTCGAAAAAGCTGCTCAGCACATTGACGACATTGGCGAGCGTCTGCTCGAGGCGCGTCGCGCCGCTGAGAATCTTCGATATTTCATAGATGCCGGTCAGTGCGACTTCGGGCGACGCGTGATGTCGGCGCGCAGGCGACGCCGCAACGGCGTATAACGCTGGGCGCTCGCTAACCGACACTTTTCGCTCCATGACGCCCCCAAGTCGGCCAGAGACGAGCCTGATGCTTCCTGTGAGCGCGAGTATGGTCTCACGAGAATAGGACGTCGTCGCGCGCAAATATGCGGCGTTGCAGTCGGTATTCTTGCAACTCGCAGACGTAAAAACGCGGGGGCTAGATTTGGCGGAAATCGGGGCAGAATAGCGGCGTTCTCGCCGGGGCGCATGTCGATCCGGGCGCAATCGCCGCTTGATCGAAGTGGGAAGCGACGATTTCGTCGGCCCCCGGGCGCGGACTTAGCTGGCGTCGAGACGTCGCCTCTGTCCATTTATTGTGCACTGCACATCGCTGAGCGAACGAATCGGTCCGTGTCGGAAATGGGTCGGTGAGCCCTATGCGCGGGAGCGCCGGAGATGCGCCCGAGGACCAAACCGCGCCCGGCGTTGGACGAGGCGCTTGAGCATGTCCGACGACGGCGCCCCGAATGCGCAAAAACCGGCTGAGCGCTTCAGCCGGTTCTATCAAAATCAGCGCTTCAACGCGAAAATGGAGCGGGCGAAGGGAATCGAACCCTCGTATGCAGCTTGGGAAGCTGCCGTTCTACCATTGAACTACGCCCGCCAGGGCCCGCGAACAGGCCGCGCGGCGTAAGTTATAGCGTGGCGAAAGCGCTTCCGACAAGCCGCGCCGCTCGCGCCGCGTCACGGCGCCTTGAAGTCGCGGAAGTGCTTCGACAGTTTCAGCCCCTGGCCCTGGTAGTTCGACGCTGCGCCCGCGCCGTAGAGCTCATCGGCAGCGCCGGCGAGCTTTTCGTAAACGAGGCGCCCGACTGGCTGGCCGTCTTCGAGCAGGAACGGCACGTCGCGGCTGCGCACTTCCAGCACCGCGCGCGCACAGGGGGCGCCGTCCGGCCCCTGGCCGAAGCCGGGGTCGAAAAAGCCGGCGTAATGGACGCGGAACTCGCCGATCGCCGGATCGATCGGCGCCATTTCGGCGGCGAGGTCAGCGGGGATCTGCAACTTCTCCCGGCTGGCGAGAATGTAGAATTCACCCGGATCGAGGATTAGCCGTCCATCCGGACGCGCGTAGATCGGCTCCCAGAAATCCTCGGCCGCGTAACCCGCGACGCGGCTGATGTCGATGACGTCGCTGTTTTTGATCGCGCGATATCCGACGATCTCGTGGCCCGCGCCGCTTAGATCAACACGCAACACTACGCCCTCGCGCAAGTTGAGGTCGCCATCAACTAGCGGAGTCTCGTCGTGCTTTTTCCTGATTTCGTCGTCGGTCAAGGCGAACGTGTATTTTTCCATATGTTGCGAGTTTCGATTGCGAAACCGAATCTGGCTCAGCTTTGATCCTTCGCGGACGCGCACACTGAAGCTACGCGGCGAGATTTCGAGCCAAAGCTCGCCCCGATAGTCGAGCGGCACGTCGTCAAACGCCTCCGAGCCGTCAACAATCAGCCGCGTGAAAATGTCTAGCCGGCCGGTCGAACTCTTCGGGTTGGCCGCGCCAGAAAGATTGGGCCGAAGTTCCAACCGCTCCATAAGTCGCGCAACGTAAACGATATCCTTTTCGAGCACGGTGCCGGCGCCTGCCAGCGAAACGGGCTCCGCGTTCAAGCTTTTCAGTCGGTCTCGAACGGACCGTTCGCGCCCGGGCAGGAAGCTTGCGCGCACCCGAAAGGCCTCTTTGCTGATCCTGAGATCGAGACTGGCGGGCTGGAATTGGGCGTCCTCAATCTCGCGCTCGGCCCAGAGCAGCCTACGGCCTTCCATCGCCTTGATTTTCTGGCGCGCAAACAGGCCGAACGGCGCGTTGAGAAATGCGTCCTCGGCGAGGTCCGCGCCGTGGAACAGTCTTGGCACCGCTCGGCGGCGGCGCACCGCGATCTTGGGCTCAGGACTCATGGCTGGCGAATTCGTGCATCAGTCGAGTATATCGGCTCTCCTGAGCGGCGGGAGTCGCAAGGCCAAACCGTCAACATGTTGTTGAGCGAAAAACCGCGGTTGACGCCCTGACGCCGATCGGATTATGGATGCAGTTCCGTGGTCATTTGAGCCGGTCGGCTTGCCGCCACGTTAAACAACGGGCTAAAAGATCGGGGCCCTCAAACCGCGCGCCCCTGTCCCGAAGCCCTGGCTTGGCCTTGGTTTTCGGCCGCGAAAGGAAGCGCGTATGAGCAGCCCCCGCAAGTCCCGCGATCCGCGCACGTTGCGCCCCGCCACCCGTCTGGTGCACGGCGGCGCGATGCGTTCGCAGTTCGAGGAGACCTCGGAGGCGCTGTTCCTCACCCAGGGCTACCTCTACGACACCTGCGCGCAGGCGGAGGCGCGCTTCAAAGGCGACGCGCCGGGTTTCATCTATTCGCGTTTCGCCAACCCGACCGTCGCGATGTTCGAGAAGCGCATGGCGCTGTTCGAGGGCGCCGAGGCGGCGCGCGCCACCGCCAGCGGCATGGCGGCGGTGACCGCGGCGCTGATGGGCCAGCTCAAGGCCGGCGACCATATCGTCGCGTCGCGGGCGCTGTTCGGCTCGTGTCTCTACGTCGTCGAAGAGCTGCTGCCGCGTTTCGGCGTCGCCTCGACGCTGATCGAGGGAACCGACCTCGCCGCCTGGAAGGCGGCGATCCGCCCCAACACCAAGACCGCCTTCCTCGAGAGCCCGACCAATCCGACGCTGGAGGTGGTCGACATCGCCGCCGTCGCCGACATCCTCCACAAAGCCGGGGCGACGCTGGTGGTCGACAACGCCTTCGCCTCGCCGATGCTGCAGCATCCGCTCGCGCTCGGCGCCGATTGCGTCGTCTATTCGGCGACCAAGCACATCGACGGCCAGGGCCGCACGTTAGGGGGAATCATTCTCGCTTCCGAGGCTTTCATCGCCGACCACGTCCACAACTTCCTCCGCCAGACCGGACCCTGCCTGTCGCCGTTCAACGCCTGGGTGTTGCTGAAGTCGCTGGAGACGCTGCCGCTGCGCGTCGGCCAGATGGACCGTACGGCGGGAAGAATCGCCGACTTCCTCGCCGCCCATCCGAAGGTCGCCCGCATCGTCTATCCCGGCCGCGCCGACCATCCGCAGCGCGCGGTCGCGGCCAAGCAGATGTCGGGCGGCGGCACGCTGGTCGCGTTCGAGGTCGTCGGCGGCAAGGCCGAAGCCTTCGCCGTCGCCGACGCGCTGACGATCACGCGCTCGGCATCGGCCCCGGCCTGCTGAGGCTTTCGGTCGGGCTCGAGGACCCCGACGACCTGATCGAGGATCTCGACCAGGCGCTGGCCAAACTCGCCACGGTCCGCAGCGCGGCGGAGTGAGCTGGGCGCGCAAAGCGTGCGACAAACGCGTTCAGCGATCGAGCTTTTTCAAAGCGCTAGGCGCCAATTCACGCGCACTTTTGCGTTGGCGCTATGGAAGGCCATTGGATTTACATATAACAGTGTACATAGGTAAATATGACGCTGACGGCGATCACGCCGCGGCGCCGATTGGCTTCGCGCGTTCGATCCGCTCACGTTCGTGGGGGCTGTTCATCGCCTCCCACAGATCGCTGCGCCGCTGGATGTTGAGCCAGAAGTCGGGGCTGTTGCCGAATACGCGCGCGAGGATGAGCGCCGTCGCCGCTGTTACGTTCCGGCGGTCGTTGCACAGCTCGTTGACATGCTTGCGCTGGACCCCCATTGCCTCAGCCAAGGCGGCCTGCGTCAGCCCCATCGGCTGCATGAACTCCTCGATCAGAATCTCGCCGACTGTGGCCGGCTTGCGCTTCGTTGTCAGCATGGATCGCCTCACCTGTAGCCGTGGTCGTCGAGATAGACGCCTTCGGCCTCGCCTCGCCCGCCATCCCAATGGAAGACCAGCCGCCATTGGCTGTTGACGCGGATCGAGTGGAACCTCGCCAGATTGCCGCGCAGCTTCTCGAAGTGATTGCTGGGCGGCGCCCGCAGGTCCTGATCGGTCGTCGCGTCGTCGATCATCTGGAGCTTGCGAAACAGCCGGCTTTCGAGGTCGGCCGGGATGAGCCGCGAGCGCGTGTCCTCGACGAAGAACGCCCGCAGCCACTCGTCCCGAAAGCTCGCGATCATCTGCTGGCTCAATGTTTGTCTGTGTGTACCACTCTATGGTACAAAACGCAATCGTCGCGGCCGCAGACATGGCGCTGATCATTGTCGGTCGCGGCCCGCCAACTCCGTCGTCTGCGGCTATGTCGGCGCGATGGTCGGGATTGGCGGCGTCTCCGGCCTCAACTTGCACGGTGTACCGAGCCTGATCGTCACGGCGATCGGCGCGACAGCCGTTGTCACTATCGACCGCAGCGTCGCCGCGCGCGCTTAAACGCCGCGCCACCGCTCCGCGCCTGCGC
>NZ_JBEKVH010000188.1:0-6592 GCF_049514155.1 Roseiarcus sp. | reverse complement strand
AAAAAAATGCGCCGCGCGGGGGGAGACGCGCGGCGCAGGCCTGTTGCGGGTCAGGCCTTGTCGATCGCCCAGGGGCCAGGGCCGACCGCGGCGAAATAGAGAAAGACGAAGCAGAACAGCACCGCCGGCTCGCCGAAGTTGAGCGCGGGGAAGAAGCTGTGCGGAAAATGGGCCAAGAAATAGGCGACGGCCATGAAGCCCGAGAGGACGAAGGCGGCCGGACGGGTCAGCAAGCCGACCACGATGAGGACGCCGCCGACGAGTTCCACCACGCCGGTGAACAACAGCAGCCCGTGCGGCATTTGATCAAGGCCAGGCAGCGTCGGAAAGCCGAGCAGCTTGCCGGTGCCGTGCTCGAGGAGCAGCAGCCCGACGACGATGCGCAGGAGGGACTGCAGGCGGGGCGCCCAGGCGGCGGGAAGGATGGTGAAATTCACGTTGGTCCCATCGTGTGTTTGGGGCGTCCCGCCCGGCGCGCCGGCGCGGATCAAACGCGATCCGCGCCGGACGACGTCGAAGGGCGCGGGGGGGGGGCGTCGCCCTCAGGCGAATTTGGCGATCTGGTCGAAGGCGAAGCGCGGGCTGCGCGGAAACAGCTTCTCGTAGTCGCCGTAGCCGATGTTGATGATCACGTTCGACTTCACGTCCGTGCCGGCGAAGAATTCGGCGTCGATCTTCGCGTTGTCGAAGCCGGTCATCGGGCCGGTGTCGAGGCCGACGGCGCGCAGGGCGAGAAGAAAATAGGCGACCTGCAGGGTGCCGTTCTGGAAGGCGCTGTGCGCGGCGAATTCCGGATTGCCCGAGAACCAGCTTTTGGCGTCGACGTGAGGCATAAGGAACGGCAGGTGCTCGTAGAACTTGAGATCGTAGCCGGCGATGGCGACGACCGGCGCGGCGAGCGTCTTGTCGAGATTGCCGGGCATCAGCGCCGGCGCCAGCCGCTGCTTGGCCGCCTTCGAGCGCAAGAAGACGACCCGCAGCGGCGACTGGTTGGCGCTGGTCGGGCCCATTTTGGCGAGGTCGACGGCGCGGCGCAGCAGCTCTTCCGGAACCGCCTTGTCGACGAAAGCATTATGCGTGCGCGCCTCGTTAAAAAGCAGCGCAAGCGCATCCGAGGACAATTGCTTGGGTTCGGCGACGTGGACGGCCATGGTCAGGATTCCTTTGAGGCGAAACGGCTGTCCCGAACATGGGGGTTGCGATCCATCGCCGCAATTGGCAAAATTGTGCTAGGACCCATCATACGGAGTGATCAGTGATCGACCCCCTGACCCTTGACCAGATGCGCGCGCTGGTCGTCGTCGCCGAGGTCGGCAGCTTTTCTGCCGCCGCCCGGCGGCTCGGCCGCGTCCAATCGGCGATCAGCCAATCGATCCAGGCCATGGAGGCGACGCTCGGCGTAATCTTGTTCGACCGCTCGACTCGCACCCCGGCCCTGACCGAGGCCGGCCAGGCGATCGTCAACGACGCCCGGGCGGTGCTGGAAGGGGCCAGGGCGATACGGGCCCACGCCGAAAGCATCGCCGCCGACGTCGAGCCGGAGATGACGCTCGCGGTCGACTCGATGTTTCCGACGCCGCTGCTGATGGCCTCGCTCGACGCCCTGCGCCACGAATTCCCCGACCTGCCGGCGACGGTGTTCACCGAGGCGCTCGGCGGCGCCGAGCAGCGGCTGCGCGACGGCGCAGCGCGGCTGGCGATCTACACCCTGCCGGGCGGCGCGGCGCGCGACCTCAGCACCCAGTTTCTCGCCCGCGTCGCGCTGACGCCGGTGGTCGCCGCCGACCATCCGCTCGCCTCCGTCCCCGGCCCGCTCGGCCGCGAGGCGCTGGAGCCCTACGTCCAGCTCGTCCTGACCGACCGCACCGACGTGACGCGCCACATCCAGGGCGGCGTCGTCGCCTCGCGCGTCTGGCGGTTCGCCGATCTTTCGACCCGGCTCGAGTTCCTGCTCGGCGGCTTCGGCTGGTGCAACATGCCGCTGCACATGGTCGAGAGCCACATCCTCGCCGGCCGGCTGAAGCGGCTCACCCTCGCCGGCAGCCCGGAAGTCGAACTGCCGCTCTATGTCGTCCACGAACGCGGCCGCCGGCTCGGCCGCGCCGGCCGCTGGCTGATCGACGACTTGCGCGCGCGGCTCAAGACCTGCCCCGGCGCGCACCAGCGCATCGACGGTCATCGGCCGGAGGCCGACGATCTCGTCGCCTGAGCTTCGCCGTGGCGGGATCGGCGCTGTCGAAACGGTCAGCGGATTCCTGCCGCGCGGGGGTTGCCTTTTGGCCCGCCGCCCGCGATAAAGGCGGCGTCTTAAGGGGGGCTTAACCATGCGACGCGCGGCGTTGGTGGGCCTGGTCCTGCTGGGCGCCGCGGGAAGCGCGGCAGGCCAGTCGCCAGACACGACCGAGCGCTCCGCAAAGGCGAGTTCCTACAGCGCCGTCGGCTGGGCCTCGTGGTACGGCCGCGAATTCCATGGCCGGCGCACCGCCGACGGCGAGACGTTCGACATGGGCGGGCTCACTGCGGCGCACAAGACGATGCCGCTGCCGTGCTACGCGCGCGTCACCAACCTCAGAAACGGCCGCTCGATGGTCGTGCGCGTCAACGACCGCGGGCCGTTCGTCGGCGACCGGCTGATCGACGTGTCGGCGCGCGTCGCCAATCTGCTCGATTTCCAGCGCTCGGGCCTGACCAAGGTCAAGATCGACTATGTCGGCATGGCGCCTTTGGGCGGGGCGGACGGGCCGGCGCTGCTGGCGAGCCTGAAAACGCGCGAATCGTCCGATGACGGCGTCAGCGCCTTCGCGCCGACGCCGGCGATCGTCGTCGCCTATGCGCCGACGCCGGCGGCGAGCGGCGTCTTCGCCGAATCGAGCGCGTTGGCGGCGACGAACCGCATCGCCAACGGGCCGGCGCGAACATTGAGCCTCGATGCGCCGCCGCCGCGCGACGAGCCGCCGCGTTCGCCCTACGGCGGGCTCGTCCCGTCGGCCTATGGCGACATTCCGCCGTGGCCCGCCGGGTCGGCGGCGTCGCCGTCGCTGATGGCGGAAATGCGCCCATAGGGCGCTCGGCGCTTCGGTCGAGCCAAAAGAAAGGGCGCCCGCTGGGGGCGCCCTTCGCTTGGGTTGAAGCGGGCGGCGCGCGCCGCCCGACCGATCACTCGGCCTTCTTCTTGTCGCGCGCCTTCAACGCCGCGCCGAGAATGTCGCCGAGCGAGGCGCCCGAGTCGGCCGAGCCGTACTGGGCGATCGCCTCCTTCTCCTCGGCCATTTCGAGCGCCTTGATCGACACCGCGACCTTGCGCGCGCGGCGGTCGAACTGGGTGATGCGGGCGTCGACCTTCTCGCCGACCGAGAAACGCTCGGGGCGCTGATCGGCGCGGTCGCGCGCCAGCTCGCTGCGCTTGATGAAGGCGGTCAGATCCGATCCGGCGATCTTGACCTCGAGGCCGCCGTCCTTGACCTCGATCACCTCGCAGGTGACGACCGAGCCCTTGTGCAACTCGCCCTCGCCGGCCGGAGCTTCCTCGCCGGTCGCCGTCTTGGCGGCGAACGGGTCGCTGGCGAGCTGCTTGATGCCGAGCGCGATGCGCTCCTTCTCGAGATCGACGTCGAGCACCTTGGCGCGAACCTTGTCGCCCTTCTTGTAATCTTCGATCGCCTGCTCGCCCGGCTTCGACCAATCGAGGTCGGAGAGGTGGACCATGCCGTCGACGTCGCCGTCGAGGCCGATGAACAGGCCGAACTCGGTCTTGTTCTTGACCTCGCCCTCGACCACGGAGCCGTTGGGATACTTCTGCGAGAAGGCTTCCCACGGATTCTGCAGCGTCTGCTTGAGGCCGAGCGAGATGCGGCGCTTGGCGGAATCGACCTCGAGCACCTGCACCTCGACCTCCTGGCTGGTCGAGATGATCTTGCCGGGATGGACGTTTTTCTTCGTCCACGACATTTCGGAAACGTGGATGAGGCCCTCGATGCCCGGCTCGAGTTCGACGAACGCGCCGTAGTCGGTGATGTTGGTGACGCGGCCCTTGAGCTTCTGGCCGACGGCGTAGCGCGTCTCGATGTTCGACCACGGGTCTTCGAGCAGCTGCTTCATGCCGAGCGAGATGCGGTGCGTCTCGTGGTTGATCTTGATGATCCGCACCTTGACCGACTGGCCGATCGACAGCACCTCGGTCGGGTGGTTGACGCGCCGCCAGGCGATGTCGGTGACGTGCAGCAGGCCGTCAATGCCGCCCAGATCGACGAACGCGCCGTAGTCGGTGATGTTCTTGACCGTGCCGTCGATCACCTGGCCTTCGGCGAGGTTGGCGACGATCTCGTGGCGCTGCTCGGCGCGGCTCTCCTCGAGCACGGTGCGGCGCGACACGACGATGTTGCCGCGGCGGCGGTCCATTTTCAGGATCTGGAACGGCTGCGGGACGTTCATCAGCGGCGCGACGTCGCGCACCGGGCGGATGTCGACCTGGCTGCGCGGCAGAAACGCCACGGCGCCGTCGAGGTCGACGGTGAAGCCGCCCTTGACCTGGTTGAAGATCACCCCTTCGACCTTCTCGCCCTTCTCGAACGCCTGCTCGAGCTTGACCCAGCTCTCTTCGCGCCTAGCCTTGTCGCGCGAGATGACCGCTTCGCCGAGCGCGTTCTCGATCCGCTCGAGATAGACCTCGACCTCGTCGCCGACGCCCGGCGCCGGGTCGCGGCCGTGATTGGTGAATTCCTTCAGCGCGACGCGACCCTCGGTCTTCAGGCCGATGTCGATCAGCGCCATATCCTTCTCGATGGCGACGACGCGGCCCTTGACCACCGAACCCTCGAACGCCTCGTCGGCGCCGTAGGTCTCATCCAAAAGGGCTGCGAAATCCTCGCGCGTCGGCGCGGAGGGGGAAGCTACGGACATTGTCTCTCCTAAAAGGCCCGATGCGGGCGGCGCCGGCGGGGTTGGCGTTGACAGGGGGCTCCCGTCGCCAGATTCGGGTCGGCGGCGCTTGCGAAGAAGCCGCGGACCCAACGCCGCCTCGTTTCGAGGCGGGCCGGCGCGGGCGCCGGCGGCGAAAGCTCATGGGTTCATGCGCGCGACCCGAGGGCCGAGCGCGCGCGTTGCCTAGCAAGATTGCCAAGCGCGGGCAAGGGGAATATCGCGATTTGTCAGCGCGCGCCGGCCGCTTGCGGCCCGGACCCCGCATGCCCACAATGAGCCTGTCGCTCCGCAAAAAAGCGAGATCGCCCACCATGCCGCACCTGTTCAGCGCCCTTCGCCTGCGCGACGTCACCCTCGCCAATCGCGTCGGCGTTTCGCCGATGTGCCAATATTGCTGCGTCGACGGCTACGCCAACGACTGGCATTTCGCCCATCTCGCCGCGCGCGCGGTCGGCGGCGCGGCGCTGGTGTTCACCGAAGCGGCGGCGGTCGCGCCGGAGGGACGGATCTCGCCGCAGGACCTCGGCGCCTGGAGCGAAAAGCACTTCGAGCCGCTGGAGCGCATCGCCCGCTTCATCGACGGCCAAGGCGCGGTCGCCGGCATTCAGCTCGCCCACGCCGGCCGCAAGGCGAGCACCTACCGGCCGTGGTCGGGCGACGGCGCCGTGCCCGAAGCGGAGGGCGGCTGGCGCCCCGTCGCGCCGAGCCCGATCGCTTTCAGCGAGCGCTACGCGACGCCGCAGGAACTGAGCCTCGCGGCGATCGCAGAGGCGCAGAAGGCCTTCGCGACCGCGGCTGAGCGCGCCTACGCCGCCGGCTTCCGCGTCGTCGAGATTCACGCCGCGCACGGCTATCTCGCCCACGAGTTTCTGTCGCCGCTGAGCAATCGTCGCGCCGACGCCTATGGCGGCGCGTTCGACAATCGCGTGCGATTCCTGAGCGAATGCGCGGCGGCGGTGCGGCGGGCGCTGCCCGACAAGTGCCCGCTGTTCGTGCGCATTTCCGCTTCCGATTGGACCGAGGGCGGCTGGGACGTCGAGCAGTCGGTCGAACTCGCCCGCCGGCTGAAGCGCCTCGGCGTCGACGTGATCGACTGCTCGTCGGGCGGCAACATCGAGAAGGCCAAGGTTCCGGTCGGACCCGGCTATCAGGTCCCGTTCGCCGAGCGGATCCGGCGCGAGGCGGATATCGCCACCGCGGCGGTCGGCATGATCACCGCGCCGGCCCAGGCCGATGCGATCATCCGCTCCGGCCACGCCGATCTCGCGCTGCTGGCGCGCGAACTGCTGCGCGAGCCCTATTGGCCGCTGCGCGCCGCCCGCGAGCTCGGCCACGCCATGGCCTGGCCGGCGCAATACCTGCGCGCCGGCCCGACGGGCGCCCCCGAGCGCATGCCGGCCCACGAGATCGATTGAGGGCGGAGGGGCGCGCGAGGAGAGCGTGGAGGCGGGGCGGGCGTTTCTGTTCAGTCCGTCATGGCCGGGCTTGTCCCGGCCATCCACGCCGTCCCGCCGCCGCCTGCTTTCCGGCAAGTGAGCCGAAGCTCGACCGCGTGGATGGCCGGGACAAGCCCACGGCTGTCCGGTTCATGTTGGGCTCCAGTTTAGCGAGAGTTGCTGCGAGTCGAGCGGCGAGGGTCTTTGCGGTTGCTTGAGGCGGGTGAAATCCTTGC
>NZ_JBEKVH010000187.1:0-6617 GCF_049514155.1 Roseiarcus sp. | reverse complement strand
GTTCTGGAAACTATAGTGACACACGAGCAAGTCCCTGTTTCCGGTGAAGGACGATACCCTCCAAGAGAATTGAGACCGCAGTCGGATTATAGTGTTCAGACAGCTTCTTGTGATGCAATAACAGAATTACTCAAGGTGCTTTCTTTAGTCGGAAGCAGCGCAATTCTCACGTTTCCAGCAGGCGAGGCGTCGAATGGGTTAAGCGGGCGCATAGTCAAAGACATTGCGGGGCAATTCTTCCGAATAAAGTCAACAAAAATTACGAGCCGTTTCTCGACACTAGGGGGCAATCTCAGAAATCGCGATGCGCGCCAATCGTCAGACGAATTAATATTGACATTGACCCCGCGGGGTTGAGCGCTCGGGCAATTCCCCCTTTGGCGCCGCCGACCGAAAGTCGCGCGCGAAATGGCGCCTAGCGCTTTGAAAAGACGCGATCGCTGAACAGACTTGTCGCCCCGAACTTCCAACGCGCTCGCCGAGCGCATCCGACCTTGTAGACGCGGTCGTCGACCGCGTCTGGGCGCGGCCGACGGCCGCGCCTACAAGGTCGGCGTCTTCAAATCTGCGCCAGGATATGCGCCGCCCCCGACAACTCGGCGTTGCCGGGCGCTTCCTCGATGTTGAGCTGCTTCACCACGCCGTCCTCGACCAGCGCCGAATAGCGGCGCGAGCGTATGCCCATGCCGCTTGGCTCCGCGTCGTAGCTGAGGCCCGCCGCCTTGGCGAAATTGGCGGCGCCGTCGGCGAGGAAGTCGATGTGGCCTTCGGCGCCGGTCGCCTTGGCCCAGGCGGCGAGCACGTGATGGTCGTTGACCGAGGTCATCGCGATCGCGTCGACCCCCTTGGCCTTGATCGCCGCCTCTTCGGCGAGGAAGCCGGGCAGGTGGTTCTTGTGGCAGGTCGGCGTGAAGGCGCCGGGCAGGCCGAACAGCACAATTCTGCGGCCGGCGAAGTAGTCCTGCGTCGTCACCGGCTTGGGGCCGTCGGCGGTCAGCAGGCGGAAAGTGGCGTTGGGCAGTTTGTCGCCGATCTTGATCGTCATCGTCCGTCTCCAGGGCAAAGGGGGCCAGTCTAACCGCGCGCGGCGTCGCGCCAAGCTCACGGTTGGGCGGCGAGCGCGAGCGGGAGTTCGCGTGCGCCTAAGCCGCCGGTCAGCGTCGCGCGGACATCGACCGGCAGCGCCGCGCCGTCGGGCTTCTGCTGCAATTCGAGCGCGAAGCACGCGCGCCCGTCGGCGCCGGCGGCGGGCTTGGTCGCAAACCACCAACCCTCGGGCGCCTCGATGAAGAGATCGCGCGGCGGGCCGGGCTCGGCCTTGGCGCATAGACGCCACGCGTCGGCGCCGGTCGCCTCCAGCGCGCCGCCGAGCGTGGAAAGATCGCTCGCGCGCGGAACCGCGGCGGCGGCCGCCGCGATCGTCGCGGCGTAGGGGCTCGCGCCGCTCTGCGGCAGCCTCAGCGTGAGGTCGGCCTTGGCGGGCAGGCACAGCTTCTCGCACACCGCATAGTCGAACTTCAGCTTGAGCTCGACCGGCTGGCTGGCGTCGCGCGCGGCGACGGCTATGGGGAAGACGACGGCGTCGTCATAGCCGAACGCGTCCGAGCCGTCGGGCTCGACGATGCGCTTGGGCGCGGGAAAACTCGGCTCGGCGCGGGCGAGGTTGCGCGAGCCGGCGAAGTCGAAACGCGGCGGCGCGCCGGAATCGCCGGGGTTGCGCCAATAGGTGATCGCGCCCGGGGCGAGGCGGACCTCGACCGCCGCCTGGCCCGCCGCGCCGGCGATGAGCCGCGCCTCGGCTTTCGACGCGCGCGCCCAGTCGCTGGCGTAATCGTCGGCGGCGGCCGGCGCGACCGAGGCGAGCGCGGCGGCGAGTGCGTAAGCAAGCGGCGTCATTCCCGCCATTTAGCCACGCCGCGCGCCGTGGGCCAGCAAAATCACCGTGATGGCCTGCCCGCCGCGCGCCCAGGCTTCGTATTTTTTTCGCCCTTTCGCGGCGCCGCGGCGACGGCTAGCATGAGCGCATGCGCCTCACCCCGGAATCAGCGCCCTGGCAAAGCTACGAGGGGCAATTCCTCATCGCCATGCCCAGCCTGCGCGACGGCCCGTTCGCGCGCTCGGTCGTCTACATGTGCGCCCACCGCGAGGACGGCGCGATGGGCATCGTCATCAATCAGCGCGCCGAGGAGATCGAGTTCCCGCGGTTGCTGGTGCAGCTCGACGTCGTCGGCGAAGCCGAAGCGATCCGGCTGCCGGCGAGCGCCGAGCGGATGCGGGTGCTGCGTGGCGGGCCGGTCGACACCGGTCGCGGTTTCGTCCTCCACTCGGGCGACTACCGCGCCGCCGAATCGACGGTGCCGATCGGCGGCGGCGTCTGCCTCACCGCGACGCTCGACATCCTCAAGGCGATCGCGCGCGGCGCCGGGCCGAGCCAGGCGGTGCTGGCGCTCGGCTACGCCGGCTGGGCCTCCGGCCAGCTCGAAAGCGAGATCCTCGCCAACGGCTGGCTGGTCTCGCCCGCCGATTCGCGGCTGATCTTCGACGCCGATTTCGACGCCATCTACGATCGCGCGCTGGCGCTGATCGGCGTCAACGCCGCGTGGCTGTCGTCCGACGCGGGCCACGCCTGAGACGCTGCGCTAAGGATCGGCCCACGGCCGCGCGCGGCCGGGCGTCACTTCGTAGAGCCGCGCGCGATTCCCCAGCTCGACGAATGTGGCCGGGTCGGCGCCGGTGACGAATATCTGCGAGCCGACGCGCTCCAGCGCCGCGAACAGAGCGGCGCGGCGGCGCGGATCGAAATGCGCCGTCGCTTCGTCGAGCAAGGCGATCGGCGCGACGCCCGACATGTCGGCGACCAGCCGCGCGTGGGCGAGCACCAGTCCGACCAGCAGCGCCTTCTGCTCGCCGGTCGAGGAGAGCGCCGCCGGCGCGCCCTTGGGCCCATGGAAGATGACGAGGTCGCTGACGTGCGGGCCGACCAGCGTGCGCCCCGCCGCCGCGTCGCGGCCGCGGCCGTCGCCGAGCAGCGCGCGGTAGCGAGCCACGGCGATCAGCGCCGGGCCCACGGCCGCGCCCGTCTCGACTACGCCTTCCAGCGACAGCGCCGCCCAGGGAAAAGGCGAATCCTCATCGCGGTCGCGCGCGATCGACGCGGCGAGCCGGTCGACGCATTCGCGCCGCGCCGCGGCGACGGCGACGCCGAGTTCCGCCGCCTCGCGCTCCAGCGCGTCGAGCCAATGGCTGTTGCGCGCGCCTTCTTCGAGCAGGCGGTTGCGGCCGCGCAAGGCGCGCTCGAAGGCGGAGACGCGCGCGCCGTGGCTGGGGTCGATGGCCAGCACCAGCCGGTCGAGAAACCGGCGCCGCTCGCTCGCCGGACCGACGAACAGCCCGTCCATGGTCGGCGTCAGCCAGACGAGGCGGAGGTGATCGGCGAAGGCGCGCGCCGAGCCGACCGGCGCGCGGTCGATGCGGTTGAGCCGCTCGCCCGGCTTGTCGCCGTCGCCCGGCTCGAAGCCGACGCCGAGCTGATGGACCGCGCCTTCGTCCTCGACCTCGATCGAGATCGCGAAGCCGCCGGCGCCGCCGATCCGCGCGCAGGCGGCGAACTCGGCGCGGCGCAGGCCGCGGCCGGGGGCGAACAACGACAGGGCTTCGAGCAGATTGGTCTTGCCGGCGCCGTTCTCGCCGCAGAAGACGACGAGCGCGCCCTCCAGCGAGAGGTCGAGGCGCACATAGGAGCGGAAATCGCCGAGCATCAGCCGGCGCGCCATGGGGCGCCGGCGCGCCAGGGGCGTTTCGGACGGACTCGACATGCGCGCCGATGTGCCACGTCCGCGGCGGGCGCGAAAGGGGCGGCGCGGCTTGTCGCCCGGCGCCGGCTGTCGTAAGTGCCGCCGCGACTGATGTTCTAAGAGGATGGCGATCCATGGCGTCGTTCGAAGCCCTGATGCTGCTTCCGGGCATGGCGGAAATCGCCGAGCGGCTGGAGCGGCGCGTGACGCTGCACAAGCTGTGGCAGGCGGCCGATCGCGAAGCGACGCTCGCCGCGGTCGCGCCCAACGTGCGCGCGGTCGTCTCCACCTGGGCGACGGCGCGCGTCGACGCCGACCTGATGCGCCGCCTGCCCAAGCTCGAAATCGTCGTCGGCTTCGGCGTCGGCTACGACCACATCGACGCCGCCTGGGCCGGCCAGCACGGCGTCGTCGTCACCCATACGCCGGGCGTGCTCGACGACGACGTCGCCGACATCGCCATCGCCCTGACGCTCGCCGCGACGCGCCGCCTGCCGCAGGCCGAGCGCCATCTGCGCGAAGGCCGCTGGCCGAGCGGGGCGTTCCCGCTCACCGCCTCGCTGCATGGGCGCGTCATGGGCATTGTCGGCCTCGGCCGCATCGGCAAGGCGATCGCCCGCCGCGCCGAGGCGTTCGGCCTGCGCATCGCCTATCACGGCCGCCACAAGCAGGACGGCGTCGCCTATCCCTATTACCCGACCGCGCTCGCGCTCGCCGAGGCGTGCGATATCCTGATGGTCGCCGCGCCGGGCGGGCCTCAGACGCGCCATCTCGTCGACGCGCGCGTGCTCGCCGCGCTCGGCCGCGACGGCGTGCTGGTCAATATCGCGCGCGGCTCGCTGGTCGACGAGGCGGCGCTGATCGCGGCGCTCAGCGACGGCGTGATCCTTGCCGCCGGGCTCGACGTCTACGAGCGCGAGCCGAGCGTGCCAGCCGAGCTGATTGCGCTCGACAACGCCGTCCTGCTGCCCCATGTCGGCTCAGCGACCGGCCATTCGCGCACGGCGATGGCCAATCTGGTGGTCGACAATCTGCTCTCCTGGGTCGACGGCAAGGGGCCGCTGACGCCGACGCCGGAGACTCCGTGGCGGCGCTGACGGGCGACTAGTTCGCCAGCTCGATCAGCCGGCGCGCGCGCAGGTCGACGCGCGGCGCGGGGAACATGACAATTTCGCCCTCGCCGTCGGCGGCGAAAGCGAGCGCGACCTCGCGCTTGGCGGCATGAAGCGCGAAGACTCGCGGATCGGCGGCCTCGGCGCCGCGCCGCCCGGTCGCCTGACGGCGCGCGCGCTCGAGCGACAAGGTGAAGGCGGCGCCGGCCGCGAGTTCGACGCCGTTCTGGCCGCGATAGGCGGCGAAGGTCTCGGGCAGCGAATCGTAGACGGCGCGGTCCTCGGGGCCGAACGCGTCGCGCGTCCAGTCGGGACGGAAGCGGGCAAACATGCGCACGCAGCGCGCGCGCTCAACCAGGTTGAACGCCGTCCAATTCTCCGCCAGGAAGCGCCAGAATCGCCGTCCGACCGCCGGCGAGCGGCGCCGATTGGCAAAATTGTCGAGCGTCGCGCCGGGTCGCGGCGGCGCTTCTTCGATCGGCGGCTGCAGAAACGCGTCAAACGGGTCGCGGTTGGGGAATACGAACGACATCGGGTCTCGCGCTGATCGGGGCGCGGCGAAATTCGTCGTCGAACATTGTCCGAAACTGAACCGGCGATCTCGGGCTTGCGCGAAGCTGGTGCGGAATTCATCCGTGCCGGCAATTGTGATCTCGGCGCCGCTTTTCATTCCGCCGGCGGCCCGCTAACCTCGCCAGCGCTGGATGGCCCAGACGGAGGCTTCACCATGCGAACGACGCTTCTCGCGTTTCTCTTCGCCGCGCTCACTGCGGCTTCGGCGTCAGCGTGCTCCTACCACTTGACGATGGCCCAGGGCGGCCAAGCCCAACCGGCCCAAACGGCGCAGACTCAACAGGCGCCGGCGCAGCAATACGAGTGACCCGACCGCGTCGCGGTCCCGTCGCTGTGGTGGCGGGGCCGCGCCGTTTCAGGCAGCGGCGAGTTCGGTCGCCGGCAGCAGGTTGGCGATGTCGATGACGCCGATCAGGCGGCCGTCCATGGCGATGACGCCGCGCAAGTAGAGCTTGGCCGTCTCGGCGGCGATTTCCGGCGTCGGCTGGATCTGCGCCTCCTCAGCGGTAAAGATGTCCGAGACGCCATCGACCAGCAGGCCCGCCACCTGGGCGCCGACCTCGACGACGATGATCGCATGGCGCGCCGTCGGTTGGGTCGGCGGAAAGCCGAGGCGGACGGCGAGATCGACGATCGGCAGCACCACCCCGCGTAGATTGACGACCCCGAGCACGAACTCGGGCGCATGCGGCAGCGGGGTCGCCGGCGTCCAGCCGCGGATTTCGCGCACCGAGGTGGTGCACAGGCAGAATTGCTGCTCGCCGATGTTGAAGGCGATGAGCTCGCTCACCTTGGCGGAGCGATTGCTGGTCGAGTCTTTCATACGCGCACCTCTTGCGGCTTACACGCTGTCGTCGCGCATCCGGCGCGACCCGTCCGCTTGTTCAAAATTCCTGCCAGTCGTTTTCGCCGCTTTTGCCCGTCGCCGCCGGGAGCGGCGCGTTGACGGCCGCCTTCATCGCTGGCGCGCGGGTCGCGGCGGCCCTGGCGCGCGCCAGGGCGGTCTGCGCCGGCTGGCGGAAGGCGTGCGGCGCCGCCTTCTTCAGTTCCGCGCGCAGCGGGTCGTCCTTGGTCTGGCGGATCTGGTAACGCGCCACCAGTTTCCCGAGTTCTTCGCTTTCGCCGGCCAGCCCATGGG
>NZ_JBEKVH010000186.1:0-6743 GCF_049514155.1 Roseiarcus sp. | reverse complement strand
CCTGATCGCCGCGGCGCTGCTGCTGGGGATCGTCAACGCCTTCGTGCGGCCGATCCTGGTGATCCTGACCCTGCCGATCACCCTGCTGACGCTCGGCCTGTTCCTGCTGGTGATCAACGGCCTGATGATCGAGCTGGTGTCGCATTTCCTCACCGGCTTCGTCGTCGTCGGCCTGTGGCCGGCGATCCTGACGGCGATCGTCGTCGCCCTCACCAGCTGGGTGATGTCGAGCTTCATCGGCCCGCAAGGCCGCATCGAAGTCGTGACGGTGCGGCGCGACGGGCAGTATTGAGAAGTCCCGTCGAGAACGTTATGGAGGGCTCAGGTTTGCTCGCTTGGCTCGCTTAGCGCTCTTTTCGCTGGTCCTTGGCGGGCGCCAATTGGCGCCCCCTTCGGCCGGTCCGGCCGTTGCCTCCCTCGCCACGCGCGGCGCCGCTTCGGGCCGCGCGCGCCGGGCCTCTCGCCCGGCGCCGGCCTCTCCTCTTTACGCCAACCTCCGCCTCAATTCGGCGGCCATCTCCCGGGTCAGCGGCTTGAGCAATTCGGCGTTGTAGGACGCGTTATAGGGAACCGGCGGCGTCGCGGCGCCGAGGTCGGCGAACTGGATGGTCGGGTCCGGCTGATCGTTCTGCGGCCGCGACGGGTCCATCGTCGGCATAGGATGGCCGGCGAGCGCGCTGAGGTTGCGCGCGTTGGGGCGAGCGTCGTTCTGCACGATCTGCTGCACGGCGATCGCGTAGCGGCGCGACTTCGCGGCCGGGCTCCCCTCGGCGACCGCCGGATCGACGTTGAGCGTAACGATCGAGACCGTGTCGTCGTCGTTGAGGTAGAGATCGAAGGTGCGGAACTGCTGGGGAAAATCGCGCAGCGAGGACGTCTCCACCTGCCAGAACCCGCGCTCGGGCCGCGAGGGATCGTCGGAGGCGAACGCCTTCACCGTGTTGACGTGGCGATGGCCGGCGATCCACATCAACAGGTTCGGAGTGGCGCGCAGCTTGTCGATCAGCTCGCCCAGCGCGACGGCGTTGCGCTTTTCCGGCGCGATCCCCTTCGTCTCGCCCCACCATTCCATCTCGCAGCCGATGGGGCCGACGGCGATCGGCACATGCGCGGCGACGATCATCAGTTGATGGTTGGCCTGTCCGGCGTCGAGTTCCTCTTTCAGCCACGACCAGCGCGCCGCATCGAGACAGCCGTGGCCGTGGATGTCGCGCGAGCCGTCGTCGCTGGCCTGGGTGTCGTCGAGCACGATCATCTTGAGCGGCAGATGCGATTTTGGCGTGAAGCTGTAGCAGGCGAATCCGGGATCGCGCCGGCCGAAGCGGCTCTTGCGCGCCAGATGGAAGCCGTGGCCGACCGGTCGCGTGGTCGTGTCGTAGAATTCCCCGATCCACCCCGGCTTGCTGAGCGCGCGGCGCGCCGGATCGGCGACCACCTTCGGCGCCCCGGCGGCGAACGCAGGGTCGGCGGCGGCCCCGGCTTTGACGATCGCGCCGGTCGGCGACGCGCCGTCGATCACGCCGGGATAGAATGCCGGCTTGGCCTTGAACGCGGCGACGTCGAACAGGACCGGGAAATCCGCAATCCTGGGAGCGAGCGGATCGCCGATCGCCCACACCGCTCCTGCAGTATAGGAAGCGCGAAGGCTCGCATCGCCGTCGAGCGGGAACGAGCCGAGATAGAAATGATCGTGGTTGCCGACGACCTGATACCAGGGGATGGAGCGGTCGAGCCCGGCGGCCTTGAACGGCTTCTGGTAGTCGACCTTGTCCGCGCCGGCGTGCGCGCCTGAGCTCGGCGTGATCCGCTTGCCGTCGAACACGTCGATGTACCAGCGCAACTCGATGTGGGTCGGGTTGTTGCTGGCGTCGCCGAGCATCACGCCGAAGTCGAACGGATCGCTCTTGTGCAGAGCGTTGACGGTCTGGATGGCGGCGTCCAGCACCTGCGTGGTGGACAGCATCACCGGCGAATAGATCGAGGTGACGTTGGCGGCGGACGGCTCCGTCTGCTGGAAGGAGATGAGCTGGTTGGGCGCTTCCTTGTCGGTGATGTGAACGTCGGTGAAGGTGAAGAACCGCAGCAGCTTCGTCTTCTTATCCGCCGTGCTCGGCGCGGCGCCGGGTGGCAGAAGATCGCCGCGCGTCGCCACGGGAAGCGGCGCGCCATATGTCCACGCGCCGTAGCCGAACTTCGCGTATTGATCGACCTGATCGATCTGCGTCTTCGTCAGCCCCGGCAGCGTCGCGGGAAAGGCGACCGTCCGCTCGCGCGTCGTGACGACCGTCTGGTCGATGGGATAGGTCGGGGTCGCGGACGCGAGAGCGGTCTGCGGCAACGTCAGCGCGCCGAACGACAAGGCGCCGAGCGCGCTGCCCGAATATCCCAGGAATTCGCGCCGTCCTATCTCGCCGTGAGCTCCGGGAGCCTTGGCGGTCTTGTCATCGTCGGCCATAACGCGCGCCTCTTCCTCGGGGGTCGCCGCTATGGTCGCGCCCAGCCCGGGCGCCGACGCGCCTAGACGACGCGCTCGGTTCGCACGCGTGGCGACACACGTGCGAACGCGCGATCCTGTGCAACCACATGTTGCCAGATGATTACGACGGGCGCGGCCAGGGGCGCGACAAGGCGTCGCGGCGTCAGGCCCCCCCTCACACGTCCAGGTTCGCCACGTTCAGCGCGTTGTCCTGGATGAACTCGCGGCGGGGCTCGACGACGTCGCCCATCAGCTTGACGAAGATGTCGTCGGCTTCGTCGACCTCGCGAATCTTCACCTGCAGCAGCGAGCGCGCTTCGCGGTCGAGGGTCGTCTCCCACAACTGGTCCTTGTTCATCTCGCCCAGGCCCTTGTAGCGCTGGAAGGCGACGCCCTTGCGGCCGGCGGCGTTGACCGCTTCGAGCAGTTCGGAGGGGCCGGCGACCGTCGTCTCCTCGCCGCGGCGCAACAGCGTCGCCGGACCGCGGAAGGCTTCGCTGAGCGGCCTGGCGTGTTCGTCGAGCCGGCGCGCCTCGGCCGAGGCGATGAAGCCGGCGTCGATCGAAGCCGCCTGCCTGACGCCGCGCACTTCGCGCGTCAGCATGTAGCCGCCGGCTTCGGTGCGCGCGCTCCAGCCGCGTTCGGTCTCCTCCGATATCGCGTTCATGCGTTCGGCGAGCACGCGCGCGCGCGCTTCGGCCTCGGGATCGTCGGCGACGGCGAGCGGCCGCAGCGCGCCGAGGAGCGCGGCCTGCTCGAGCACCGCCTTGTTGTAACGCGAATGCGCCTGTTCGAGCAGCCGGCGCATGGCGCGCGCCTCCTCGACCAGCGCCGCTAGATCGGCCCCGGCGCGCACTTCGCCGTCGGAGAGCCGCAGCGCCGACCCTTCCAGTCCGCCGGCGACGAGATATTCCTCCATCGCGCGCTCGTCCTTGAGATAGAGTTCGGACGGACCGCGCTTGACCTTGAACAGCGGCGGCTGGGCGATGAACAGGTAGCCGCCCTCGATGACCGGCCGCATCTGACGGAAGAAGAAGGTCAGCAGCAGCGTGCGGATGTGGGCGCCGTCGACGTCGGCGTCGGTCATGATGATGATCTTGTGATAGCGCAGCTTGTCGACGTTGAAGTCGTCGCGGCCGATGCCGGCGCCGAGCGCGGTGATCAGCGTGCCGATCTGCTCGCTCGACAGCATCTTGTCGAAGCGTGCGCGCTCGACGTTGAGGATCTTGCCGCGCAGCGGCAGCACCGCCTGATACTCGCGGTTGCGGCCCTGCTTGGCGGTGCCGCCGGCCGAGTCGCCCTCGACGATGAAGATTTCCGATTTGGCGGGGTCGCGCTCCTGGCAGTCGGCGAGCTTGCCCGGCAGGCTGGCGATGTCGAGCGCGCCCTTGCGCCGCGTCAGCTCGCGCGCCTTGCGCGCCGCCTCGCGCGCCTGCGCCGCCTCGACCACCTTGCCGACGACGACGCGCGCCTCGTGCGGGTGCTCCTCGAACCATTGCGAGAGCAATTCGTTGACCAGGCCCTCGACCACCGGGCGCACTTCCGAGGAGACGAGCTTGTCCTTGGTCTGCGAGGAGAACTTCGGATCGGGGGCCTTGACCGACAGCACGCAGGTCAGGCCTTCGCGGCAATCGTCGCCGGTGAGGTCGACCTTCTCCTTCTTCGACAGGCCGGATCGCTCGGCGTAGCCGGTGACTTGACGCGTCAGCGCGCTGCGCAGGCCGATGAGATGGGTGCCGCCGTCGCGCTGCGGGATGTTGTTGGTGAACGGCAGCACGTTCTCGTGGTAGCTGTCGTTCCACCACAACGCCACTTCGACCAGGATGCGGTCGCGCTCGCCGCGGATGACGATCGGATTGTCGATCAGCGGCGTCTTGGCGCGGTCGAGATAGCGCACGAAGGCTTCCAGTCCGCCCTCGTAATGCAGCTCTTCGCGCTTGGCCTCGGGCCCGCGCAGGTCAGTCAGGACAATGTGCACGCCGGAATTGAGGAAGGCGAGCTCGCGCAGCCGATGCTCGATCGTCGCGTAATCGAACTCGATCATGGTGAAGGTCTGCGGCGAGGGGGTGAACGTCACCTCGGTGCCGCGCTTCGGCCGGCCCGCTTCGATCGGCGCCGGGCCGGCCACGGCAAGCTTGTCGACGGCGTCGCCGTTGGCGAAATGCATGACGTGCTCGTGGCCGTCGCGCCAGATGCGCAGCGTCAGCTTGGTCGACAGCGCGTTGACCACCGAAACGCCGACGCCGTGCAGGCCGCCGGAGACCTTGTAGGCGTTCTGGTCGAATTTTCCGCCGGCGTGGAGTTGGGTCATGATGACCTCGGCCGCCGAGACGCCCTCCTCCTCGTGGATGCCGGTCGGGACGCCGCGGCCGTCGTCGGTGACGGTGCAGGACCCGTCCGGGTTGAGCGTCACCGTCACCAGCGTGGCGAAGCCGGCGAGCGCTTCGTCGATCGCGTTGTCGACCACCTCGTAGACCATGTGGTGCAGGCCCGAGCCGTCGTCGGTGTCGCCGATGTACATGCCGGGGCGCTTGCGCACCGCGTCGAGACCGCGCAGCACCTTGATCGAATCGGCGCCGTAGTCGACGCTGCTCTGGTCGGGCGCAGTTTCGTCGGTATCGAGCGACGCCTTCGGTTCGTCCGTCAATTTCGAGGCCTTCATTTCGGCTGGAGCGTCGCCTGGCGGACCGATCCGGCCGCAGCGATTCGCGTGGTTTCCAGTATACCCCGGAGCGGCCTCGAGATGCACGTTTTTCCCGCGCCGCGCGGCCGCTTGCGCCCAGCGGCGAAACCCTTTGAGGGAGGGCGATTTTCCCCCTCGACCGGCGCGCTGCGGCAACCGACAATGCGCCGCCGCGGCGAGCTGATTCGGGGCCTTGAGGGCCGGCCGCGGCGAGCGAAGCGAATCGAGCCCGACGCGTGCGCGATCCCGTCAACGAACCTCTCGGACAGGCCGCCGAGGCCCGGCCGCGCCGGACGGCGCGGATCGTCGTCGCCGTCGGCCTGCTGGCGCTGGCGGCCGGCGCCGTGGCGCTAGCGCGGACCGTCGACTGGCGGCGCGGCGGCGAGCCTTTCGCCGTCGCGCGGATCGAGCGGTCGCCCGGCGCGAGCGCCGCGCCCGCCGCCGCCGCGACGACGGCGAAGGCCGACCCGGCCCTTGCGGCGGCGAACGCCGACCAGGTCGAAGCGGAAAGCGGCGTCAAAGTGATGCGCAGCGGCGGCGGCGGCGCCGGCGGGTCGATGATCATCGACGTGCCGCAGGCGCTGAGCCTGCGCCTGCCCCCCGCCCCCGACAGGCGCCTCGCCGAAAAATCGCGCTTCGGCCTGCTGCCGCGCGTCGGCGCCGACGGCGCGCGTCCCGCCGAGGTCTACGCGCGGCCGGTCTTCGCTTCGGCCAAGCTCAGGCCCGGCGCGCCGCGGGTGGCGCTGCTGGTCGGTGGCCTCGGCCTCAACCCCGCCAGCACTTCCGACGCGATCGCCCGGCTGCCGGCGGCGATCTCGCTCGGCTTCGCCCCCTACGGCGACAACCTCGACGGCGAAGCGGCGGCGGCGCGCGAAGCCGGCCACGAAACGCTGCTGCAGTCGCCGATGGAGCCGTTCACCTATCCGGCCGACAATCCCGGCCCGCACACGCTGCTGACCAGCGCTTCCGACGCCGACAACCTCGATTCCCTGCGCTGGCAGATGGGACGGTTCGTCGGCTACGCCGGCATCGTCAATCACCTTGGCGGCAAGTTCACCGCCGACGCGCGGGCGCTGACCCCGGCGCTCAGCGAGATCGCCGCGCGCGGCCTGTTCTATCTCGACGACGGATCGTCGCCGCGCAGCCTCGCCGGCGAGGTCGCGCCGACGCTCGGCCTGGCCTCGGCCGCCGCCGACGCGGTCGTCGACGCCGACGCCGCGCCGGCGGCGATCGACGCGGCGCTGACGCGGCTGGAAACGGTCGCCCGCGCCCGCGGCGCGGCGATCGGCGTCGCCACCGCCCTGCCCTCGAGTCTCGACCGCATCGCGCGCTGGAGCGCCGGGCTCGAGGCGCGCGGCGTCGAGCTCGTTCCAGTTTCGGCGCTGTCCGCCCGGCCGCCCGGTCCGGCGGCGGCCGCCGGACGTTGAATCTATGCGTGAGAGGAGCGTACGTGAGCAAGAGTCTGCCCTATCGTCGCAGCGCCGGCGTGGCGCTGATCAATCGCGCCGGCGAGGCGTTCATCGGCCGGCGCGCGCGCAGCCGCGAGGCGACCCTGGTCGCCGGCCACGAATGGCAGATGCCGCA
>NZ_JBEKVH010000185.1:0-6757 GCF_049514155.1 Roseiarcus sp. | reverse complement strand
GCGAAGGCGAGGTGCTCGGAATCCGCCAGGCCGGCGCGCCGGGATTTCGCCTCGCCAGGCTGGAAATCCACGGCCGCCTGTTGGCGTTGGCCCGCCGCCAGGCCGAGGCGGCGCTGGCGGCGGGCGAGGGCCTGCGCGGCGAAGCCAACCGCGGCCTGAGATTGCTGCTCTATCTGTTCGAGCGCGACGAAGCGGCAAAGCTGATGGAGGCGGGCTGATCGGCGGCGGATTGGACAAACGCCCCCGGAATAGCCAAATCACGGGCTTGGCGGGAAACCGTCGCTTGGGAGTGCGCCGCTTGTTTGGTTTGCCGATCGGATGGATCGTCGCCGCGGTCGATATCGCGCTGATCGTTCACGCCGCCAGGAGCGGCCGCTTCATGCCCTGGGGCTTCATCATCCTGTTCCTGCCGGGGATCGGCGCGCTTGCCTATGTCGTGGTCGAGATCGTTCCCGGATGGCTCGGCTCGACCGGGGCGCAGCGCGCCGGCCGCAGCGTCGTCGCCGCGCTCGATCCCGAGCGCCGCTATCGGGACGCCAAGGACGAGCTGGCGATCGTCGACACGATCGCCAACCGTTCGGCGCTCGCCGAGGCGTGCCTGGCGCTGGGCAAGTTCGATGAAGCGCGCGGCCATTACGCTGCCATCCTCGCGGGGCCACAAGGCGACGAGCCGGGCTTTATGCTCGGTCGTGCGCGGGCCGAATTCGGCCTCGGCGAAACGGCGCTGGCGGTGACGACGCTCGACGAGTTGAAAGCGCGCTGGCCCGGCTATCGCTCGCCCGATGGCCACCTTCTCTACGCCAGGGCGCTTGAAGGGGCCGGCCGCGATGAAGAGGCGCTCGCCGCCTATGAAGCGGTCGGCGTCTATTATCCCGGCGCGGAGCCGCGGGTGCGACAGGCCGAACTTCTCGCGCGCCTCGGCCGAGCCGACGAAGCGCGCGCGCTGGCCGACGAGGTCGCGCGGGGCTTGAAGCGCGCGCCGGCGCATGTGCGCCGGGCGCAGAGCCAATGGCTCGCCGCCGCCGAGAAGCTGGCGCGACGCTGAGCGGCGAAAAAGACCGCGCAAGGGAGAACAGGCGATGCAGATGGTCGACGGCGTGTGGCGCGTGGAAGGGAATTTCTCTCATGATTCCGCCGGGCGGTTCGTCCGCGGCGACGCGCAGTTCCGCGACTGGATCACCGCCGACGGCGCGCCGGGTCCCTCGGGCGAGGGCGGTTGCCAGGCCGAGCCGGGGCGCTACCGGCTCTACGTGTCGCTCGCCTGTCCCTGGGCCCACCGCACGCTGATCTTCCGCAAGCTGAAAGGGCTGGAGCGAATCGTCGAGCTGTCGGTCGTCAACTGGCTGCTCGGCGATCAGGGCTGGACGTTTGCGCCCGGGCGCGGCGTCGTCGCCGACCCCGTGCTCGGGGCCGAGAAGCTCTACGAACTCTACCTCGCCTCGCGGCCGGGCTACAGCGGACATTGCACCGTGCCGGTGCTGTTCGACGTGCAGCGCCGCCGCATCGTCAACAACGAGTCGTCGGAAATCATCCGCATGTTCAATTCGGCGTTCGACGGAATCGGCGCTGAAGTCGGCGACTTCTATCCCGCCGAGCTGCGCGAGGAGATCGACGCGCTCAACGCGCGCATCTACCCGACCGTCAACAACGGCGTCTATCGCTGCGGCTTCGCGCGCAGCCAGCAGGCCTACGACGAAGCCGTCGTCGCGCTGTTCGACTCGCTCGATGGACTCGAGGCGCGGCTCGCCGACCGCCGCTACCTGTGCGGCGAGCGCGTGACCGAAGCCGATTGGCGGCTGTTCACGACGCTGGTCCGCTTCGATCCGGTCTATGTCGGCCTGTTCAAATGCAACCTGCGCCGGATCGCCGATTATCCCAACCTCAGCCGTTATCTCAAGGCGTTGCGCGCTTGGCCGGGCGTCGAGGAGACGATCGACTATTTCCACATCAAGCACCATTATTACGAGAGCCTGAAGTTCATTAATCCGACCGGGATCGTGCCGCGCGGTCCGGCCGGCTACGAATGAATCCGAAGGGTTCCCTTCGGTGAGCGAACCGCCTAGATAGAACCGATACGGAAGCGATCACGCAGGCGCTCGGCATGAAGCGGCGAAACTGCGCCCAAATCGGGCTGACGGCGGCTCTCGCGCTCGCGGCGGCGAGCGCGGCGGCCGCGCCGGCCAAGATCGACATCGTCGCTTTCGGCTTGTGGGGCGATCAGAGCGTCTTCGCCAGCGAGGCCGAGGGCGCGGCGCGCGTCATCGCGCATCAGTTCGGCCCCGTCGACAAGGTGATTGTGCGCGCCAACACCAAGCGCGGCGGCGAAGCGACCGAGGACAATCTGCGCGCGACCCTCGCCGAACTCGGGGCGAAGATGGATCCGGAGCGCGACCTCCTTTTCCTCGTCCTCACCTCGCACGGCGATCAAGAAGGCGTCGGCGTCGAGAACCAGGGACAGACCTCGCTGATCACGCCGATCGAACTGCGCACCATGCTGCGCGAAAGCGGCGCGCGCCTCAGCGTCGTCATCGTTTCGGCCTGCTATTCGGGGGTGTTCGCCGACGCGATGGCCGAGCCCGACACGCTGGTCATCACCGCCGCCGACGACGACCACGCCTCCTTCGGCTGTCGCGACGGCGCCAAGTGGACGAGCTTCGGCGAAGCGTTCTTCAACGACGCCCTGACCAAAACCAAGTCGCTGCCCGCCGCTTTCGCGCTGGCGCGCGGCCTCGTCGCCGAACGCGAACGGGCGGAAGGATTCGACCCGTCCAATCCGCAGATCGCCGGCGGACGCCGGGTGCTGGAGCTGCTCGGCGATCAGCCGGAAGCGCAATAGCGAAAATTGCCCGGATTTTCATAAGCATCCGGCAATGTTTGGCCGTCACGATCGGGGTCGTCGCTCGTTTGCGCCCCTATCGCCCGCCGCGTGGCTTCGCGTCGGTCACGCGATCGGGGCCCTGGCCGCTGTGGGTCGCTGCGATGGTGAAGAGTCAGAGCAAGAACTGGGGTCTGCGCGCCGCGCTGTGCGCCGCTGTCGTCGTCTGGCAAATCTACGAAATGGCGACTGCGAGCGTGTTCGCGCCGAGCGACGCCGGCTACGTGAACTATCTCATCGTCGGCGTCGCGCTGATCGGTCTCGTCGCTTCGCTGTTGAAGCTGGTCGTCGAGAACTGAACGCGGCGCGCGCCGGCTGACAATCGCCCGACGCCCGGCTATAAGCCCGGGCGACGGAGGGCCGCTGAGGCTCGTCCGTCGCAGAGGATTCCGATGTCGGGCAACTCTCTCTCGAGCGCCGGGCTCGACGCGCGGCGACGGCGCACGCTGTTTCGCGCCTGGCGGCGCGGAATGCGCGAGATGGATCTCGTCATGGGCAGCTTCGCCGACGCGAATCTGCCGGCGATGAGCGAGGCCGAACTCGACGAATTCGAGCGCCTGCTCGATGCGCCCGATCCCGAGCTGTTGGCGTGGATCACCGGCGAAGCGCCAGTTCCGGCGGCGTTCGACACGCCGCTGCTTGCTCGCCTGCGTCTGGCGCCCGCGGCCTCGCTGAGGGACGCGGAGACGCCGTGAGATCGCTCGCTGCGGCCGTCGCGCGCCTCGCCGCCGGCGGCGCCGTCACGCTCAGCCGCGCGCCCGAGGGTTTCGACGCCTTCGTCGTCGCCGCGCTGGCGCGCGGTCTGGCCCGCGCCGGCGAGCGCCGCGGCGCGGCGGTCGTGTTCGTCGCCCGCGACGGCGCGCGCGCCCAGAGCTTCGTCGACGCGCTCGGATTCGCCGCGCCCGAGGTCGAGGCGCTGCTCTTTCCCTCGTGGGACTGCCAGCCCTACGACCGCGTCTCGCCCAATTCCGCGATCTCGTCACAGCGCATGACCGTGCTGGCGCGGCTCGCGCGCAGCCGCGGCGCGCTCGAGCGGCCGCGCGTTCTCGTCGTCACCGTCAACGCGCTGACCCAGCGCGCGCCGCCGCTATCGTTTGTCGCCGACGCCGCCTTTTCGGCCGCGCCCGGCAACACTGTGCGACTGGAAGAGCTGGCGCGATGGCTCGCCGACGGCGGCTACATGCGCGTCAGCTCGGTCCACGACGTCGGCGAATTTGCCGCCCGCGGCGGCATCCTCGACCTCTATCCGCCCGGCGCGGCGGCGCCGATCCGGCTCGATTTCTTCGGCGACACGCTGGAATCGATCCGCGCCTTCGATCCCGAGACCCAGCTCAGCGTCGGTCCATTGCGCGCGCTCGATCTCGCGCCGGTCAGCGAGGCGCGGCTGACGAGCGAGTCGATCCGCCGTTTCCGCCAGGCCTATGCCGCCGAGTTCGGCGCGCCGCGCCGCGGCGACGCGCTCTACGAAGCGGTCAGCGAGGGGCGGCGCGCGATCGGCCTCGAGCATTGGCTGCCGCTGTTCTACGAGCGCATGGACGCGCTGTTCGACTATGTCGGCGACGCGCCGTTCGTGCTCGACGCGCGCGCCGAGGACGCGGCGCAGGCGCGCTTCGCCCAGATCGCCGACTATTACGCCGCGCGACGATCGGCGTTTCAGGAGGATCCCGCCAATTCCGACTATCGGCCGCTGCCGCCCGACCGGCTCTATCTGACGGCGGACGAATTCGCCGCGCGACTCGCCGCCGGGCCGCTGGCGCGGCTCACGCCGTTCGAGGCGTCGCCCGACGCGCCCAACGCATTCGACTGCGGCGGCCATGTCGGCCGCGACTTCGTTCCCGAGCGGCTCGACGAGAACGCCAGCGTCTTCGACGCCGCCGTGCGCCACATTCGCGCGCTTGGCGATCGCGGCCTGAAGGTCGTCGTCGCCGGCTGGAGCGACGGCTCGCGCGAACGCCTCGGCCACGTGCTCGCCGAGCACGGCCTGAAGAGCCAGGAGCTGGTTTCGTCGTGGCCGCAGGCGAAAGAGGCGCGCGCCGGCGCGCTGCCGCTGGCGGTGATCGCGCTCGAGCGCGGCTTCGAGGCCGACGATCTGGCGATCGTCGGCGAGCAGGACATTCTCGGCGACCGCCTGGTGCGCATTCCCAAGCGTCGGCGCCGCGCCCAGGACGTGCTCGCCGAAGCGGCGGCGCTGTCGGCGGGCGACCTCGTCGTCCACATCGATCACGGCGTCGGCCGCTTCGTCGGCTTGAAGACGATCGAAGCGGCGGGCGCGCCGCACGATTGCCTGGAAATCCATTACGCCGGCGGCGACCGGCTGTTCCTGCCGGTCGAGAATCTCGAGTTGCTGTCGCGCTACGGCTCGGAGCAGGGCGAGCTCGACCGCCTCGGCGCGTCCGGCTGGCAGACCCGCAAGTCGCGGCTGAAGAAGCGCGTGCGCGAGATGGCCGGCGAGCTGATCCGCATCGCCGCCCAACGGATGACGCGTTCTGCGCCGCGGTTGATCCCGCCCGCTGGACTCTACGACGAGTTCTGCGCGCGCTTCCCCTATGACGAGACCCAGGATCAGGCGGCGGCGATCGAGGCGACGCTCGACGATCTCGCCGCCGGCCGGCCGATGGACCGGCTGGTGTGCGGCGACGTCGGCTTCGGCAAGACCGAAGTCGCGCTGCGCGCCGCCTTCAGCGCCGCGATCAACGGAAAACAAACCGCAATCGTCGCGCCGACGACGCTGCTCGCCCGCCAACACGCCAAGACCTTCGCCGCGCGCTTCGTCGGCCTGCCGGTCAGGATCGGCGTGCTGTCGCGCATGATCGGCGCCGCGGAGCAGCGCGAGACGAAGAAGGGACTGGCCGAGGGCGCGATCGACATCGCCGTCGGCACCCACGCGCTGCTCGGCAAGACGGTTTCGTTCAAGGATCTCGGTCTCGTCGTCATCGACGAGGAGCAGCATTTCGGCGTCGCGCACAAGGAGCGGCTGAAGGAGTTGCGGGCCGAAGTGCATGTGCTGACGCTGTCCGCCACGCCGATTCCGCGCACCCTGCAGCTGGCGCTGACCGGCGTGCGCGAATTGTCGATCATCGCCACGCCGCCGGTCGACCGGCTCGCGGTGCGCACCTTCGTCTCGCCGTTCGATCCGATCGTGGTGCGCGAGGCGCTGTTGCGCGAGCGCTATCGCGGCGGCCAGTGCTTTTACGTCTGCCCGCGCATCGAAGACCTCGCCGAGGCGAAAGCGTTCCTCGACAAGAACGTGCCTGAGGTGCGGGTCGCGGTGGCGCACGGCCAGATGCCCTCGGCGGTGCTCGAGGACGTGATGTCGGACTTCTACGACGGCAAGTTCGACGTGCTGTTGTCGACCACGATCATCGAATCCGGCCTCGATATCCCGACCGCGAACACGCTCATCGTGCACCGCGCCGACATGTTCGGCCTGTCGCAAATCTATCAGCTTCGCGGCCGCGTCGGGCGCGCGAAGCTGCGCGCCTATGCGCTCCTGACGCTGCCGCCCAACCGCAAAATCACGCCGCAGGCCGAGCGCCGCCTCAAGGTGCTGCAATCGCTCGACACGCTCGGCGCCGGCTTCCAGCTCGCCTCGCACGACCTCGACATTCGCGGTGCCGGCAATCTCCTCGGCGACGAGCAATCCGGCCACATCAAGGAAGTCGGCTACGAGCTTTATCAGGAGATGCTGGAGGAGGCGGTGATGGCGCTGAAGGCCGGCATCACCACGCCGGTCGCCGAAAAATGGTCGCCGCAAATCACCATCGGCACGCCGGTGCTGATCCCCGAGGATTACGTCGCCGACTTGCCGGTGCGGCTCGCGCTTTACCGCCGGCTGTCCGAGATCGAGGACGATCGCGCCATCGAAGCGTTTGCCGCCGAGCT
>NZ_JBEKVH010000184.1:0-6817 GCF_049514155.1 Roseiarcus sp. | reverse complement strand
ACGGCTCGACTCCTTCTCTCACGGTCGGCGCTTCCGAGGCAACTGCGATGCGTCCCCGGCGACCCCCTCGTGACGCACTATGTGCATGGTTTGTTCTCGTGCGCAAGTTCTTTTTTTGTTCTCACTCGGGGTATAGGGAACTCCAATTTTGAGTACACTTTTGACCACGCACACCGTGCCGGATTCGGATGTAAGGTTTCGAATATTCTGAAAAACCGCTATTCGGTGGCGCCTATCCGGTTTGGTCCGCCGAGCCGATCGACTGAAAGTCCATCGGTGCTCTCCGACGCTAAATTTGACGCTCAATCCGGGCCCGGAAATGTCGCGGACCGGCGTATCGCCGAATACTTGGGCACAACAACCTTCCTAAAAAGCGGACTCGAAAGTTTCGTTGGTGTTCTCACTCTCGATTTCCGTCGCGGCGGGGAGAGGCCACCGCGGCGGGCGGATCCGAGCCTCCGCTCGCCCCGCCCCGCCCGCGCGGCCGCGTTCGCGATCCCGGCCGGCGCTATTTGCACAGGGGCAATGCGATCCGCGAGCGAATCCGTTTTGTCAGCGACGCGGGTTAAGCTCGCGCGGCGGCGGCGGTCGGCGCGAGCCGTCCCGCGGGGCGGACGCCGCATGAGCGGCGAGGCGCGGCGGACCAAGCGACGAAACAAGCGAAAGGCCTCGACGGCAAGATGAGCGACAACGCGAACCCAGCCGACGACGTCGAGCGGATCGTCGCCTGGCAATGCATCGGCTGCGGACGAATCGAGGGGCCTCAGCCCTGCGTCGGCGTCTGCCAGGACCGCAAGGTCACGCTGGTTCCCGCCGACGCTTACGATTCCGCGCTCGCGCGCATGCGGCAGGCCGAAGCGCGGCTGGCGGCGCTCGAGAGCCTGGCGCGCCGCATGGCGCTGTCGACCCCGCGCAACGGCGAGTGGGAGAAGAGCTTTCGCGCCCTGCAGGACGAAGCGCGCCGCGCCATGCGCGAATCGCGCGCCGCGCATGTCTCGTAGCGCCGCGAAGCGGGGCGCGCCCGCTCAGGCGCTGGCGGCGGCGATCGAGTGCGCGTCGTCGAACTTGGCGACGATGCAACGGTTGCGGCCGCTGCGCTTGGCGCAATAGAGCGCGGCGTCGGCGGCGGCGATCAATCGCACCGGATCGAGATCGCGGCCGCGACCGACGACGCCGCCAATCGACAGCGTGACCACGCCGGCGGCGAGCGAGGCGCCATGCTCGAGGTGCAATTCCTCGACCGCGTTGCGCAGCCGCTCGGCGATCAGCATCGCCCCCGACAACGGCGTGTTGGGCATGACGACGGTGAATTCCTCGCCGCCGTAGCGGGCGGCGAAATCCGTCTCGCGCCACAGCGTATCGGCGATGCGGTGGGCGATGGCGCGCAGGCACTCGTCGCCCTTCTGGTGGCCCTGGCTGTCGTTGTAGAGCTTGAAATAGTCGACATCGATCATCAGCAGCGACAGCGGCAGCAGGTCGCGGCTGGCGCGGCGCGCCTCCTCGCCGAACTTCACGTCGAACGAACGGCGATTGGCGAGGCCGGTCAATCCGTCGCGCGTCGCCAGCGCCTCGAGGTCGATCTGCGCCCGCTTCTGGGCGGTGATGTCGCGCAGCGTCTCGACGACCGCGATCAGCTCGCCGTAATCATCGTAGATCGGGCCCGCGTCGATCGCCAGGTAGGCCCGCCGCCCGACCCGCGGCATCAGGCACCAGTCCTCCGCCGAGACGCCGAAATCGCTGAGGCCGTAGTTGCCGCCGCGCTCGTAAAGCGTGCGGATGTCGTTGTAGCGGCGCTCCAAAAGCAGGTCGGAGAGGCAGGGGCGCCGGTCGGCGTAGAACGCGCGCCAATGGTCGGCGGTGCCGACCACCTCTGCCGCCGGGAACCCGGTCAGCCGCTCGCAGGCCTTGTTCCAGATCAGCACCTTGGCGTCGGCGCCGATGACGAACGTCGGAACAATAAGGTGCTCCATGAGACTCACGGCGAAGCCGTGGTCCCCGAGCGGAATTGCGCGTGTGTTCGCCTGCGTGTGCTGAAGCGCCTGCATCAACCCAATCAATGCGCGAAAACAAGTTAAAGATTGCTCAAAACTGGACCGGGGAATACCCCGATCGGCGAGGATTTTCGGCCGTCCCCGGCGCCGAACCGAAGCCCAACCGGGAGAGCCTCGTAGACGTCGAAGGCGTCGGCCGCGCCAGCGGCATGGGCGACGCGGCGGTAGGAGGCCGATAACGCACCGTCGACGACTCGCCAGCGGTCCGCCTGTTCGCAGACGTAGTGGATGCGCCGGTCGGCGACGACGACGAAGCGGGGTCGCGAGGCCATGATCTCGGCGACCAGGCCGGGGCCGCGATCCTTGAAGTCGCACAGGGTGTGGCCGGGATAGAGGAAGCGGGTCGGCGGCGGCGCGTCGAGCGCGCCATAGAGCCACAGGCCGCGGTTGACGACATAGAGCCGGTCGCCCGGCGTCCAGCCTTCGGCGCGGATCGCCGCGGCGGTCTCAGCGAGCGCCGCGCCCTCGAACCGGGCCGAGAGATCGTTGCCGGGGTGAACGAGCGCGAGCGCGACCGAGACGACGGCGAATGCGGCGAGCCACGCTCTTTCCGGCGCGCGCGACAACTCCGGCGCGGCGCGGGTCAGGCCAAGGCCGGCGATCAGCAGGCCGGGGGCGAGCGTCGGCCCGAGGTAGGTGATGGCGATCGACCGCTGGACGACGACGCCCGCCGCCGCGGCGGCGAACCACAGGACGAGCGCGCCGAGCGGCGCTTCGGGCAGCGCCGCCGCCAGCGCGCGCCGGCGCAGCAGGGCGAGGCAGACGAGCGCGAACAGAACCATGTCGCTCTTCTGCAGCAGGAAGAAGCGGCCGAGGCCGTCGAGGACGCTCAAGCCCTCGCTCGCGCTCGCCGGCCTGAGCAGCGCGCCGACGACGACGTCGGCGACGAGCGCCCCCGCCCCGCCCTTCGCGGCGAAATAGGCGAGGAAGGCGAGCGGCGCGACCGCCGCTGCGACGAGAAAGGCCGCCGCGACGCGCCAGCGCCGCCCCTCGGCCTGCGAGGCCATGGTGAGAACAGCCACGAGCGCCAGCGCTTCGAAGCCGGCCGTCTGCTTGACGGCGCCCGCCGCGCCGATCAGCAGGCCGGCGACAAGCGCCCGCTCGATGAGCGGCCGGCGCGACAGCGCGGCGACGAAGGCGAAGCTCGTCAGCGCGACAAGCGGACAATAGGCGTCGTTGGCCGTGACCAACTCCGACAGCAGCGGATAGGCGAGCGCCGCGGCGACCCCGACCGCCGGCGCGCCGAAGCGCCGGCCGAGCATCAGTAGCGCGACCGCCGTCGCCGCGTCGCAGACGATCGCCAGCGCGCGCAGGGCGGCGAGCGTCGGTCCGAACGCGACCTCGGCGACGGCGAGCAGCGCGAAGAAGCCCGGCGGCTTGACGTCGTACACCGTCAGGTAAGGCGGCAGGCCGCGCGTCCACAGCCGCGCGACCTCGACGTAGAAGGCGTCGTCGAGCCCGTCCATGCGCCACAACGGCAGGCGCGCCAGCGCCGTCCAGGCGAGCGCGGCGAAGACGACGCCAACCCAGGCGAGCGCCGGCGAAACGGCGAAGCGCCGCGGCGGCAGGACCAGGTCGGGCGCAGCCGCCGGCGTAAAGGGGGAAAGGGTCATCGCGGCGACGAAGATAACGCCGCGGTGGTGAAGCGCGCGTAAAGCCGTTTCGTCCAAGCTCGGCGCCGACGCGACGAAGCGCCGCTCGCGGCGAGGCGGTTTTTCAGCGGTCGAACAAAGGACGCAGGCCCGACGGGAGTTGCATTCGCCGCCCTTTCGTGGTCGCGTCGCGCCGGATTCTATCCTCGCAAAGGACCGCCCATGTCGCCCGGATCGCTCGCCCTGGCCCTCGCCGCCACTTTTTTCGGGGCGGCGCTGTACGTCAACCTGGTCGAACAGCCGGCGCGTCTGGCGCTCGACGACGAGGCGATCCTCAACGAATGGACGCCGAGCGACCGGCGCGGCGTCGCGCTGATGGCCGGCCTGTCGCTGCTGTCGGCTGCGCTCGGCCTCGTCGCCTATTTCGCCAGCCAGGACGTGCGCTGGGCGATCGGCGCGCTGATCGTCATCCTCGCCTGGCCCTACACGTTCTTCGCCATGGCGCCGCTCAACAACCAGATCCTGACGCTGGCGCCGCGCGACATCGGCGCCGTGCGCGCCCTGGTGCGCCAATGGGGCCTGCTCGAATACGGCCAGACGGCGATCGGCCTCGCCGCCAGCCTCGTCTATCTGTGGGCGCTGTGAAGCTCGGCGCGGCGATCGACCCGGAACGGCGCGCCGCGGCGGCGCGCTGGGCCGCCCGCGCCGGACGCGACCTCGCCGCCAGCCTGCGCTTCTTCTCGATCCTGCCCCTGTCCGCCCCGGCTGAGCCGGCCGCATCGGCGTTCTCGGACTCTGCCTGGGCGGCGCCGCTCGCCGGGGCGCTGATCGGCCTTGTCGCCGCAATTGCCCTTGCCGTCGCCCTCCGCCTCGGCCTGCCGCCGACGCTCGCCGCCGTCGCTGCGGTCGCGACGCTCGCGCTGGTCTCAGGATGCTTGCATGAAGACGGGCTCGCCGATTTCGCCGACGGCCTTGCCGCCGGCCGCAGCCGCGACGAGCGGCTCGCCATCATGCGCGACAGCCGTATCGGCGCCTTCGGCGCGACGACGCTGACGCTGACGCTCATCGCCCGCGTCGGCGCGATCGCGGCGCTCGCCGGCGGCGGAGCGGCTCCTGCGGCGGCGGCGCTCGTCCTCGCCGGCGCCGCCGCGCGGCTCGGCGCGCTGGTTCCGCTGACAGCGCTGGCGCCGGCGCGCAGCGACGGGCTCGGCGCGAGCGCCGGTCGGCTCGCGCCCGCCGCCTTCCTCGCCGCGGCGGCGGCGATGGCGGCGGTTGCGCTCGTCGTCGGCGTCGGCTGGCTCGGAAACGTCCGCGCGCTGTTGGCCGCCGCGCTCGGCGTCGCCGCCGCGGGCGGGATCGCTGTCCTCGCGCAGCGCCGCCTCGGCGGCCAGACCGGCGACGTCGCCGGCGCGGCCGAGCAGGCGGCCGAGATCGCCGCCCTGGTCGGCCTTCTCATCGGCGCGGGCCCGCCCTAAATCGAGGCGCTGGCGCCGGCCGCGCCGCAAGAAGCGAAAGTCGCGTCCTCGTATGGTCTTCGCCGTTCCCCTCGCGCTCCTCGGCGCGGCGCTGGTCGTCCTCCTCGTCGTCCCGGAAGGGACGCCGCTGCTCGCGCTCGACCACGCCAGCTTCGCCCGCGCCGCGGTCGCCGTCGCGCTCGTCGTCTGGCTGGCGCTCGCCGGCGCGCGACGCGCCGGCGCGGCGGGCCTCGCGCGCGTGCTCGGCGGCGCAGCGATCTGGGCGGCGATCCTCCTCGGCCTGACCGGCGCCTACGCCTATCGTTTCGAGGCGAGCGCGTTCGCTGAGCGCCTGATGGGCGAGTTGTTCCCCGGCGAGCCGCAGATCGGCGCCGGCGGCGAGGTGATCGTCAACCGCCGCCTCGGCGGCGAATTCGTCGTGCCGGCGACCGTCGCCAACGCGCGCGTCGCGATGCTGTTCGACACCGGCGCTTCGACGGTGGTGCTGCGCGCCGAGGACGCGGCGAAGGTCGGGCTCGACGCGCGCGCGCTCAAGTTCGACGTCGACGTCGTCACCGCCAACGGCTCGGCGAACGCCGCCGAGGTCGTGCTCGACCGCGTCGCGGTCGGGCCGATCGTCGCGCGCAACGTCGCCGCGCTGGTCGCGCGCAAGGGCGCGCTCGGCCAAAGCCTGCTCGGCATGAGCTTCCTCGAACGGCTGCAAAGCTATTCGGTCGAGCGCGGAAGACTGGTGTTGAAGGGGAAGTGAGACGCGCCCCTCTCAGCGAGAAGGGTCGGCGACGAGCCTATGCGCCGCAAGGCGCGCTTGCGAAGACTGCGCAATATTCGCCGTCGACCTCTTGGAAGCAGAACTTCCGACTGTCCGAGCCTGTCAAGGACGGCCCTTCGGGCCGTCGCGAAGCGGCCTTCGGTCCTTGACAGGCTCGGACAGTCGGAAAAAGAGGCTCTCCAAGAGGTCGACGGCGCAGAGCGTCGCAAAGATTTGCCGGTCTCTTGCTCACTCTGCCGCGACGAGCGGCGCGCGTCTGACCGCGGCGACCGCTTCGCTGAGCGTCGCCAGCCCTGCGCCCGGCCGCACCGCCAGCGTCGACAACCGCTGGCGATAGGCGCGCGCGCCCGGCCGGCCGGCGAACAGGCCGAGCAGATGGCGCGTCATGTCGGCGAGCCGCACGCCCTTTTCCAGTTGGCGCGCAACATAGGGTTCGTAGGCTTCGAGCGCCGCGAAGGCGTCGGCGAACGGCGCCGGCGCGGCGAAGATCCACGGGTCGACGTTCAGCAGCAGCTCGGGATTCTGGTAGGCGGCGCGGCCGATCATCACGCCGTCGACCCGGTCGAGATGGGCGTTGGCGGCGGCGAGGCTGACGATCCCGCCGTTGATCGCGATCGGCAGATCGGGATGGGCCACTTTCAGCGCGTAGACCAGCGGATAGTCGAGCGGCGGCACGGTGCGGTTGTCCTTGGGGCTCAGGCCCTCGAGCCAGGCCTTGCGCGCGTGGACGATCACGCCCGTCGCGCCCGCCTTCGCCACGGCGTCGACCATCGCGAACAGCGCCTCGCGCGGCGCCTGCTCGTCGACGCCGATGCGGCACTTGACGGTGACGGGAACGCCAACCGCCGCCGCCATCGCCGCGACGCATTCGCCGACCAGCGCCGGCTCGCGCATCAGACAGGCGCCGAAGCGGCCGTCCTGCACCCGGTC
>NZ_JBEKVH010000183.1:0-6836 GCF_049514155.1 Roseiarcus sp. | reverse complement strand
CCTTGCGCTTGCCGGTCTGCGGGTCGAGATCGCCGAGCGAGGCCGACGGCAGCATGCCGAGCGAGCCGGTCAGCATCGCGGCGACGTCGGACAGCATGTCGCCGAACAGATTGTCGGTGACGATGACGTCGAACTGCTTCGGCCAGCGCACCAGCTGCATGCCGAGCGCATCGGCGAGCTGGTGCTCGAGCTCGACGTCGGCGAATTCGCGCTTGTGCAGGGCGACGACGACCTCCTTCCACAGCACGCCCGACTTCATCACGTTGTGCTTCTCCGACGAGGTCACCTTGTTGCGGCGCTTGCGCGCGAGATCGAAGGCGACGCGGGCGATGCGCTCGATCTCGAACGTGTCGTAGACCTGGGTGTCGATCGCGCGCTTCTGGCCATTGCCGAGATCGAGGATCTGCTTCGGCTCGCCGAAATAGACGCCGCCGGTCAGCTCGCGCACGATCATGATGTCGAGCCCCTCGACCACTTCGCGTTTCAGCGACGACGCGTCGGCGAGCGCCGGATAGCAGATCGCCGGACGCAGATTGGCGTAGAGCGCGAGGTCCTTGCGCAGGCGCAGCAGGCCCGCTTCCGGCCGCGCCTCATAGGGGACGTCCGCCCATTTCGGCCCACCGACGGCGGCGAGCAGCACCGCGTCGGCCGCCTGGGCGCGCGCCATGTCGGCTTCCGAGATCGCCGCGCCGTGCGCGTCGTAGGCGCAGCCGCCGACCAGGCCCTTCTCGGTTTCGAACCGCGCCAGGCCGAGCCGCGCGCAGGCGCTCGCGACCTTCTCGACTTCGGCCATCACTTCGGGGCCGATGCCGTCGCCGGGGAGAAGGAAGAGCTTGTAAGTCGCCATGACGCGCCGTCGCTGTGTTGGGGATGCGACGCTTGCTAGACGATTTCGGCGCCGGGGAAAAGCGGCGCGAGAAAAAATGACGGCGGCCGGCCCTCCTCGTCCTTCGAGACGCCCGCTTGCGCGGGCTCCTCAGGATGAGGAGGCATGGCGGCTCTCGCGGCGCCCACTGAGCCCTCACCGTGAGGAGCCCGCGTCAGCGGGCGTCTCGAACGGCGAGGGCGCCGGGGAGGCGGCGGCGACGGAACGTGCTAGACGGTTGGCGGCGCCAGACGCACAAGGGCAGACGGTGACGACGATCAGCAACATGACGGCCGACGCGTTCGTCAAGCGGCCGCCGCGCGAGACGCGCTTCTTCCTCGTTCACGGCTCCGACGAAGGGCTCGTCCACGAGCGGGTCAAGGCGCTGGTCTCCGCGGCGCTGCAGGGCGCGGCCGATCCGCTGCTGCTGACCCGTCTCGACGGCGACGCGGTGGCGCGCGAGCCCGGCGCGCTCGCCGACGAAGTCTACGCGGTGTCGATGTTCGGCGGCGCGCGCGCGGTGTGGATCGAGGCGCAGGCGCGCGACCTGCTGCCGGCGCTGACGCCGCTGTTGGCGCGGCCGCCGGTCGATTGCACGATCGTCGTCGAGGCCGGATCGCTGAAGCGCGGAACGGCGCTGCGCGGGGCGTTCGAGAAGGCGGACAACGCCGCGTCGATCGAATGCTATCCCGACGACCGGCGCACGCTCGGACCGCTGATCGACGCCGAGGCGCGCGCCGCCGGCATGACCATCGCCGCCGAAGCGCGCGACTATCTGGTCGGGCTTTTGGGTTCGGACCGCGGCGCGACGCGCGGCGAGATCGCCAAGCTCATTCTCTACGCGCGCGGCAAGCCGCGGATCGAGATCGAGGACGTCGAAGCGATCGTCGCCGACGCCGCGCCCTCGAGCCTCGATGCGACGATCGACGCCGCGCTCATCGGCGACCGGGCGGCGCTGGAGGCGGGGGCCGGGCGCTATTTCGCCGACGGCGGCGACCCCGGCTTTCTGGTCACCCGCCTGGCGCAACGGCTGACGCTGCTGCATCGGCTGCGGCTGGAGATGGAGGCCGGCAAGAGCTTCGAGACCGCGGCGCAGGCGCAGAGCCTGCGCATGTCGCCGGCGGGGCGCGTCGCGCTGGCGAAACAGGCGGAGCGGTGGTCGGCGGCGTCGGCGGCGCGGCGCCTGCCGGCGGTCGCCGCGCTCGCCGGACGGGTGCGGCGCTATCCGCGGCTCGCCGAGGCGGTCGCGCTCAGGGCGCTGTGGGCGCTGGCGACGGGTCTGAGGTCCCAGCGCGAAATAAGGCGGACGGAAGACGTAGAATAGCGTTCGCGGCGCCGCGCCTCAGCGCGGGGCTTGGCTCAGCCGCCGGCAGAAGTCGTCGAGCTGGTCGAAATCGCGGAAGGCGATCTTGAGCTCGCCCGCCTGGCCGGAATGGCGGATCGTCACCTGGGTTCCGAGCGCCAGGCCGAGCTTCGCTTCGAGCGCGCGCGTGTCGGCGTCGATCGGCGCCGCGGACTTGGCGCCGCGAGGCCGCGGCGTATGCTCGGCGCGCTCGGCCAGCCGCTCGACGTCGCGCACGCTCAGGCCGCGCGCGACGATGCGGTCGGCGACGGCGTCGGGATCGGCGAGCGCCAGCAAGGCGCGCGCGTGGCCGGCGGTGATCTTGCCCGCCGCCAGCAAGGCGCGGCTGTGCTCGGGCAGGCCGATCAGCCGCAGCGTGTTGGCGACATGGCTGCGGCTCTTGCCGACGATGCGGGCGATGTCGGCGTGCGAATATTTGTAGTCGGCGCCGAGCTGGGCGTAGCCGTTCGCTTCTTCCAGCGCGTTGAGGTCGGCGCGCTGGACGTTCTCGACGATCGCCAGTTCGAGCGCCTCGCGATCGCTGACGTCGATGACGACGATCGGGATGTCGTGCAGGCCGGCGCGTTGCGCGGCGCGCCAGCGCCGCTCGCCGGCGATGATCTCGTAGGCGTCGGCGACGCGCGGAACGGGACGCACGATCACCGGCTGGATGACGCCGCGCTCGCGGATCGAGGCGGCGAGCTCGTCGAGCTCGTCTTCGCGGAACGCCTTGCGCGGGTTGCGCGGATTGGGCCGCAGGAATTCGATCGGTGCCTTGCGCGGCGCGCCGCGCCCGGCCGCCGGCTCTTCGCCGGCGTCGCCGATCAGCGCCGCGAGGCCGCGGCCGAGGCGCGGGCGGTGGTCGGCGTGACGGGCGGCTTCATCGGCCATCTCATTCTCCAGTGCGCGGCGCGCGCCTCAGGCGGCGCGCCAGCGGCCTTCGCGTTGAATGACTTCGGAAGCGAGCTTGAGATAAGCCTGGCTGCCGGCGCATTTGAGGTCGTAGAGCAGCACCGGCTTGCCGTGCGAGGGCGCCTCCGAGACGCGCACGTTGCGCGGAATGACGGTGTCGTAAACTTTCTCGCCCATGAAGGCGCGCACGTCGGCGACAACCTGGCTGGCGAACGAATTACGCGGGTCGAACATCGTCAGCACGATTCCGTGGATGGTGAGCCCCGGATTGAGCGAGCGGCGCACCTGGTCGACGGTCTTGAGCAATTGCGACAGGCCTTCGAGGGCGAAGAATTCGCACTGCAGCGGCACCAGCACCGCGTCGCTCGCGGCGAGCGCGTTGATCGTCAGCAGGTTCAGCGACGGCGGACAATCGATGAGGACGTAAGTGATCGGCTCGTCGTCATTGTCGCGGGCGAAGAAGGTCTTCAGCGCGTTCTTGAGCTTGTAGGAGCGGTCGGAATCGCCGGCGATTTCGAGCTCGACGCCGAGCAGGTCCATGGTCGAGGGCGCGATCATCAGTCGCGGCACCGCGGTCGGCGTGACGACTTCGGCGAGCGTGCGTTCGCTCATCAGCACGTCATAGGTCGAGGCGATGCGCGACTTGCGGTCGATGCCGAGCCCGGTCGAAGCGTTGCCCTGCGGATCGAGGTCGATGATCAGCGCGCGTTCGCCGATCGCCGCCAGCGCGGTGCCGAGATTGATCGCCGTCGTGGTCTTGCCGACGCCGCCCTTCTGGTTGGCGAGCACGAGAATGCGCGGCAGGACAGCCGGCTTGGCCTCGGCGGCTTCGTTGACGGTCGGCAAGGCGTCGCTCATGAACAGGCCTTCAAACGGCTGCGCACCCGAAGAATCGCCGCTTCGGGGTCGAGTTTGCTGGCGAGAATGTCGATCGTCAGATCAGCCGCGGCGGGAAGGGCCTCGAGCTGCGTCTCGGCCGAGCGTCCGCGCGGAAAAACCCCAACCGCGCCGTGCATGATCCACACATTGGCCAATTCGACCAGTCGCGGCAAGGGGGCGAAGGCGCGGGCGACGACCGCGTCCACAGGCAGCAGGCTTTCGGGGGCGATTGCCTCGACCCGCTCGGCGTGAACCTCGGCCGGCGCGCCGGTGGCGCGTGCGACTTCGCGCAAAAACGCGCATTTGCGCCGGTCGCTATCGATGCAATGGACGCGCGCGCCGGCGACGTCGGCGAGCAGGATGGCGATGACCATGCCGGGAAAGCCGGCGCCCGAGCCGAGATCGACCCAGCGCCGCGCGTCGGGCGCGAGCGGCGGGAGCTGGGCCGAATCGGCGACGTGGCGCGTCCACACTGCGGCGAAGCTCGCCGCGGAAATGAGATTGGTGACGTTGCGCCAGCGGGCGAGCAGGTCGACGTAGATCGCGAGCCGCGCCTGAGCTTCGGGCGAAACCGGAACCAGCGCCAGCGCGCGGGCGCGGTCGGCGTCCGGGGAGGGGTGTTTCACGTGAAACAGGGAAGGCTTGCCCTCATCCGGCGCTTCGCGCCGCCCTCTCCCGCGAGCGGGCGAAGGGCGTCTCCCCTCTCCCGCTTGCGGGAGAGGGGCAGGGGGTGAGGGCCGGTCACGCATCGGCAGTCTGGCGTCCGCGGCGACGCGCATGCACGGCGATCAGCGCCAGCGCGGCGGGGGTCGCGCCCTCGATACGGCCGGCCTGGCCGAGGCTCGCCGGGCGCGCGGCGAGGAACTTCGCCTTCAGCTCGTTGGAGAGGCCCGACAGGCTGGCGTAGTCGAGGTCGGCGGGAATCGCCAGCGCCTCGCTGCGGCGGTGGCGCTCGATGTCGGCCTCTTGGCGGTCGAGATAGACGGCGTATTTGGCGTCGGCCTCGAGCCGCCGGGCGAGCTTCGGCGGGATGGCGGCGAGCTCGGGCCAGACGCGCGCCAGCGCCTCGAGGGTCAGATGTGGCTGGGCGGCGAGCTCGAAGGCGGAACGGCGCACGCCGTCCTGGTTGATCGCGACGCCGACGGCGGCGAGCGCGGTCGGCGCCGCCTTGGCCGCCTCCATCATCGCCCGACCCGCTTTCAGGCTGGCCGCCTCGGCGCGGTGGAAGGCGGCGCGCGCGTTTCCAACGCAGCCGAGCGCGACGCCTTTGTCGGTCAGCCGCTCGCCGGCGTTGTCGGCGCGCAGCGACAGCCGATATTCGGCGCGCGAGGTGAAGATGCGGTAGGGCTCGCTGACGCCCCGCGTCACGAGATCGTCGATCATCACGCCGAGATAGGATTCGGCGCGGTCGAAGCGCGCCGCCTCCAGCCCGCCGGCCTTACGCGCGGCGTTCAGGCCGGCGACCAGGCCCTGCGCGGCGGCCTCCTCGTAGCCGGTGGTGCCGTTGATCTGGCCGGCGAAGAACAGGCCGCTGACGCGCCGGGTCTCCAGGCTGGCGTCGAGCTCGCGCGGGTCGACGTAGTCGTATTCGATCGCATAGCCCGGCCGGACGATGCGCGCCTTCTCCAGTCCGGGAATGGTCGCGACCAGCGCCGCCTGCGCCTCGGCCGGCAGCGAGGTCGAAATGCCGTTGGGATAGACGGTCGCATCGTCGAGCCCCTCCGGCTCGAGGAAGATTTGGTGGCTGTCGCGGTCGGCGAAGCGGACGACCTTGTCCTCGATCGACGGGCAATAGCGCGGGCCGCGGCCGGAGATCGCGCCGGAATAGACGCCGGTGCGATGGGCGTTGGCGCGCACGATCGCGTGGCCGGCGAGGTTGGTGCGGGTGATGTGGCAGGGAACCTGGGGCGTCGTGATCGCCTCGGTCAGCGCCGAGAACGGCTCCGGCGGGTCGTCGCCGGGCTGGACCTCCAGACGCGCCCAATCGATCGTCGTCCCGTCGAGCCGCGGCGGCGTGCCGGTCTTGAGCCGCCCGAGCGTAAATCCGGCCCGATCGAGCGCATGCGCCAGCTCGACCGACGGCTTGTCGCCGACCCGGCCGGCCGGCGTGCGCTGTTCGCCGAGATGGATCACGCCCCTGAGGAAAGTGCCGGTGGCGACGACCAGCGCCGCGCAGGCGAGTTCCCGGCCGTCGGCGAGTTCGAGGCCGCGAATCGCGCCCTCGGCGATGACGAAGCGGCTTGCCTCAGCCTCGATCACGGTCAGGTTTTCGGTCTCGCCGATCAGCCGCTGCATCGCCAGGCGATAGAGCTTGCGGTCGGCCTGGGCGCGCGGCCCCTGCACCGCCGGGCCCTTGCGGCGGTTGAGGACGCGGAACTGGATGCCGGCGGAATCGGCGGCGCGGCCCATCAGCCCGTCGAGGGCGTCGATCTCGCGCACCAGATGGCCCTTGCCGAGCCCGCCGATCGCCGGGTTGCAGCTCATCACGCCGATCGTGTCGAAGCGCTGGGTGACCAGCGCCGTATGCGCGCCGAAGCGCGCCGCCGCCGCCGCCGCCTCGCAGCCGGCATGGCCGCCGCCGATGACGATGACATCGTAAGAACCGGACACCGACGAACGCTCCACAAACTAGCGCGTCATGGCCGGGCTTGACCCGGCGATCCAGGCGCCGACCGCAGACGGTCGCGCGCGTAGCGCCGTACCCTTCGACACACCCTGGATGGCCGGGTCAAGCCCACGGCTGTCCGGTTCATGTTGGGCTCCAGTTTAGCGAGAGTTGCTGCGAGTCGAGCGGCGAGGGTCTTTGCGGTTGCTTGAGGCGGGTGAAATCCTTGCGAT
>NZ_JBEKVH010000182.1:0-6897 GCF_049514155.1 Roseiarcus sp. | reverse complement strand
TTTCTTCGCGAGCGTCAATTGACATCGATGCCTCCAGAGTGAGTGGGTTCACAGCCTCAGTCTGGCGACAGAATCGGCCGCTATCCACCTCCCATGGAATCTTCGCTTCGCTCGCAATGACGACTGAGAAAGGCGCAATCCAGAAGCATCCGCTTTAAAGCGACACGCCGCGGCCTGGAAGGCCGCGGCGCTCGTCAGACGCGACGCTCTTACTGAGCGATCGGCGCGTATTTGCCGGCGCTCCAGAGGTTGATGTCGTAGCGCGGATCCTGGATGTCGCCCTTGCTGTCGAACTTGATCGGGCCCAGGACGGTATCGACCGGCTGACCATTTTCCAGCGCCTGGGCGACCTTGAGCGGGTCGTCCGAACCGGCGCGCTTGATCCCCTCGGCGATCGCCTGAACGACGCCATAGCTGAACAGGGTGAAGCCCTCGGGTTCGTAATTCTGCGCCTTGAACTGCTCGAGCGCCTTGGCCGCCATCGGCGAACGGCGCGGATCGGTCGGGAAGGTGAACAACGTCCCTTCGCCGGCCGGACCGGCGATGGCCCAGAACTCCGCGGTCGCCAAGCTGTCGCCCATGATCAGGTTGAGCTTGTAGCCCTGGTCGGCCGCCTGCCGGAGCATCAGACCGGCTTCGGTGTGATAACCGCCGAAGTAGACCACGTCGGCGCCGAGATTCTTCAGTTTGGTGACGATGGCGCTGTAGTCCTTCTCGCCGGGATTGATGCCCTCGAAGTCCACCTCCTTGACGCCGGCTTCGTTCAGCTTGTCCTTGACGACGGTGGCGAGACCTTTGCCGTAGGCGGACTTGTCGTGCAGGATCGCGATCGTCTTGCCCTTGTATTTCTGAGCGATCCAAGGGGCGATGAAGGCGCCTTGGGCATCGTCGCGGCCGTAGAGCCGCATGATGGTGGGATGTCCCTTCTCGGTCAGGGCCGGGTTCGACGACGCCGGGCTCATCATCAGCACATTGTTGTCGGCGTAGACGTCCGACGCAGGAATCGAGGATCCCGAGCAGGCGTGGCCGGCGACGAACTTGATCTGCTGACCGACGATGAGATTGGCCACGGCGACCGCTTGTTTGGGATCGCAGGCGTCGTCCTCGACGACGATCTTGATATTGCGCCCGTTGACGCCGCCGGCGGCGTTGATCGCCGCGGCGGCGGCTTCCCCGCCGCGCTTCTGCTGTTCGCCGATCGTCGCGACCGGACCGGTCATGGGACCGACGACGGCGATCGTGATGTCTTGGGCCTTGACCGGCGCGGCGGCCAAAGCGAACGCGAGCCCTGTCAACGACAGGATCAACGCCTTGTGCATGTTCACCCCCTCCATACAGCCTTGCAGCTTCTTACGAGCGCTCGCGCTTCCTTGCCGAAGCGCGCGACGCCCGTTCCTTTCGCCACGTCCCGTCGAGACGAAACTCTCTCCGCTTCGCGCATTGGCGGCTCTTGGCTATCGATAGACCTATGTCCGCTTCCGGTCGAGTTCGGGCCATGCCCTGGACGAAGTTGAGATCGGGGAGGTCGGCCGCGCCCGCCGCGAGCGCCTAGCCCGCGGCGTCGATTCCACGAAGGGAAGACGACGACCGCGCCTTTGGCCGCCGCCTGGAGCGAGGCGAAGGACGACATCGGCCTTCGCGCGATTGGGGCGAAGCGGCGCGCCGGAGACGACGAAGCGCCGTCGGGCGGAGGATAGAGACGCCGCCGTGAAACGCCGCGAGGCCTGGACGTCGATCGGCTCGCTAGGTATCTGACAACATTGAACTAAACGCGGTCGCAGTTTTGGCGCCGCTTCACGCCGGCCAAATGGGGCGACGCCCGAGGGGGCGCCGCCATTTTGCCGCTTCCTGGCGTCGACGAGACGTTCAGGCGCGGGCGTGCGTCGCCGATTTGGCGGTCGGGGCGTTCTCCGCGCCGGACATGACGACCGGCGCGGCCGCGCCTAAGCCGACGCGAGACAATGACGAACGCAGAATCACGGAAGGCGGCGCGCGAACCGCGCGCCGCCTCGTTATTGCCTAGTCCCGCCTAGAGATTAGGCGTGGGCCAGCCTCGGAGCCACATAAGCGTCGCCGCCATGCAGCATTCTGACGACAGACAGGCACGCGACGAGCGCCACCGCGACCGCCGGAATCATCCACACCAGCACCATGCCCGCGGTGAGGCCGCCCGCCTGCAGAACGCCGGCGAACATCGGACCGGCAATCGTGCCGAGACGTCCGGCTGCGACTGCGCAACCGACGCCGCGATTGCGGACCGCAGCCGGATAGCACAGCGGCGCGAACGCATAGAGCAGCGTTTGGCCGGTGGTGGTCCCGATGCCGACCAAGAAGCCGGTGGTCATGCCGAAAGCCAGGCCCAGCGCGACTGCGCCGAGGAAGTACAAGCCCAGCGCGAGCACGATATAGCCGACAGTGGCCACGCGGTAGGCCATGCGCCGGTCAAGCAGATACCCGACGATGATCGCCGCGACCGTCGATCCCAGATTGTACATGGTCTGGATAATCAACGCGTCGGTCGGCGAGAAGCCGCGCTGCTGCAGCAACGTCGGCATCCACAACACGCACAGATACATCACGGCGAGCGTGAGGAAGGTGGCGAGCCACAGCGTGAGCGTGATCGGCAGCTTGCTCAGGCCGAGGATGTCGGCCCAAGTGCCCTCGACCCCCGCCGCGTCGGCGACGAGCGCCGACTTCGGCCGCGACGCCGGCAGATAGACGATCATCGCCAGCGCGACCGCGATCGGCAGCACGCCGCCGACATAGTAGATCGGACGCCAGTCCGAACCCAGCCAGCCGGTGGCCATGATCGCCGCGCATAGCATGCCGCCTAGCGAGATCGCGCAGTAGACGATGCCGACATAGCGCTTCTTCTGCGACGCCGGGCTGTGGTCGCTGGTCATCGCGATCACCACCGGCATCGCCGCGCCGAGGCCGGCGCCGGTGAGAAAGCGCGCCGCGAGCAGGCTGCCGAAGCCGGTGGACCAGGGCGTGAGCAGGCAGGCCAATCCGAACACCGCGGTCGCCGCGATCACGACCGGCTTGCGGCCGAACCTATCGGCGAGGATGCCGCCGATCGCCGCGAACAGCAGCACGCCGACGGCGCTGGAGCTCGCGAAATAGCCCATCTGCATCTTGTCCAGTTGGAACTCCGTCGCCAGTTTCCGCATTGTCACGCCCGCGGCCTGGATATCGAAGCCCTCCAGCATGATGACGAGAAAACACATCACCACGACCTGAATGGTCTTTAGTTCGATCAGTTCCTTCCTTACGTCCCTTGCGTCTTCCATTGTTCGCTTCGTCGCCGAGGCGACGCTCCCTCACCTTGTGTTGTTCGCTGGGCTTGCCCCCCTGGCCAATTGAAATGAAACACCTGCCGCGGCGATGCCTGGCGCCGCCAATCGATTGTGCAAGTCCAGCTCGCTGCTGATAATTCGGCAATCTCGACCCGCCGAGCGGCGAGCTGGAAAGTTCCGTTGCCGTATATCGGTGAAATATCCGCGCCCAAAAACGTCGCCATCGCCGATCCGGCGTTCGCGCCCGGCGGCGATGGATTCACGATTGCGCATCATTGCGTTGGCGAACGACATGTTGGTTATCGAGTCCCATCCAGACTGATGCTGACGATCGCTTGCGCTGTGACTGAGGACGGCGCAATTGACGCGCGCTCGGCCGCCGCCATCAGCGTGCGCCGACCGCGACCTGCGACCGCGTAAGGCGGTCGCCACACGCTCTTCGATGAGCTGCGCTGCGCTGTGCGGCGCCGCTCGGCGCTCTGCACAAGAATCCCCCCTTCTGCGTCGCTATGATCCGCGCCGAACCTTGCCGTCGCGGATGAGCGACGCCCGCGGCCCGATCGCTGGCCGCAGGCGTCGCCGAGGCCGCGCCTCAGCGCGTCATGGTGCCGTCCCACGTGCTCGGCTTGGCCGGCGCCGACTTGCCGGTGAACCAAGTCGTGGTGACGTTCTTGCTCTCGGTGAAGAAGATGAAGCCGTCGCGCCCCATGCAATGCAGGTCGCCAAAGAACGACTGCTTGTGGCCGGTGAAGCCGAAGATGCCGAGCGGAACCGGAATCCCGACGTTGACGCCGACCATGCCGCCGTCGGTCCGATAGGCGAATTCACGCGCGTAGTGGCCGCTCTCGGTATAGATCACAGAGCCGTTGGCGAACCGGCTGGCATTCATCACCGCGAGCCCCTGTTCGAAATCGTCGACCCGCTTGACGCACAGAACCGGGCCGAAGATTTCCTCGCGGCCGATCGACATCGCTTCCGTCACATGGTCGAAGATCGTCGGGCCGACGAAGAACCCCTTTTCGCATCCGCGCGGGACCTTCGGCTTGCGGCCGTCGAGGACCAGCGTGGCCCCTTCCTTGACGCCGGTTTCGATCCAGTTGAGGACGAAGTCCTTGTGGCCCTGGTTGACGACGGGGCCGAGCCCACTCGCCTTGTTGTAGGCCGGGCCGAGGTTGATGTCCTTGCACGCCTTGGCGATGGCGGCGACGAAGGCGTCGGCGATCGCGTTCTCGACCACCACGCAGGGCAAGGCCATGCAGCGCTCGCCGGCGCAGCCGGTGAACGAGTTGACGATGCTCGCCACGGTGCGATCGAGCACGCAGTCGCGCATGACCAGGGCATGGTTCTTGGCCTCGGTCAGCGCCTGCACGCGCTTGCCGTTGGCGGCGGCGGTCGAATAGATGTGCAGGCCGACGCTGGTCGAGCCGACGAAGCTGACGCCCCTGATCTTGGGGTGCTTGAGGAAGATTTCCGCTTCGTTGCGGCTGGTGGTGATGACGTTGAGCACGCCGGCGGGAAGCCCCGCCTCGTACCACAACTCGGTGATGCGCAGCGCGCATTGCGGGGCGAAGCTCGCCGCCTTCAGCACCAGCGTGTTGCCGGTGACGATGCAGATCGGCGCCATCCAGCCTTGCGGAATCATCGCCGGAAAGTTCCACGGCGCGATGCCGGCGAAGACGCCGATCGGCTCGTTGAAGCGAACGGTGTCGTAGCCCGGCGAAACGTTGGCGATCGAGTCGCCTTTCATGATGTGCGGCGCGCCGGCGGCGAACTCGACCACCTCGATGACCTTGAGGATGTCGCCCTGGGCTTCGTCCCACTTCTTGCCGTTCTCCTGGGCGCAGAGATAGGTCAGCTCGTCGAGATGGCTGTCGAGCAGAGCCTTCATCCGGAACAGCACCTGGACCCGCTTGCTCACCGGCGTGTCGCGCCAGGCGGGAAAGGCCTTGGCGGCGGCCTCGATGGCTTCCTCGACTTCGTCGGCCGTGCACTGCGGCGCGAGCGCGATCACCGCGCCGGTCGAAGGATCGAAACACGGCATGTATTTTTGGCTGGCCGATTCCTTCCACTGGCCGCCGACGCCGTACTTCAGCTTCTTCGGCCGCTCGCCGCTGACCGGATCGGGCTCCCCGCGGGACCCGGCGGCAAAATAGTCGTTAAACATCACCCTCTCCTCGTGTTCCAAGTCCTGTCGCGCGAAAGCCGCCTGAGGGCCTCAGCCGCGTTGTGTCGTCGTCCGCTGCGCCGGATGCGCCCGGCGGACGGCGCGGTGGTTCGGCTTTCGCGGCGACGACGGCAAGGGGCGACGATGTCGCGTCGCGAAAGGCGCGGGCGACGGTTCGCCGCCCGCGATCGGCTATTTCGCCAACGCCGGCGCCGGCGCCTGGCCCCACTTCTCCGGCAGCCAGGGATAGTTGCGATCGCCGAGAGAATTCGGATCGACCGCGTCCTTGAACTGCCTCTGGAAGTCGAGGACGAACGTCTGCGGCGCCTTGGCCATGCCGTCCCAGATCCTCTGGTCCGACCAGCCGATCTGCAGGTACAGAAGCTCCTTGCCGAGCGGCAGGCCCTGGGCGACGCAGTCGGCGATCGCGTCCTCCATGTGCTTGACGCAGGCGTCGATCGAAGCGTCGCTGGCGGGGTCGTACGAGACGAACTGCTCGAGGCCGAAATAGCCGCCGCCGCCCAGCGTGCTGCCGCAGCCCATCAGCGCGTCGCCGCCGCACTCGACCAGCAGGTGGCTCTGCTGATCTTTTTCGAAGCCCTTGATCGCGGTGGGAACATAGTCCTTGACGAAATCCGGGGTTCCCGCCTGCATCCAGCTTCCCATGTAGCCGCCGGCCCAGATGAAGTTGCAGTGCTTATGGCCGAGGCGCTGCATGTACATGTTGGTGAATTCGGCCATGTCCGGTTCGCAATACCGCTCCACCTTGTAGCAGCCGGTCTGGGAGAGGATTTCGTTGAGGATCTTGTCCTGCAGTTGGATGCCGTCGAGCGACTGCGCCGCCAGGATCAGTTGGAACGAAATCCTCGCCGTCTCGTTGATGGCGACGATCTCCGGATCCTTGGCGAGCGTCTCGACGTCGTTGAGGGTCTTGGTCGGATCGATGTAGGTCAGCCACAACGCGGTCGCCAGATTGGCGCCGGCCAGGTTCAGCTGCCGATGGAAGATGTAGCCGAGGCCGTTGTCGTAGATGGCGTAGTAGCAGTTCGCCCACGCGTCCCAGTTCGGCGCGCCGATGGTGTAGGCGCGGAAGTTCTCGCCGACCGGCAGCCGATAGCCCGGCGGCCGACCCTTGACCTCGAACTCGGTCGGTCCCGGCCAATCGGCGAGCTTGATGGCGCATTTGGTGTAGGTGCCGAGGCCGCCGCGCGAACCCAAATTGCCGCGGGTGACGCCCCGGACGCTGGGTCCCGGGCCTTCCGAGCAGAACCAGCCGGCGCCGGAGCTGAGCGAGCCGGTGCGGACGACCTTTCCGACCGGGGTCACCCATTCCTGACCGAGCAGATTGTCGGAATTGTTGCCCATGTAATGGCTCGACGGGCCGCCGCCGAAATAGGCGCAGGCGCTCGCCACCACCGAGGTGGAGCTGCCCGCCCC
>NZ_JBEKVH010000181.1:0-6917 GCF_049514155.1 Roseiarcus sp. | reverse complement strand
GCCGCTGAGGCGCGCGAGGCGTTCGCGGCGCTGCGCGGGCTCGGCGTGCGCTGCCACATTCACCAGCCGCGCTATTCGATGCTCGACCGCTGGGTCGAGCGCGACGGCCTTCTCGACGCGCTGGCGGAGGAGGGCGTCGGCTGCATCGTCTTCTCGCCGCTCGCCCAAGGGATTCTCACCGACAAATATCTCGACGGGATGCCTGAAGATTCGCGGGCTCAACGCGGCAGCCGCGGCGGCTCGATGGGGCGCGAGGGCGTCACCGACGAGAGGATCGCGACGGTGCGACGGCTGCGGCCGATCGCCGAGCGGCTTGGCCTCCCGATCGCCCATCTGGCGCTGAAATGGGTGCTGCGCGACGCGCGGGTGACGTCGGCCGTCGTCGGCGCGCGCACATTGACGCAGATCGACGACAGCCTCGAGGCGGTCAGCGGCCCGGCGCTCGCGCCCTCCGATCTCGACGAGATCGAGAAAGCGCTGAACGCGGGTTGAGGCGGGCGCCCGAACAGGCGCCCGCGTGTTTCACTTGCCGGTCAGCGACTGGCGGCGGATGCGGCGGTCGATCAGCGTCTGCAGCACGACCGAAACGACGATCACCAGTCCGAACGCAAGCTGGGTATAGAAGGCGTTGACGCCCGCCGAGACGATGCCGGCGTTGATCGCGCCGATGATGAAGGCGGCGACGAAGGTGCCGATCACCGAGCCGGTGCCCCCGAACACCGAAGTGCCGCCGAGGAACACCGAGGCGATGGTGTTGAGCAGCGAACCGTCGCCGGTGCTCGGCCAGAAATAATAGCCGTAGATCGAGCTCAGCAGCCCGCAGAACACGGCGGTGACGCCGACCAGCACGAACGCCTTGATCTTGACCCGCCCGGCGTTGACGCCCATCAGCCGCGCGCTCGTCTGGTTGTCGCCGACCAGGAACACATGCGCGCCGAACCGGGTGCGGTTGAGCAGCAGCCATTCGACGATCAGGATGCCGACCATCCACAGCGCCTGAACTGGCACGCCGAACAGCGGCTCGCGCAACAGCGTGTGCATCTGCGGATATTTGTCGACGAGCAGCGGCACGCCGGTGCCGTTCATCAGAACGAGTTCGAGACCGCGGAACAGGAACTGCGTGCCGATGGTGATGACCAGCGACGGAATATTGAGGCTCGCCACCAGGAAGCCATTGAGCAGTCCGCAGGCGACTCCGGTCAATCCGGCCGCGATCAGTCCGAGCCACCACGGCGCGCCGCCGTAATAGGTGACGAGGCAGAAGACGGCCGTGCCCAGCGCCATCACGGAAGGAAACGACAGGTCGATCTCGCCGGTGATGACGACGAAGGTCAGCGACAGCGCGACGATGCCGAACAGGGGGGTCGTTTCAGCGAAGGCGAGATAGATGTCGACGTCGGTGAACACGCGCGGCGCGGCGATGACGAAGGCGAGCCACATCGCAAGTCCGACGCCGACGATGCCCATTTGGCTGCCGTAACGCGTCAGCAGCGACGGCGGCGCGGCCTTTTTGCCGACCTTACGAGCCCCCGCAGCTTCTCCGGTCATGACGGCAACTCCATCGAGCCGGTGCGCGCGACGTGGTAGAGCCGCTCGATCAACTGATCCATCGTGATGTCGGCGCGGTTGAACACGCCGGCGACCTTGCCGCGATCGAGCACATAGAGGCGGTCGACGACCGGGTAGATGTTGAAGATGTTATGGTCGATGAAGATCGCCGACTTGCCGGCCGCCTTGATCGAGCGGACGAAGTCGAGGGTCTTCTTGGTCTCGCTGAGCGACAGGCCCATCGTCGGCTCGTCGAGGATGACGAGCTCGGCTTCGAAATGAAGCGCGCGAGTGATCGCCACGCCCTGTTTTTCGCCGCCCGACATCGTCGCCACGACATTGTCGGGGTGCACCGCCGCCGAGGTGAAGCCCATGTGCTCGCTCATCAGCCGCGCGCATTCGTCGCGCATCGCGGCGACGTCGAGCAGGCCGAATCGATTGCGTAGTTCGCGCCCCATGAACATGTTGCGCCAGATCGGCTGCTTCTCGCACAACGCCCGTTCCTGGTAGACGGTCTCGATGCCGAGGCTGCGCGCCTTCGCCACCGACCAGCCCTCGACCCGCTTGCCGTGGAAATAGATTTCGCCGCCCGAATCCGGGCCGTAGAAGCCCATCACCACTTTGATGAGCGTCGACTTGCCGGCGCCGTTGTCGCCGAGCAGGCCGACGATCTCGCGTGGATTGACCTGGAAGTCGACGCCGGCGAGCGACCGTACTTCGCCGAAGGTCTTGGAGACGTTGCGAAGCTCCATGACGGGCGGAGACTCGGCGTTCGGCGACGCAGATTGACCCACTTGCGTCCTCCCTCTTTCGGCCGGGGCGCCGCCGTTCGAGCGGCGCCCCGGTTCGGGCTCCTGCGAGCCCCGCTACGCTAGCGGATTTCCTGCGCCGCGAGCGGCGCAATGGCGTCGACGTTCTTGGGATCGACGAAGGCGCCGGCGGTGTTGATGTCGAGGCCGGAGAAGCCGAACTTCTTGGTCAGGCAGATGTTGAGGATCGGCAGATAGCCCTGCAAGTAAGGCTGCTGGTCGATCACCAACTCCTGATAGCCCTCCTTGACCGCTTTGGCGGTGGCCGGCGACATGTCGAAGCCGGCGAAGAACACCTCGCCAGGCTTCAGCGACGCCGCGCGCGCGAACACGCCGACGTTCGCGGTCAGCGCGCCGTGGTCGGTGACGACGAGCTTGATGCCCGGGTTGGCCTTCATCACGCCGACGAAAATTGGCGTGCCGGCATTCGGATCGGCGTCGGTCGCCTTGTCGATCTCCTGGTAGATGACCTTGGCGCCGGTCTTTTCGATCGACTCGATGACGCCGACCGTGCGCGAGCCGCGGTCGCCGCCCTGGCCCTTGAGGCCCCAGACGAACGCGAGGTCGCCCGCCTTCAACCCGGCGCGTTTGGCCGCTTCCGCTCCCAGCGCGAGGCCCGCCAGGTGATTGGGCGCGCCGACGTAGCCCATGCCCTGCGGCCCGTACTTGGCCTGCGCGTCGGGCAGGGCGGTGTTCGCCGTGGTGAAGATGATGCCTTGGGCGAACGCCTTGTCGATCTGCGGATCGGTCGCAGCGTCACCCGGGTGACCCATGAAGGCGATGCCGTCGACCTTGGTGGCGATCGCCTGCTGCAACTGGGTGATCATCAGGTTCGGATCCCAGTTGGAGAAGTAGTAGGTGACCGAGGGTCCGAGATCGAGCTCGGCCTGGCGGTAGCCGTTGTAGACGTTGTTGGCGAAGACGCCGCCCTGCGGTCCGCCCGGGAAGGCGGCGATCTTGACGCCGGAGCACCATTTCGGAGTCGGATCGAGCGCATACGCTGAAGAGACTGCGCCGCAGATCAATGCAATCGCAGCCGCCGTGACGAGGAAATTCCGCTTTTGCGTTTTACCCATAGGAGCCTCCCTGCAGCCTGCGAGTCGCAATCGCCTTCGTGTCACGAATCCGCGATCATCGTCGTCTCGCCGTCGTTGGGCGCCTCTCCGGCCTTATGATTTTGCGAGGCTGTCGACGCGAAAACCTCCTCCGGCGCGCTCTGGCTGCGCCCGGTCTTCGCCGATGATCAACGCGTTCGGAAAACGCCAAGCAATTGCTGGCCCGAACAGTCTGACAATTGACCACTAAGGAACGCCAGCGTGCGTTGCGCCTTGATTTCTGTCAACGCGCGCCGGCGCGCGCGGCAAATCCGGCGGTCTTGCGGCGGTCTCAGTCGCTCGCGCCGTTTGTCAGACGATCGAGATAGTGGACGGCCGGCGCGTCGCGCAGGCGCGCCGCCGCGCTCTCGGGCGTGATGTCGCGCTGCGGCGTGCCGAGCAGTTCGAATCCGACCATGAACTTGCGCACGGAAGCGGACCTCAGCAGCGGCGGATAGAAGTGGGCGTGGAAATGCTGCTCGGGATGCGCGGCGCCGTCGGTCGGCGATTGGTGAAAACCCATCGAATAGGGGAAAGAGATCTCGAACAGATTGTCGTAGCGGATCGTCAGTCGGCGCAAGATGTCGGCCAGTCCGCGCGCCTCGGCGCCGCTCATCTCGTCCATCGCGCCGAAATGGCGGCGCGGCAGCACCAAAGTCTCGAACGGCCACACCGCCCAGAACGGCGTCAGCGCGACGAAACCTTCATTCTCGCAGACGATGCGCGCCTTGGCGTCGAGCTCGAGCGCAAGATAGTCGCACAGCAGACAGCCGCCGCGCTCTTCGCGATAGGCGCGCTGCGACGCGAGCTCCTTGACCGCCTCGTTGGGCAGGCTCTCGGTCGCCCAGATCTGGCAATGCGGGTGCGGATTGCTCGCCCCCATCATCGCGCCGCGGTTCTCGAAGATCTGCACCCAGCCGATCTCCTCGAGCGCGCCGAGGGCGCGGTATTCCTCGGTCCAGACCTTGACGACCGGCTCGATCTCGTCGACCGACATGCGCGCGAGCGTCAGGTCGTGGCGCGGCGAGAAGCAGACGACCTTGGCGACGCCGCGTTCGGGCGCGGCGACGATCAGCCCGCTCTCGTTGATCGCTTCGCCGCCCGCTTCCCGCTTCAGGGCGGGGAAGTCATTGAGAAACACCAGCGTCTGCGGGTAGGGCGGGTTGACCTCGCCGTTGGCGCGGCGATTGCCGGGACAAAGATAGCACTCGGGGTCGTAAGCGTGCTCGGCCGGCCGCGCCGCACGCTCCGTTTGCCCGAGCCAGGGGCGCTGGGTGCGATGCGGCGACACCAGCACCCATTCGCGGGTCAGCGGATTGAAGCGGCGGTGGGAAGCGTCGTTGAGCAGCGTCACCGATGTCCTCGTTCAGGCAAACGCCGCGGCGCGGCGGACTAATTCGCGACGCCAGCGCCGGCGCCTGGACGGCAGACGAGAAACTGCGGCGTGATGCCGGTCGCCTCTTTATAGGCGCGGCCGACCGCGTCGGCGAAGCGGTCGACCGCTTCGACCCGCACCAGGTTGATCGTGCAGCCGCCGAAGCCGCCGCCAGTCATGCGCGCGCCGAGCACGCCGTCGACGCGGCCGGCGAGCTCGACCAGGATGTCGATCTCGCGGCAGCTGATCTCGTAATCGTCGCGCATGCTGACGTGCGAAGCGTTCATCAGCCGGCCGACTTCGCCGACCTCGGCGGCTTCGAGCGCAGCGGCGGCGCGCAGGACGCGATCGTTTTCGGTGACGACGTGGCGACAGCGGCGCAACACCAGCTCCGACAGCAACGCCCCGTGTCGGACGAGGTCGGCGGCGGTCACGTCGCGCAGTGCGCGGACGGTTGGCAGGACCGTCTTGAGACGCGCGACGCCGTCCTCGCATTGTTCGCGGCGGCGGTTGTACTCACTGCCTGCGAGCTCGTGGTGGACCATCGAATTGCAAATCACCAAGCGGACCGACGGGTCGACTGGCGACAGGCGGAATTCAAGGCTGCGGCAGTCGAGCAGCAGGACGCGGTCGGCGGCGCCGCGGCAGGAGGCGAACTGGTCCATGACCCCGCAGCGCATGCCGACGAATTCGTTTTCGGCGCGCTGGCAGCACAATGCGAGGCGGGTGAGATCGATCGCCTGGCTGGCGCCGTCGAGCAGGGCGTAGCCGGTCGCGACCTCCAGCGCCGCCGACGAGCTGAGACCCGAGCCGACCGGGACGTCGCTGTCGATCAGCATGTCGGCGCCGCTCAGGCGGTAGCCGTCGCGCTGCAGCATGATGGCGACGCCGCGGACGTAGTCGCTCCAATCCCGGCGGGGGCGCGGATCGGGATCGTCGAGCGCGAATTCGAGCGTCTCGCCCGCGCGCAGCGAGCTGACGCGCAGCCGCGGTTCGGGCCGTGCCGCAGCCGCGATCCAGGTGCATTGCTGGAGCGCCGCCGGCAGCACGAAGCCGTCGTTGTAGTCGGTGTGTTCGCCGATCAGATTGACCCGCCCTGGCGCGCGGTAAAGCCGCGCCCCGCCGCCGAAATTCTGGCGAAAGCGTTCGATCAGCGGGTCGCGGGCCCCCATGAATATCCTCCGGTCGGCAGGCGTGTAGCGCTCCCCACGATGCGGATCAAGCACGCCGGGGTCGCGGCCGTCGAAGTCGCGGCCGGTCTAACGGCGCGGGCCGAGGAGGTTGGCGGGGAGGTCGAAGCGGCGGACCGGCGAGAGGACGCCGGCGTCGAGCTGCGCCTGGATGGCGAGGAAATGCGCGCCGGGGGGAAGATCGAGCGCCTGTGGCAGGCCTTTGATCGCCTTCTCGAGCAGCTTGGGCGTCAGCGCGCGGTCGGGAACGGCATGGTCGACGCCGTAGCGGAAATCGGCGAGCGGGTGGGCGAGCGGCGGGTTACGGAACTGGGCCCGCGCGCCGTCGCCGTTGGCGACGAAGACGACCTGGATTCGCTCGAATTCGCCGCGCGCCGAAGCGGGGTCGTCAGGCGGATCGGCGATCGGCGAAACCGCGATCTCCGGCGCTTGCGCCGCGGCGATCGGCTGAGGGCGCATCAGCCGCGCCGCCTCCCAGCCGGCGACGATCAACGCGACGGCGAGCAACGCCGCCAATTGGGTTCGCAAGGGGCCCTGCCGCCGCCAAAGGGCGAAGACGAAGTCGCCCCGTCGCGACGCCGGGTCGTCGGCTTCCGCGCTGCGGACATTGTTCGCGTCGAGGCGCTGGCGCCAGGGAAGGGACCGCCACGGCGAGCGCGGGTCGCCGACGAGAAAGGCGAGAATGTCGTCGAAGCGGTCGTGCAGCGCGTTCGACCAGCGGATGCGTCCGCGGCGGTAGCGCTCGCCAAAGTCGCGCCAGGATTCGAAGCTTTCCTGCGCCTTGACCGCGATTGTCAGCAGATAGGTCCAGGCCTCGGATTCGCTGAGACATTCGGCGCTGTATGCGTGGCGCGCGGTCATCGCCGCGCGCGCGAGGTCCCAGGCGAGCAGATCGGTCGGC
>NZ_JBEKVH010000180.1:0-8220 GCF_049514155.1 Roseiarcus sp. | reverse complement strand
GCCTCGAGCACGGCGAGGCCCGCGGGCGAGTTCAAGAGCGAGGCGAACGGCAACAGCAGATTCGCCTGGGTGGAGCATAACGTCGGCGGCTGCGTCGTCGGCGCGCACTGCGAGGTCTGAGCGAGCGTCGCACCCGGCGCCGCCAGCGCGACGAGCAGGGTCGTCCACCACAGGCGGCGCAGCGGCGCCGCAAGCTCCAAGCGGATAAGCCCAGCGACTGCCCGCGCGAAGACGAGCGATTTTGCGCGAGCTGGCATTGAAACGCCCCCCATGTTTTCGACGCGGTGGCGCTAGAACGAAGACTCGAGTCCGACCGTGGCGCCCTGGAAGAGCACGTTTGAGCTGCAGTTGACGCCGAGCGCGCGCGCGCTCACCGGAGTCAAGGGAGAAGCTGGAGAGGGCGAAGTTGTGTAGGTCTCCCGGATCTGTCCGGGCGCCAAAGCGACGCCGTCGAGCCACAGGGCTTCATAACCGACCTTGAGCGCAAGCCCCTTGGCGAGTTGATATTTCACCTGCAAGTCGGCTTCGCCGACGAAGGCGGCCGCGTTGGTCGTGGCTTGCGCCGTGTACAGCTGCTTCGCCATGCTGACTACAGTTGTCTGTTCGGCGTTGTTGTCGAAAACGCCGGCCTTGATCACTCCATCGATCGAAAACCGCCCAAGCTCCAGCAGTTTGGCGTCCACGCCGATTTGGGCGCCGTATAGATTATTCTTCGTGTTCGCCTGCCAAAATGGCGGGTAAATTCCCGCCGTCCCACCTGGGTAGTAGAGAGGGGAACAGGAAGGAAGGTTATTAAGTGTGTTTAAATAACAATACTTTTTCCAATCCGGCGAGTTGCGATCGGCCGGGGTCAGCCAGCCGACGAGCTCGTCGTTCAGCTGGAGCCAGCGGAGTCCCAGCACGGTGACCCGAGGGGAAAGATCCAGCCGCGCGTTGGCCTCGGCGCTATAAAGGTTGGTGGCGTCTTTCCAGGCCATCCCTTGGTATGGAAAATCCTGGGTCTGCCAGAACGAGCCGGGGGCGTACATGACCAGCCAGTCCGCCGTATTAGGGGGGCCGGTGGGGCCGACCGTCTTGGTGGCGCTCTGGGTGAAGATGTTGAAATACGAGAACTCGACGCCGTAGCCGGATTCGTCGTGATACGTCACACTGACTTTCGGACGTCATGCTGCCCGGCAGGAGTCCAACGAGCGGCTGATTTGCGCCGCCGGTACGGCCCAAGACGATCGCTTCGGTCGAGAACGTCCATCGCGGCGCGCTTTGCGGCGGGTCGACCGGCTTCTGGGCGGACGACGCGAACGACCCGTCGCTCCCCGCCGGCCAGCCGGCAAAACTCTCTTGCGCTCCGGCCGCCCCGACGGTCAGGAGCGGCGCGGCGAACAGAGAACACAAGAAGCAAGCGGCGACAAACCCAGGTCGACGCCGAAACGACACAAGACATGTTCTCATGCGACCGCCCCCTCGACGTGGCCACACGCTTCGGTCGCGCCTTGGTCTTCCCAGCCGCTATTCTGGGGATCCCCTAACTGTCACATCGATTCAACCGCGCTTAGACATCAACGTACTCCGACGTGATTGATTCGTTTCGCCGTTCAAGCAAACCGGGGCGCGACGTGTTGCCGCGCTCGCCTTGGCCCGACGGTGTTTATCCGCCCGCAGCTGAGCCGGATTCGGATTCTCGGTCCGCGCGAAGCTGGAAGACTCTCGTTTGGCCTTCCCGGCCGAACGAGAAATCTTCGGTTCTGATCAGTCCTGGCGGATCCGGGAGGACAAGACGTCGATATCCGTGGCCTGAAAAGCCGCCAACAAGAATGGTTTCGCCCTCCTGAACCCCATCCGCCGCAAGCGGGATATTGGCGCAGCCGTCGCGAACGGTAACCGAATGTGAGGTTGTCCGCTTTCGGGAACCGTCTCATCGACCGGGACGGCCGTAGTGGGCGCAAACCGTTCGTCCAAACTGACCCACGATCTGGAAATCTCCGCCGCGACGCGCCATGCTGGCCGCGGACCCGCCACAAAGGACCCGCCCGTGCCCATCGTCCTCGATCGTCAGGGTTACGCGCTGCCGCGCGCCGGCGCCGACGAAATCGAAATCTTCGCCGTCGGCGACATCCACGGCCGCAGCGATCTGCTCGCCGCGCTGCTCGACGAAGCAGCGCGCGAGCCGCGCCGCGCGTTGCGTCGCGTCGTCGTCCTGCTCGGCGATCTCGTCGACCGCGGCGCCGACAGCCTCGGCGCGATCGATCTGGCGCTCGCGGCGGCGCAGCGCGCCGAGGGCGACGAGACGGTCGCGCTGATGGGCAATCACGAGGCGATGATGCGCCTCGCCCTCGACGCGGCGACGCCGCGCGCCGACGCGATCGATGCGCTTCAGACCTGGATCGCCAACGGCGGCGACCACACGCTCGCCGAATTCGTGCGCTTCTCCGCCACGCCCGCCGATCTCGACGACCTGCTCAGCGACGCGCGCCAAAGCCTGCCGGCGCGCGTCGCCGACTGGCTCGCGAGCTTGCGGTCGCACTGGCGCTCCGGCGGCCTCCTGTTCGTTCACGCCGGCGTCAACCCCGGCGTCGAGCTCGAGAGCTTCCTTGCCGAGCCGTGGAATGCGCCGCTGGCGACGCTGGGCGGCGACCAGCACTGGGCCTGGGTGCGCCGGCCTTTCCTTTCCGCTGCGCCGGGGCCGCAGGGATACGGGGGCTATTTCGTCGTCCACGGCCACACGCCCAACGACCTGAGGCCCGACCCGTCGCCCGCCGACCAGATCCGCCGCTTCCGTCTCAACCTCGACTCCGGCTCGGTCATGACCGGCGTCGCCACGATGGCGATTTTCCGCGGCGCGCGCGCCGAAGTCGTGACGGCGCGCGGGCCGTCCGGCTGGGCCATGGGCGCGTGAGCGCGCGCCGGCCGCCGGCGCCCGTTAGGGCTTCCCGGCGCCCCCCTTTGACGCTATGAGGCGGGCGGCAAGCGGCGGGATCGGTCACGCCCTTGGCCAGTCGGAGATCCGCTCGAGCGCCATGAAGAACGTCGATGGACTGCTGCAGAAGGGCGTGGCGGCGCTGCAAAGCGGCCGTCTGCGCGACGCCGAGCGTTGCTTTCGCCAGGCGGTCGAGATCGCGCCGCGCCATTTCGGCGCGCTCAACCTGCTGACGGTCGCGTTGACCGGATTGGAGCGCTTCGACGAGGCCGAGGCCTTCGCCGAGCAGGCGCTGCGGATCGACGCTTCCAGCGATGCGACCCATTACAATTACGGCACCGTGCTCAAGCACAACAACAAGCTCGAGCAGGCGATTGCGGCGTTCGACGCGGCGCTCGCCATCAACCCGCGGCACGCCAAGGCGCTCAACAATCGCGGCGCCGTTCATTCGCAACTCGAGCGCTACGAGGAAGCGATCGCCGATTTCGATCGCGCGATCGCCTTGGACCGGCGCTACGGCGACGCCTATTACAACAAGGCCAATGCGCTCGCCGCGCTCAAGCGCCGCGAGGAAGCGCAGCGCGCCTTCGAGTTGGCGTTGTCGTTGAACCCGCGCCACGCCGGCGCTTACGCCAACCTCCTCATCCTGTTCAACGCGCTCGGCGAATACAACAAGGCGGTGGAATGCGGACGCCGTTCGCTCGCGATCGAGCCCGATTCCGCCGACGTCCTTCTCAATCTCGCCACAGCCGAGTTGGGGCGGTCGCAGCGCGAGGCGGCCCTGCGCTGGCTTGGCGATCTGCTGGCGAAGTCGCCCGACAATATCCTCGCGCTCAGCATGCATGTGGAAATTCTCGTCAGGTTCGATCGTGACGACGAAGCGCACATCGACGTCGAGCGACTGATGACGCTGACGCCGCGCGACACGAAGGAGAGCGTGCAGAAGGAAAGCGCGATCTCCACCTACCTGCTGTCCGAGGGGCGCTACGAAGAGGGGATCGCCGCGCTGGATCGCGCCATCGCGTTAGGGGGCGAAACTCAGGACGATTTGCGCGCCAAGCGCGCCGGCGTCATGGAAACGTTCGGCCGACAGGACGAGGCGAGGGCGGCCTTGGACGAGGCTTTGGCGCTCAATCCCACCTCGTCGAGCGCGATGACCGGGCGCGCGGAACTGGTCAAGTTCACCGCCGACGATCCGACGATCCCGGCGATGGAGGCGCTGCTGGCGCCGGAGAAGGGCGAAACCTACGCCTCCCGGATGGTGCTGAATTTCGCGCTTGGCAAGGCCTACCTCGATCTCGGCGACTCGCCGGCGGCGTTCCGTCATCTGGACGAAGGCAACCGGATGAAGCGCGCGATCGCGTCCTACAGCGCCGCCGCGACCGAAAAGTTCTTCGCCGAGGTCGCCGCCGCTTTCCCCCCCGCGCTGCTCGACCGGCTCGCCGACCAGGGGTTGCGGTCTCCGGCGCCGATCTTCATCGTCGGCATGCCGCGCTCGGGCACGACGCTGATCGAGCAGATCCTCGCCGCTCACCCGGCCGTCCACGGCGCGGGCGAACTCCGTTGTATGCGCGCCGTCGTCGAGCAGATCGGCGACTTTCCCAAGGGGGTCGCGGCGCTGGACGCCGGCGCGCTGAAGCGACTGGGGCAAAGCTATCTGTCGCGCGTCGAAGCGCTCGCCGGCGGCAAGCCGCGCGTCGTCGACAAGGCGCCCGGCAATTTCATCAACGCCGGACTGATTCGCCTCATCCTTCCCGACGCCAAGATCATTCACGCGCGCCGCGATCCGGTCGACACCTGCCTTTCCTGCTACACCAAGCTGTTCGCCGACTCGCTGAACTTCACTTACGACCTGACCGATCTCGGCCGATATTGCCGCGACTATCTGAAGCTGACGGACTATTGGCGCGCGGTTCTGCCCGCCTCGCATTTCCTCGAGGTCGACTACGAAGCGGTGGTCGACGACATCGAGGCCGAGGCGCGGCGCATGCTCGAATTCCTCGACTTGCCTTGGGATCCGGCCTGCCTCGAGTTCTATCGCGTCGAGCGCCCGGTGCGCACCGCCAGCGTCAACCAGGTTCGCCAGCCGATCTACCGCTCGTCGAGCGGCCGCTGGCGCAAGCACGCCGACGCGTTGCAGCCGCTGCTCAAGACGCTCGAAATCGAGACCGCCTAGCGGGCGGCGATGCGCGAGGCCGAATCGGCGGCCACGCGCGGCGCATTCGCGCAGGGGGCTTGTTGGCGATGCGAACCTGGATCAAGGACCCGCTGGCGATCCTCGCCGAGGCGGCCGAACGCGGAATCGTGGTCGAAGACGGCCGCATCGTCGAAACCCTGGCGCGCGGCGCCGAGCCGCGAACGCCGGTCGACGCCATCTTCGACGCCTCCCGCCATGTCGTGCTGCCCGGGCTGGTCAACGCCCACCATCACTTTTACCAGACGCTGACGCGCGCACACCCGGCGGCGATCAATCGCGAATTGTTCGACTGGCTGACCGCGCTCTATCCGATCTGGGCGCGCCTGACGCCGCGCGACCTCCGTCTGGCGGCGCGGCTGGCGCTGGTCGAATTGCTGCTCTCCGGCTGCACCACCGCCGCCGACCATCATTACCTCTATCCCGCCGGGCTGGAGAACGCCGTCGACATCGAGGTCGAGGAAGCGCGCGCGCTCGGCGTGCGCATGACGGTGACGCGCGGCTCGATGAACCGCTCGCAGAAGGACGGCGGCCTGCCGCCCGACTCGGTGGTTCAGGACGCCGATGCGATCCTCGCCGACAGCGAAAGGGTGCTGAAGCTGTTCCATGATCGCAAGCCCGGCGCGTTGATCCGCGTCGCGCTCGCGCCGTGCTCGCCGTTCTCGATCGACCGCGAACTGATGTGCGAGACGGCGCGGCTCGCGGAAAGCTACGACTGCCAGCTTCACACCCATCTCTGCGAGACCGCGGACGAAGAGCGCTTCTGCCTGGCGATGTACGGCGTGCGGCCGGTCGAGCTGCTGGAGGAGGCCGGCTGGATGTCGCGAAGGACCTGGCTCGCCCACGGCATTCATTTCAACGCCGACGAAATCAAGCGGCTCGGCGCGGCGGGGGTCGGCGTCTGCCATTGCGCCGCCTCCAACATGGTGCTCGCTTCCGGCGTCTGCCCGACCTGCGAGCTCGAGGCGGCGGGCGCGCCGCTCGGCCTCGGCGTCGACGGCTCGGCCTCGAACGATTCCTCCAACATGATGGAGGCGGTTCGCCACGCGCTGATGATCGGCCGCCTGCGCTACGGCGCGGCCGCGATCACCCATCTCGACGCGTTGCGCTGGGCGACCGAGGGCTCGGCGCGCTGTCTCGGCCGCGACGACCTCGGCCGCGTCGCCCCCGGCCTGCAGGCCGATCTGGCGCTGTTCCGGCTCGACGAGCCGCGCTTCTCCGGCGCGCACGACCCGCTGGCGGCGCTCGTGCTGTGCGGCGCCCATCGCGCCGACCGGGTGATGGTCGGCGGGGTCTGGCGGGTCGTCGACGGCGCGCCGGTCGGCCTCGATCTGGCGGCGCTGGTCGCCGAGCATCGCCAAGCGGCGCGCGCCTTCGCCTGAGGGACGACGTGACGCGGGAAGCGCGACTTGACGCGCGCGGCGGCTTCCCGTTCCTTGCGCCGCCGGCGGCGAGGGGAGGCGCCTGCGGCGCCCTCTCGCGTTTTGCTAAGGAGCTGACATGGCGGCGTTGATTGTGTTGTTCGTCGCGTCGCTGTGGGCGGGCGGACAGAACGCGCTCGCCGGCGGCGGCTCGTTCATCACCCTGCCGTCGCTGATGTTCACCGGCATGGACGCGCGCGCCGCCAACATCACTTCGACCGTGGCGCTGTTTCCCGCCCAGATCGTCACCGGCTACACCGGCCGCGCCGGCGCGCAAGGCGCCGAAGGCCTGTCGCTGAAGGCGCTGTTCGTCATCAGCCTCGCCGGCGGGGCGGTTGGCGGCGCGATCCTGCTCGCGACCCCGCCGAGCTTCTTCGCCCATCTCGTGCCGTGGCTGGTGCTGTTCGCCACCGCGTTGTTCGCCTGGGGCAGTTTCCTGCGCCGGCAGCCTGAGCCGGGAGAAGCCAGCCTGCCGCCGTGGGGCGCTGGGCTGGCGCAGTTCGGCATCGCCGTTTACGGCGGCTATTTCGGCGGCGGCATCGGCCTGTTGATGATGGCGGCGCTGACCATGGCGGGACTGGCGGTGCGCGCCGCCGGCGCGACCAAGAATGTGCTGGCCGGCGTGATGAACGCCTCGGCGGTGGCGCTGTTCGTCTTCTCGCACGACGTCCACTGGACGCAGGTCGCCGTCACCACGGTCGGCGCCTCGATCGGCGGTTGGCTCGGCGCGCTGATGTTGCAAAGGGTCAACGAGAAGGCGTTGCGCGTCGGTGTCGTGGTGATCGGCGTCGCGCTGACGATCGGCCTGTTCATCAAGGCGCCGTAGGGGGCTGTGTTGCGCCATGCGGCTGACGGATGGCCTCGCCGGCTCGGCGGCAATTCAATCTCGTCGGGGACTTGACGAGAAAAGAGGATTTTGTCGGGAATTCCGTTTAGAAGGCCCTTTGGTGCGACGCTAGGAACCCCGCAAGAGAGGCGATGTTTCATGTCTCGCTTTTCTGATCCGCTTTGGGTCGTGACTTCGTATTACAACCCGGCGGGTTACAGGCGTCGCCTGCAGAATTTCAAGACCTTTCGCCGGCGCCTCAATGCGCCGCTAATGGTTGTGGAGCTTGCCAAGGCCGGGCGCCATCAATTGAGCAAGGACGATGGGGACATCGTTCTGAGCCTGACGGGCGACGACCGAATTTGGCAAAAGGAGCGCCTGCTTAACATCGGCATCGCGGAACTGCCCCGCCACGTCGAATATGTCGCGTGGGTCGATTGCGACGTAATCTTCGAAGATGAGAATTGGGTAGACGCGGCGAAAACGCGGTTGGACAAGAACGGAGGATCATTGCAATTATTTGATACATCAATTCATCTGCCAAGAGAAATTGATGTGCCCACTTTATCGCGACAAATATGTAGAGAATCCGTACCCATTCTCACTGGCGTATCTGTCGCCTGTGCGGTCAGGTCTTCGGTATTTGACGGAAACAAGCTGAAACTTAGCAAACCTCGATCTGAGTTTGATGACGCCAGCTACTACCGGGCTATCGATCAGCACAATTGCCACGGTTTTGCTTGGGCTGCGCTTCGCACGACAATCGAAGAATGTGGTCATTACGATCGAAATATCGTCGGAGGCAGCGACGCTGTTCACGTGTTTGCTGGGTTATCTAACCTTAACGACTACTTTTTGCTTCGAC
>NZ_JBEKVH010000179.1:0-7091 GCF_049514155.1 Roseiarcus sp. | reverse complement strand
GACCTGCTGTTCGAGCGCTTCGTCTCGCCCGAGCGCGGCGAGCCGCCCGACATCGACGTCGATTTCGAGCACGAGCGGCGCGAGGAGGTGATCCAGTACATCTACCAGCGCTACGGCCGCGAACGGGCGGGCTTGGCGAGCGCGGTCGCGACCTACCGCACCCGCTCGGCGATCCGCGAGACCGCCAAGGTCTTCGGCCTGTCCGACGACGCGATCGTCGCGCTCAACAACACCGTCTGGGGCCAGAGTTCGGCGCCGATCGGCGAGGAGCGGGCGCGCGCCGCCGGGCTCGATCCGAGCGCGCCGACGCTCGCCTTGGCGCTGAAGCTGGCGGGCGAGCTCGTCGGCTTCCCGCGTCATCTCACCCAGCACAGCGGCGGCTTCGTCATCGCCCGCGACCGGCTCGACGAGATTGCGCCGATCATGAACACGGCGATGGACAATCGCACGATGGTCGAATGGGACAAGAACGACCTCGACGCGCTCGGCATCCTCAAGATCGACGTGCTGGCGCTCGGCATGCTCACCGCGATGAGCAAGAGCCTCAAGCTGCTCGAGGCTCACTATGGCGAGCGGCTGACGCTCGCCTCGATCCCGTCGGAAGAGGCTTGCGTCTACGCGATGATCCAGCGCGCCGATACGGTCGGCGTGTTCCAGATCGAGAGCCGCGCGCAGATGTCGATGCTGCCGCGGCTCAAGCCGGAGAATTTCTACGACCTCGTCATCGAGGTGGCGATCGTCCGCCCCGGGCCGATCCAGGGCGACATGGTCCATCCCTACCTGCGCCGTCGCCAGGGGCTCGAGCCGACGATCTATCCGTCGAAGGAACTGGAAGCGGTGCTCGGCAAGACGCTCGGCGTGCCGCTGTTCCAGGAGCAGGCGATGAAGATCGCCATCGTCGCCGCCGGCTTTGCGCCCGCCGAAGCCGACAAGCTGCGCCGCGCGATGGCGACCTTCCGCCGCGCCGGCACGATCCAGACCTTCGAGACCAAGATGGTCGAGGGCATGGTCGCGCGCGGCTACGAGCGCGAATTCGCCGAGCGTTGCTTTCGTCAGATCGAAGGCTTCGGCGAATACGGCTTCCCCGAGAGCCACGCGGCGAGCTTCGCGCTGATCGTCTATGCCTCGTGCTGGATGAAGTGCCGCTATCCCGACGTCTTCGCCGCGGCGATGCTCAACGCTCAGCCGCTCGGCTTCTACGCCCCCGCCCAGCTCGTGCGCGACGCGCGCGAGCACGGCGTCGACGTGCGCGAGGTCGACGTCAACCTGTCGGATTGGGACTGCACGCTGGAGCCCCCTCTCCCGCTTGCGGGAGAGGGTTGGGGTGAGGGCAAGTGCGACGAGGGCCCTCATCCGGCGTCGCGGCGCGACGCCCCCTTCTCCCGCACGCGGGAGAAGGGGGGGATCCACCCCCGCCACGCCGCCATGGCGGCGGAAATCCGTGCGGCCCATGCGGTCAGGCTGGGCTTGCGGCAGATCGTCGGCGCCAAGGAAGAGGAGATGCGGCGGCTGGTCGAGCGGCGCGGCGCGGGCTACGATTCCGTGCGCGACCTGTGGCTGCGCTCCGGCCTCGAGCCGGCGACGCTGGAGCGGCTCGCCGACGCCGACGCCTTCCGCTCGCTTGGTCTCGACCGCCGCGAGGCGCTGTGGGCGGTGCGCGGCCTCGGCCGGGTCGGCGACCAGGACGATCTGCCGCTGTTCGCGCTGAGCCGCCCCGAACGCGACGCCGAGCCCGACGCCAAGCTGCCGCCGATGCCGCTCGGCGCCCATGTGGTCGAGGACTATCGCCGCCTGTCGCTGTCGCTGAAAGCGCACCCGGTCGCCTTCATGCGCGTCCGCCTCGACGCGCGCGGCGTCAGGCGCGCCGAGGCGCTGGCGACGCTGAAGACCGGCGACCGCGTCGCCGTCGCCGGGCTGGTGCTGGTGCGCCAGCGGCCGGGCACGGCGCAGGGGGTGATCTTCATGACGCTGGAGGACGAGACGGGAATCGCCAATCTCATCGTCTGGCCGAAGGCCTTCGAGCGCCTGCGCGCGATCGTCATCGGCGCCCGCTTCGTCGTCGCGACCGGCAAGCTGCAGAACGAATCCGGCGTCGTCCACCTGATCGTCGAGCGAATGGAGGATCTGACGCCGATGCTCGGCTTGCTGTCGCGCGAAGATTCCGAGGTCCGTCCTTCCGGCTTCGCCGAAGCGCCGCCCGGCGCCGCGCCGCGCCGCCAGGGCGACCGTTTCGCCCAGACGCAGCTCTTCTACGACCCGCGCCTGCCGCCGACGCAAGAGCAACGCGAGGTCGCCCGCGCGCTGCCGAGCGGGCGGAGCTTTCATTGAGGCGACGCCCGAGCGCCCAAGCGTCTACGCGACGTCGTCGGGCGCAGGGGCGCGCTTGTCGCCGACGATCATCGCCCGCACGAGATTCTCGCGGTGGCGCAGGCTCGCCAACGCGACGCCGGCGAGATGGACAAGGACGAGCAGCGCCAGCCCGTGCGCGATCCAGGAATGCAGATGCTGCGCGCCCGATGAGCCCCACAACGCGTCGGTGGTCAGCGCGTAGCCGCTCGCAACCGTCGCGGCGACGACGATCAGCAGCGCGACGATCATCGCCCCGCCGGCCGGATTATGGCCGACGAAACGCGCCTCCGAGCCGCGGACGATCGCGCCAAGATAGGCGAGGACGACGCGCGGCGCGCGCACGAACTGAGCGAAGCGCGCGTAGCCGCCGCCACCGAAGCCCCAGACGACGCGCGCCAGCGTGAGCGCCCCGGCGACGTAACCGGCCCAGGCGTGCAAGTCCTCCCAAACTTGCGCGCTGAGCCAGCAGACGATGAAGCTCACGACGAGCGTCCAGTGGAGCGCCCGCACCAACGGGTCCCAGACGCGGATCACCGTCGCCTCCGCGTCGCCTGGGGGCGCCGCAGCCCGATCAGTTCTCGCCGGCTTCGGCGTTGTCGAGCTTCTCGAGCGTCTGGGCGTTGTAGGCCATGTTGACGCGCTTGCCGTCCTTGCTGGTGGCGTAGACTTCGTAGCAGCCGCTTTCGGTCTTGATCTGCTTGACCGAGAAGCCCTCGGTCTGCAATTGCGATTCCAAGGTCGAGATGGGCCGCCACTGCGACTTGGGGCCGGCGGCGCACTTGCCGGCGGCGTAGGCGGGGCTGACCGCGACGGCGGCGAGGGCGAGGGCGGCGAGGGCGAACGCGGATTTCATGCGGGACTCCGAGAGGTTGGCGTCAAAGCGGCGCGGCGCGCCGTCGCCTCACGATTTCGCGTTTCAAGCCGGCCGAAGTGCGGCCGCCAGATTACGGATTGTCATAGTCGCTTGGCCTCAGGCGCCGCCGGAGGCGCGCCGCGTGAGCTCGTCGACGATCGCGCGCAGCCGCTCGCTCTCCATGCCGGCCGCCTCGCGCGACTCGGCGATCAGCCGCAGGTTGCCCGCGGTCGAGGCGGCCTTCCAGCCTTCGTCGAGCGCCGCGAGCGCATCGCCGAGCGCCTCTTCGCTGGCGTCCCAGTCGCCTTCGATCGCCGCCAGCTCGACCAGCGTCGCGTGGTCCCAATAGTCGCCGCCCTGCGTCTGCCGGTGGCGCACGGCGTAGCGCGCGACGCCGGCGATCTCCTTGGCGGCGCGGTCGCGCGGATCGGCGATCGTCATCAGCGTCGCCGCGTTGACGCCGGGATAGGCGTCGCGCCAATCGGTCTCGAAGCCCTGCCGATAGGCGGCGATCGCCTTGCGCAGATGGCCGCGCGCCTCGATCTCGCGCTTGTCTTTGCGCGCCTTCTCCCAGCGGTCCTTATGGATGCGGCCGAGCAGGCCGCAGGTCTCGCTCGACGGCCCGCGCTCGCCGATCATCTCGACAAGGATCGCCTCGGCCTCGCGGTCGCGCCCGAGCCGGTTGAGCGCCATCGCCCATTGCTCGCGCACCAGCACGGTGCGCTGCAAGGCGCGATCGAGCCGGCCGCAAAGATCGACCACCCGCTCCCACTCCGACAGCGCGCGATAGGAAAGCAGCAGATCGACGGCGACGCCGGCCTCGACCGCGTCGATGTCGCCGAGCCCGTCGCGCACCGCGTCGAGCGCCGCGACGCCACCCGCGCGCGCGTCGGCGAGCTTCTTCTTCAGCGCCTCGGCATAGGCGACCTGGGTGCGGAAGACGTCGGTCTTCAGCCGGTCGATCGGCGCCGCCTGGTAGCCTTCGAGCAGCTGGAACAGCGGCGAATCCATCGCGCGATGGCCGCGCGCCTCGATCAGCCGCTCGGTCAGCGCTTTGGCCGCGGCTTGAGCGTCCGTCGGCGCGCCGTTGTCGCCGAGCGCATAGGGCAGCGCGCGCAACGCGCCGACGTCGAAGGGCAGGGGCGATCCCAGCGCCATGGTCAGCACCGTCGTTTCCGGCCGCGCCGCGTGGCGGATGCCGAGTTCGTAATAGACGTTGGCGTTGAGGATGGTGAGATCGGCGATGGCGAATTCGCTGAGCAGGATGCGCTCATACATCAGCTTGTGGATGAAGCCGGCGCCTTTCTCCTCGTCGGCGCGCACCACGGCGAGGCCGGCCGCCTCGACCGCCGGCGCGATGACCGCGGCGTAGATGCGGTCGAAATCGACGATCCGCCCGCTCGGGTCGGGCTTGCGCCCGAACGGCATGATGACGAAGCAGACGGCGCGGTGGTCCATGGTTTCGCCCCTGGCGCGGCTACGCCGATCCTAGACCGGCGCGGCGGCGCTTGGGTAGCGGGCGCGTTTGCCTTCGCCGCCCGCGCTTGCTAGCCAAGCGCCGCCCCGGACTGGAATCGCCTTGGCCTACGTTCAACTCGCCTTTCTCTCGCTGCTGTGGGGCTTTTCGTTCCTGCTGATCAAGATCGCCTCCCAGTCGTTCGACTGGATCGGCTACGCCTGCGGTCGCGCCGGCGTCGCCGCGCTGGCGCTCGCCGCGCTGGCGCTGACGCGCCGCGTCGCCTGGCCGCGATCGGCCAAAGTCTGGGGACAGATGGCGGCGATGTCGCTGGCCGGGCAGGTTGGGCCGTTCCTGCTGTTCGGCGTCGCCGCCCATTTGATCACCAGCGCCGACATGGCGCTGATGATGGGCTCGGCGCCGATCTTCACCTTCGCGCTGGCGCGGATGTTCGGCCTCGGCGAAGTGTGGAACGCGCGCGCCGCCGCCGGCCTGGCGCTGGGACTGGTCGGCGTCGCCCTGTCGCTCGGTTCGCCTTTCGCCGGCGGCGGCGAGGCGCACGCCGGACTGGGCCGCGCCCTCGCGCTCGTCGGCGCCTTTGGTTACGCCGGCAGCGCGCTGCTGTCGCGGCCGGTTTCGCGCGCGGTCGGCGCGGCGATGGCGGCGACCGGTTCGATGGCGATTTCCGGCGCGCTGCTTGCGGCGGCCGAACTCGTCGCCGGCGGGCTTCCGTCGCTCGCCGATTTGGCGGCGAAGCCGGCGGGGCCGGTCGCCGCGCTGATTGCGCTCGGCCTGTTCAACACCGGCCTCGCCTATTTCGTCTATTTCCGTCTGATCGAGACGGCGGGCGCGACCTTCGCAGCTCTGAACAATTACATCGTTCCCTGCATCGGCGTCATCGCCGGCGCGCTGGCGCTCGGCGAGCCGGTCAGGCCCGCGGCCTGGCTTGGCCTCGCCTGCGTGCTCGTCAGCGTCGCGCTGACCGGTTCCGCGGCGGCCGCGGCGCGCAAAATTGTCCGCTCGCCAACGCTCTAGCAGGCTGCTGAAAAACGCATCGCGTGCCCGCGATTGATGGTTGGCGGCGCGATTTTTTGGCGGATTGAACGGCGCGAGCGGCGGATAGAGGCGGGCTTCTCCTTCATTTTCGACTATTTCTCCGCCGCGAGACACAGTTCGCCCGTCGTGTGCAACAGTCTTGGCAAGCGAACGAGGTTGTAGGCGACAAGACCGAAGGTGAAGACCGCCTTGACCTTGTCGAGACCGCGCACCTTCAACTGCGCGAGGCCGCCGACGATTTTGCTCCAGCCGAAGCTTTCCTCGATCCGTTTGCGGCGTCGCATGCTGATTGCGTAGCCGGAGCTGGCGGCGACCTGCGGCGGCACGGCGGTCTTGCGAACCTTGCCCCGCTTGCTCACCGTCCCATTGATGGCGACATGCGGCTCGATTCCGCGCTTCTTCAAGCCCTCGACGAAAGCCTCGGCGTCGTAGTTCTTGTCCGCGCCCAAGGTCGCGCCTTTCGGTAGGTCCTTCGTCAATGTCGCCGCCGCGTCGCGTTCGGCCGTGCCCGTCGCAAGGCTCGCCGCGGCGCCAACGACAAGGCCGTTGCGGTTCTCCATCAAGGCGTGGCCGAGATAGGCCAGACGGCTCTCCTGGCCGGCGCCCTTGCGATAAAGCCGCGCGTCCTTGTCGGTAGTGGAGGCGTGGGTCTCGTTCGACCGCCTCGTCTTCTTGAAGTCCCGCTCGCCATTGCGGCCCGCCGCCGGCGGCTCGTCCGAGCCGTCCTTGGCCCGAAAACTCTTCATCGACGCCCAGGCCTTCAGCATCGTGCCGTCGACCGAAAAATGCTCCGCGCTCAGCAGGCGCTTCACCCGCGGCTGGGCCAGCAACGCGCAAAGAAACCCCTGCGCGATCTCGCTCGTCAGCAGTCGGTCGCGGTTCTTCGAAAACGTCGAGGCGTCGAATACGGGATCGTCGATCCCCAGCCCGACGAACCAGCGAAACAACAGATCGAACTCCAGCCGCTCGACCAACTGGCGCTCCGAGCGGATCGAATACAAAAACTGCAACAGGCTCGCGCGCAACAGCCGCTCCGGCGCAATCGAGGGACGGCCCCCCGCCTCGTAAAGCGCCGCAAACGCGCCATCGAGCGCTTCAAGCGAAGCGTTCACCAGTTCGCGCATCGCTCGCAACGGGTGACCCGCTGGAACGCGTGCATCAAGGTCGATATAGGAAAACAGCGACCCGCTTGTACGATCCTGCCCGCGCATCGAATCAATCCACAGCGCCTTCGATGCCGAAACGGAATCACGCAAACAACTCAAAATCCAGCCCGTTTTTCAGCAGCCTGCTAGACGCTGAGCGACTGGGCCTGCCCTCGGGCTTGACCGGAGGCACGAGGCCCGGATCGGTCGGAAGAACGGCCTCGCGCGTCAA
>NZ_JBEKVH010000178.1:0-7102 GCF_049514155.1 Roseiarcus sp. | reverse complement strand
TCGTTCGGCTGCCAGATGAACGTCTATGATTCGCAGCGGATGGCCGACGTCGCCGGCCAGGAGGGCTACGCGGAGACGGCCAACGTCGAGGACGCCGACCTCGTCATCCTCAACACCTGCCATATTCGCGAACGCGCCTCGGAGAAGATCTTCTCCGAACTCGGCAAGCTGCGCGTCCTCAAAGCCGAGCGCGAGCGCCAGGGCCGCGCGACCATTCTGGTCGTGGCGGGCTGCGTCGCCCAGGCCGAAGGCGAGGAGATCCGCCGCCGCCAACCGGCGGTCGATTTCGTCGTCGGGCCGCAGAACTACCACCGCCTGCCGCAGTTGCTGCGCGACCGGCCGCGCGGGGCGGCGGCGATCGACACCGATTTCGCGGTCGAAGACAAGTTCGACCATCTGCCGCCGAGCCGGCCGCAGGCGATCCGCGCCCGCGGCCCGTCGGCCTTCGTCACCGTCCAGGAGGGCTGCGACAAGTTCTGCTCGTTCTGCGTCGTCCCCTACACCCGCGGCGGCGAAGCTTCGCGGCCGGTGAGGTCGGTCATCGACGAGATCGCGCGGCTGACCGCCGCCCGGGTCGGCGAGATCACCCTCATCGGCCAGAACGTCAACGCCTATCGCGGCCGCAACGCGAACGGCGAGGCGAGCGACCTGGCGGCGCTGCTCGCCGCCGCCGCCGAAATTCCCGGCGTGCTGAGGCTGCGCTACGCCACCTCCCACCCCAACGACATGAGCGACAGCCTGATCGCCGCCCATCGCGACAATCCGGCGCTCGCCCCCTATCTGCACCTGCCGATCCAGGCCGGCGCGGACCGCATGCTGGCGGCGATGAACCGCAAGCACCGCGTCCGCGACTATCTCGACATCGTCGCGCGCGTGCGCCGGGCGCAGCCCGACGTCGCGCTGTCGTCGGACTTCATCGTCGGCTTCCCCGGCGAGACCGACGCGGAGTTCCGCCAGACCCTGGCGGTCGTGCGCGAGGTCGGCTTTTCCTCCGGCTATGCGTTCAAGTATTCGCCGCGGCCCGGCACGCCGGCCGCCGACCTCGCCGACCAAATCGGCGAAGAGGTCAAGGCGGAGCGGCTCGCCGAGCTTTACGCCCTCATCGACGCGCAGCGGGTCGCCTTCAACCGGACCCTCGTCGGCCGCCGGATCGACGTGCTGTTCGACCGGCCGGGGCGGCGCCCCGGTCAAATCGTCGGCCGCTCGCCCTATATGCAATCGGTGCGCGCCGAGGGCGACGCGAGCCGAATCGGCGCCATGGCGAGCGTCGAAATCGTCGGCCTCGGCGCGAATACGCTGATCGGGCGGATTGTCGCGCCGGCGTCATACCCCGAGGCTCAGATCGCTTGAGACGGAGACAGCCAGTTTGAAAGCTCAAGACCAGACGTTGACGAGACCCGCCGCGGCCGTGGCGGAGCCCGGCGAGACGAAACCGACCGAGATCGCCCTCGCCTTCGACGACAACGGACTGGCCTCGATCGTCTTCGGCCACTACGACCAGAACATCGCCCGCATCGAGCGCCGGCTCGGCGTCAGCGCCAACGCCAACGGCAACCAGATCGTCATTCGCGGCCCGCGCGAGGCGAGCGAGCAGGCGCGGCGCGTGTTCGAACTGCTGTACGAGCGCGCCAAGCTCGGCCAGCCGGCCGACGAAGGCGACGTCGAAGGCGCGATCGAGGAAACCGCCTACCAGGGCACGCTGTTCCCCGGCGCGTTCGAGACCACCGGCGACACGTTCGGCCAGATCAAGACCCGCAAACGCGGCGTCGTGCGCGCGCGCAACGCCGCCCAGGACCGCTATCTGGCGGCGCTGCACAAGCACGAGCTGGTGTTCGCCGAAGGCCCGGCCGGCACCGGCAAGACCTGGCTCGCGGTCGGCCACGCGGTGTGGCTGCTCGAACAGGGCCTCGTCGAACGCCTGATCCTGTCGCGACCGGCGGTCGAAGCGGGCGAGCGGCTCGGCTTCCTGCCCGGCGACATGAAGGAGAAGGTCGACCCCTACCTGCGGCCGATCTACGACGCGCTCTACGACTTCATGGATGCGCGCATGGTCGAGCGCGGCATCCAGACCGGCATGATCGAGATCGCGCCGCTGGCCTTCATGCGCGGCCGCACCTTGTCGAAGGCGGCGATCCTGCTCGACGAGGCGCAGAACGCGACCGCGATGCAGATGAAGATGTTCCTCACCCGCCTCGGCGAGGGCTCGCGGATGATGGTCAACGGCGATCCGTCGCAGACCGACCTCGCGCCGGGGCAGAAGTCGGGCTTGAGCGAGGCGATCGCCCTGCTCGGCCGGCTCGAGCCGATCGGCCACGTGCGTTTCCGCCACGGCGACGTCGTCCGCCACGACCTGGTGCGCCAGATCGTCGAAGCTTACGAGACGGCCAAGTCGACGGAGGCGGCGAAGTCGACGGGGCGGACGGACGGCGAGAAATGACGCCAAGGGTGGAATTCGTCGCCGCCTCGCCGCGCTGGCGCGCAGCCGTGCCGGCGCGGTCGCTGGCGCGCGAGACGATCGCCGTCGCGGCGAGCGAAAGCGGCGTCGCGCTGGCGCCCGGCGCCGAGCTCTGCATTCATCTTTCCGACGACGAGCGCGTGCGCGCGCTCAACGCGCGCTGGCGCGGGCTCGACCAGCCGACCAACGTGCTCTCCTTCCCCGCCGTCGCGCCGGCTGAGATCGCCGAGGCGCGGCTGCTCGGCGACGTCGTGCTCGCGTTCGAAACGCTGGCGCGCGAGGCGGCCGAAGATGGCAAGCCGCTCGCCGACCATTACCGCCATCTCGTCGCCCACGGCTTCCTCCACCTGATCGGCTTCGACCACGACAACGACGCCGACGCGGAGCGGATGGAGGCGATCGAAACCCGCATCCTGGCGCGGCTCGGCGTCGCCGACCCCTATCGCGCCGACGAAGCGGCGGACGCTCGACCATGACCGCCCCTGACGCCGCGCGCGACCGGCCGACCGCGCCCGAGCCCAGCCCCGAAGAGGGCTCTCGCGGCCTGTTCGAGCGGCTGCGGGCCTTGTTCGGCATCGAGCCCGCTTCGGTGCGCGACGACATCGAGGACGCGCTGGAGGAGGCGGGAACCAACGCCGACTTCACGCCGCAGGAACGCGCGATCCTCAAGAACGTGCTGGCGCTGCACGAAGTGCGCGTCGCCGACGTGATGGTGCCGCGCGCCGACATCGTCTCGGTCAGCGTCGAGGCGACGCTCGGCGAATTGCTCGCCCTCTTCCGCACCGCCGGCCATTCACGACTGCCGGTCTACGGCGACACGCTCGACGATCCGCGCGGCATGGTCCACATCCGCGACTTCATGGATTTCCTCGCCTCCGAGCCGAGCTTCGGCCTCGTCGGTCAGCCGAATGCGGAGGCGGAGGCGGCGCCAGCGGAGCGCAAGGCGGTCGCCGAATTCGGCATGGACACGCCGCTGTCGGCGGCGCACATCCTGCGCCCGGTGCTGTTCGCGCCGCCGTCGATGCCGGCGCTCGACCTGCTGGTGAAGATGCAGGCCTCGCACACGCATATGGCGTTGGTGATCGACGAATACGGCGGCACCGACGGCCTCGTCTCGATCGAGGACGTGGTCGAGTCGATCGTCGGCGACATTGAGGACGAGCACGACGAGGACGACCGGCCGCAGATCGCCGCCGCTGGCGACGGCGCCTTCATCGTCGAAGCGCGCGCGAGCCTGGAGGACGTCTCCAAAGCGCTCGGAATCGATCTCTCGGCGCTCGCCGACGCCGAGGACGTCGACACGATCGGCGGCCTGCTGACGGCGACCGCCGGCCGCGTGCCGATCCGCGGCGAAATCGTCGCCGGCCCCGGCGACCTCGAATTCGAAGTGCTCGACGCCGATCCGCGACGGGTCAAGCGGCTGAGGGTCCAGCCGCGCGCCGCGCCGCGCCGACGCAACGCAGCCGCGCGCGCGCTCGCCGAATCGAACCGGCCGCCGGAATCCGGCGCGGCGCCCGGCGACAAATGAGCGAAGACTCCGCGCTCGTCGACGCGGCCGGGCCGCGCTTCGCGGCGCCCGGCGGGCTCGCCCAGGCGGTGATTCTCGCCTGGGGCTGGCGACGGCGCGGCATCGCTTTCGCCGGCGGCGCCGTCGGCGCGCTCGCCATGCCGCCGATCGCCTTCGCGCCGGCGCTGATCGTGCCGATGACGCTCGCGGTGTGGCTGATCGACGGCGCGGTCGACCGCGCCGAGGGCGGCGGCCCATTCTGGGCCTCGCTGAGGGCGGCGTTCGGCGCCGGCTGGTGGTGGGGCTTCGGCTATTTCGTCGCCGGCCTGTGGTGGCTGGGGTCGGCGTTTCTCGTCGACGCCGACAAGTTCGCCTGGGCGCTGCCGTTCGGGGTGCTCGGCCTGCCGGCCGCGCTCGCGGTCTTTCCCGCCTTCGGCTTCGCGCTGGCGCGGCTGATCTGGCGCGCCGACGCGACGCGGGTGCTCGCGCTGGCGGTCGGTCTGGGTTTCAGCGAATGGCTGCGCTGCGTCGTCCTCACCGGCTTTCCCTGGAACGAGCTCGGTATGGCGCTCGGCGCCAATCTCGAACTGGCGCAGATCGCCTCGATCGTCGGCCTGCACGGGCTGACGCTTCTCGCCGCGGCGATCTTCGCCGCGCCGGCGACCCTATGGACCGAGACGCGGCGACGCTGGCCGCCGACCGCGCTCGCGGCGCTCGCGCTCGCGGCGATCTTCGTCTTCGGCGCCTGGCGGGTGTCAGCGCCGGCGAGCCCGACGCTGCCCAACGTCAAGATGCGGCTGATGCAGCCCAACATTTCGCAGGGCGGCGACTTTTCGCCCGACAACGGGCAGGCGATCGTCCAGGAATATCTCGCCCTTTCCGACCGGGCGACCTCGCCCACGACCTCCAGCGTCGCCGACGTCACCCATCTGATCTGGCCGGAATCGGCCTTTCCCTTCCTGCTCGCGCGCGACGGCGCAGCGCTGGCGGCGATCAGCGAGTTCCTGCGCGGCGGGACGACGCTCGTCACCGGCGCGGCGCGGCTCGACGACAACGACCGTAGCGACGGCCGCCGGCATTTCTTCAATTCGATCCTGACGCTCGACCGGCGCGGACTGTTGCCGGAGCGCTACGACAAGCGCCACCTGGTGCCGTTCGGCGAATACATGCCGTTCGGCCGCTGGTTCGAGCGCATCGGCCTCACCCAGTTCGTCCACATGCCGGGCGGCTTCGACCCCGGAACCGGCGCCGACCGGCTCCATGTTCCCGGCCTGCCGACCGCGCGGGCGTTGATCTGCTACGAAGCCATCTTCCCCAACGAGCGCGGCGAGGCGCTCGACGAACCCGATCCGCCGCGCTGGATGCTCAACGTCACCGACGACGCCTGGTTCGGCCTCACCGCCGGGCCGTACCAGCATTTCGCCGAGGCGCGGCTGCGCGCGATCGAGACCGGCCTGCCGCTCGCGCGCGCCGCCAACACCGGCATTTCCGCAGTGGTCGACGGCCGCGGCCGCATCCTCGCCGAGGCGCGGCTCGGGGCCGAGACGGTCATCGACAGCGCGTTGCCCGAACCGCTGCCGCCGACCTGGCAGCGGCGCTGGGGATCGTCGACGGTGGGCTGGATCGCCCTTTTTTTTCTCGCAATCGTCGCCTTCGCGCGCCGCAGGCCGTAAAAATCGCGCCATCGGCGAACTCTGGCCGGTTGCGCGCATTGCGCGCATCGGCTAGTTATTCCGTTGCGTAATTGAAGCTGGGCCAGCGCCCGCGACCAAGCCTATTGCGAGACGACGCCCGATGGCGAAAACGCCCAACCCTATCGACAAGCATGTCGGCGCGCGGCTGCGCATGCGGCGGCTGATGGTTGGCATGAGCCAGGGGAGGCTCGGCGAATCGCTCGAGGTGACGTTCCAGCAGATCCAGAAATACGAGAAGGGCACCAACCGTATCGGCGCCAGTCGGCTGCAGCAGCTTGCGCGGGTGCTGGAAGTGCCTCCCGCCTTTTTCTTCGAGGGCGCGCCGTCGGCCGATCCGGGCAAGCCGCTGTTGGCGGAACCGGCGGCCAGCGCCTATGTCGTCGACTTCCTGTCGACCAGCGAGGGGCTGCAACTCAATCGCGCCTTCGCCCAGATCCGCGACCCCAAGGTGCGCAAGCGCGTCCTCGATCTGGTCGCCGCGCTGTCGGCGCCAAAGGAATAAGCCCCGGACCGTTCTATAAAACGAACGATTCTCCTGCAATCGTCTTGACCAAACGAACGCCGCCTGTCAAAAGCGGCGCGTTTCCGCGCGCGCCGACTTGCGCGGGCGGAAGGGGCGGGGCGTAGGGCCCGGCGGACGAACAGCAATCCGGAGAGAAACGAGCGATGGCCCGGCACGATTATCAGTTCACCAGCGAATCGGTTTCGGAAGGCCATCCCGACAAAGTCTGCGACCGCATCTCCGACGAAATCGTCGATCTGTATTTCCGTGAAGGCGCGCGCGCCGGCCTCGATCCCTATCGCATCCGCGTCGCCTGCGAGACGCTCGCCACCACCAACCGCCTCGTCATCGCCGGCGAAGTGCGCGGACCCGATCTCGGCCCCGAGGCGATCGAGGAGACGGCGCGCGCGGCGATCAAGGCGATCGGCTACGAGCAGGAAGGCTTTCATTGGCGCGACGCCAAGGTCGAGGTGTTGCTGCACAAGCAATCGGCCGACATCGCCCAGGGCGTCGACGCCGGCGGCGACAAGGACGAGGGCGCGGGCGACCAGGGCATCATGTTCGGCTACGCCTGCCGCGAGACGCCGGAGCTGATGCCGGCGCCGATCCAGTACGCGCAAAAGATCCTGCGCATCATTTCGGAAGCGCGCCACGCCGGACGCGAGAAGGCGCTCGGACCCGACGCCAAGAGCCAGGTGACGGTCCGCTACATCAACGGCAAGCCGGTCGAAGCGACGCAGATCGTCGTCTCGCACCAGCATCTCGACCCCGATCTTTCCTCCGACGGCGTCGCAGCGATCGTCCGCCCCTATGTCGTCAAGGCGCTGCCGGAAGGGTGGATCACCCCGAAGACGGTCTGGCACGTCAACCCGACCGGCAAGTTCTATATCGGCGGTCCCGACGGCGACTGCGGCCTCACCGGCCGCAAGATCATCGTCGACACT
>NZ_JBEKVH010000177.1:0-8457 GCF_049514155.1 Roseiarcus sp. | reverse complement strand
AGATGGAAGCTCTGCGCCAGCAGCGCCGCGCCGCCGGCGACGCACAACGCGATGCCGATCAGCATCCTTCGCGCCGCGCGCTCGCCGAATATGAGCCAGCCGAACGCCACCACCCAGATCGGCGCGCAGGTGGCGAAGAAGGTCGCGTTGGCGACGCTGGTGGTGACGATCGACAGGTGCCAGAAGAACAGGTCGCCGGCGAAGGCGAGGCCGGCGAAGATGTCGGCGCGGCCGATCCGCCCGTCGGACGGCTCGCGCGCTTCGGCGATTCTGAGCCAGGCCCACAGCAGCGGCAGCGCCAGCGTGACCCGCCAGAAGGCGCTGGCGAACGGCCCGACGTCGGCGAGGCGGACGAAAATCGGCGATATGCCCATCGCCAGCGCCCCGACGACCAGGGCGGCGAACGACGCGCCGAAGCCGCCCTGCGGCCTCGCCGCGGGGGAGGCTTGCATCATCCGATTGCGATTCCTGCGCCCGGAGCGGGCGATGGCGTTGGCGTTGCGCCGCGCCGTCCTTATTCTTGCCGCAGGCGACCGGCAAGGGGACGGCATGGATGCGAGGGCGTGGCGCGAAGCCGACGAGGCCGACGACGATTTCGCGCCGTTTGAGCAAATTCCCGGCGCGCTCGACGGCGGCGTCCTCGTCGTCTGCGACCATGCCGCCAACGCACTGCCGCCGCGTTACGGCGACCTCGGCCTGCCGCGCGAGGCGCTCGAGCGCCACATCGCCTACGACATCGGCGCCGCCTGGCTGGCGCGCCGGCTGGCCGAAAGGCTCGGCGCGCCGGCGGTGCTCTCGACCTTCTCGCGGCTGCTGATCGACGCCAACCGCGGCGACGACGACCCGACGCTGGTGATGCGGGTGTCGGACGGCGACCTCGTGCCCGGCAACGCACGAATCGACGCGGCGGAAATCGAACGCCGCCGCAAGCTTTATTGGGCGCCCTACCGGTCGGCGATCACGGCGACGGTCGAGGCGATGCTGGCGAGCGGCGAGCCGCCGGCGATCCTGTCGGTTCACTCGTTCACGCCGCATTGGCGGGGACAGGCGCGGCCGTGGAAGGTCGGCGTGCTATGGGATTCCGATCCGCGCTTGCCCGCGCCGCTGATTCGCGCGCTCGGCGCGGAGCCCGACATCGGCCCCGATGCGGTCGGCGACAACGAGCCTTACGACGGCGGACTGCCCGGCGACACGATCAACGCCATCGCCACCGCGCGCGGCCTCGCCAACGCGCTGATCGAATTGCGCCAGGATCTGATCGGCGAGCGCGCCGCGGCAGAAGCCTGGGCCGACCGGTTGGCGCGAATCGTCGCGCCGCTCGCCGCGCCCGCTGCGATCCGGGCGCCACAGGACTGGGGCAGCCATGCCGAGGGCCGCCCGCGCCCCCCACCGCCGGCTTGACGCGCCGCGTGCGGGCGGCCATGGCTGGGCCGCAAAAAGTCTCCCAGATCGCAAGCAACGGAACGTGGAATGGCCAAGGAAGCCAAAGTCGCCGACTCTTCTGATCCGGTAAATGGCGGGCAGCTGCGCGCTTTCGTCGAGCGCATCGAGCGCCTCGAGGAAGAGAAGAAGGCGCTCGCCGACGACATCAAGGACGTCTATGCCGAAGCCAAGGGCAACGGCTTCGACGCCAAGGTGATCCGCAAGGTGGTCTCGATCCGCAAACAAGACCGCGACAAGCTGCGCGAGGAAGAGGAGATCCTCGATCTCTACCTCGCCGCGCTGGGCATGGCCTGACCCGCAGCGCCGCTAGAATCGATCAAGCAAGAGGTGAACGCCATGTCGATTCATGACGCCAACGCCGCCGACGACCGTCTCGGTGGCGAAGCCGATCGCGTCGCCGACGCCTTCGCCGCCGCCGCCGCCCGCCGTTCGAGTTTCGACGCGCCCTATCGCCACTATCTGTTGGAAGACGTCTTTCCCGCCGACGTCGCCGACGCGCTCGCCGACCTGCCGTTCGCCGCGCCCGACCTCGCCGGCGTCTCCGGGCGGCGCGAGCTGCACAACGACTCGCGCAGCTATTTCGACGCGGCGGCGATGGCGCGTTTTCCCGCCATGCGGGCGGTCGCGGAGGCGCTGCAGTCGCCGCGAATCGTCCGCCTGATCGCCGAATCCTTCGCCGCGCCGATCGACGACACGTTCCTTCGGCTCGAATATGCGCAGGACGTCGACGGCTTCTGGCTCGAACCGCACACCGACCTCGGAGTGAAGAAGTTCACCTGCCTGATCTATCTTTCCAACGGCTCCGGCCACGGAAAGCTCGGCACCGACATCTACTGGAGCAAGGAGCGCCACTACGGCGTCTCGCCGTTCAAGCGCGGCGCGGCGATGGTGTTCGTGCCCGCCGACAACACCTGGCACGGCTTCGAAAAGCGCCGGATCGAGGGCGTGCGCCGCTCGGTGATCCTCAACTACGTCACCCACGACTGGCGGGCGAGGGAGCAACTGTCGTTCCCGGAGAGCCCGGTCCGGGTGTAGGCGAGGCAGGATCGCCAGACTCGCGCGCGCAATGTGTTGACAACAGCAACACATTATGGCATCGTCGAGCGATGAACGAGCAATCGACAATCGCCGAAGTGAATATCCACCTGCGCGCGCGGGCGCGGGATCGGGCGATCATCGACCAGGCGGCGGAACTCGTCGGCGCCAACCGCTCGCAGTTCATGATCGCCTCGGCTCTCAAAGAAGCCAAGAACGTTCTGCTCGATCAGACGACCATCCACGCCGACGCGAAGGCCTTCCAAAAGATCATGGATTGGATGGACTCTGGCGCGACCCCCGCCGAAACGATCGGGATGAAGCGCATCCTTCAATCCAAGTCCCCTTGGCGAAGTGAGTAACGCGCCGCCGTCCTTCGACGCTCCTGTCCTGCTGACGGAAGCTCACGACGGCTCGGCATTCGATTCCGGCGAACCCGTTCTCGACGAGTGGTTGCGCCGCCGCGCGTGGAACAATTTGCTGACGGCGGCCAGCCGAACCTATGTCGTCTGCCCGACCGGTTCGTCTCGCGTTATTGGCTACTTCGCCCTCAGCATGGGGCAAATCCTGGCCGACGAGGCCACAGGCTCCATGCGGCGAAACATGCCGAAGTTCATTCCGGCGGTTGTGCTCGGGCGGCTGGCGATCGATCGCCCGTGGCAGGGCAAGGGGTTGGGACGCGCTCTGCTCGCCGACGCTATCCAGCGTTCCCTGCGCGCATCGGCCGAGGTCTCGGCCCGGCTGGTGATCGTTCACGCGATCTCGCCGGCCGCCGAAGCCTTCTATGTCCACCACGGCTTCACTCGCCTTCCCGTGGAGACGCCGACGTTCGCGCTCGATTTGGTCAAGCTGCGAAAGGTCGCGGGGGAAGGGTAAAGGGGCGAGTTGGGTTGCGGCGATGCGGGTTGGTCAATGTCTATGTCTTCGCCCCGCGGCGCGCCGAATTACGCAATGCGAATCATGTCGCCGTAATTCGTAATTAATTGAAAACACCGACTTCGAAACACCGAAACCAAAGTGCCGAATTGAAATTGTTTGATTGGTTTCTCTTTATTGATTCGCATCAGTAATAAAAATCGTAGTATTACTTGCTTCGTCTCGCGGACTGCTCTAACATTCGCTCATTCTCGAACAAACGAGGGTTCCATGAGTGTTCACATTGTCAGGTACAGCTATCAGCAAGCGTTTTTCGACACGCCAACGGTCGGCCATTTTGCCGTCGCGGCGAAGGACCCAGCCGCAGCGGTTTCAGCCATCGAGCGTCAGTGTCGCGGCTACGCGGTGCGCGTCGAATATATTGCGACGGTCGCGCACTGACGCAGCGCCCCAATGGGCGATCCTGCCGCACCAAAATGGCAGATGCCAGGGACGCCTGTTCCTGAGCCCCCGCTTCCCGTGTTCGGGTCATGGGTGGATTATCTTCAGCGAACCACGCGAAGTGAACGCATGGTCCGCTGCTACGCTGCGGCCAAGAAGGCAAATCGAAAACGGCTTTTGTCCGCTGCGCCATGCAACCGGTTGAGCGGCGCCGATGTCTGGAACGTCATTGTAGCGGCACGCGGACGCTGCGCTCATTGCGGATCGCTCGCCGTTGAATCGCGACCGTCGGGTCCGAGCGGCGCCCCAATCGCTTGGGCGCAGGTCGGCAGGCGGATCGGCAGTCTTGAACACGTCCATTGGCGCTTTGGCGGCGGCGATAATGATCTGTCCAATCTCGCGTGGGCCTGCTTGTGGTGCAACACATGGCCTTCTGAGCGCCGGCCGCGCGCCTTGGATCACGGCGGTTTTTACCCAAGCGAATGAGGCTTTCCCCCAGCAGATCGGCGGCGAAGTCTGTCGCAAAACGCAAGCGCGCCGTCGTGCAGCTAATATGACAAGGCGAAGCGAATTCAGACAGCCGCCGGATCGAACGGATTAACGAGCGCAACTCCCGTTGGCGCGAAATGCGGACCGTTGCGCGTCGCGACCGTCAGGCCGCGCGCCAGCGCTGTGGCGGCGATCTGCAAATCGGCGCCGCCATGGCCGGTTCGCGCGCTCAGCTCGCCCCAACGGCGCGCTGCGGCGAGATCGAACGGCAGCAAGCGTTCGGCGTAACCTGCCAATAGCCTGTCGAGCCACGTCGCGAGCCTTTCGGCGAATGCCGGATCGCGGTCGCGTTGCATTGCAATCCCACGCTCGATCTCGCCGACGCTGATAACGCTCAGGAAGAGATCGTCGTCACGTCGCCGGGCGAGCCAACGTTCGACGTGAGGGTCGCGGCGCCGCTTGGCGAGCGCCGACAACACGTCGGTATCGAGGAGATACATCAGAGATCGAGATCGCGCGGCTTGGCGCTCGCGCGCGGAAACTCGACCTCGCCCCGCGGCATGGCGAGCAGGACTTCGGCGAACGTCGGCGCCTCGAGACGCTCCAGCCGCCGCAGCCGCTCGTATTCGTCGACCGCGACCACCACCGCCACCGGCTTTCCATGTTTGGTCACCGTCTGCGGCGCGCGCCGCGCGCCTTCGAGCAGCTCGCTGAAGCGGTTCTTGCCGTCCTGGACGGACCATTCGCGTCGAGACATCGTCGCCAATTTTCTAGCTAGAATTTCTGGCTAGAATATGACGGCGCCTGTTCTCGTCGTCAAGTGGCGACGACGGATTGATCTGACAAAAGAAAAATGCGCCCCCCCGTATCGCGGCTAGAATTCGAGGTCGCGCAGGCTTCGGGTGGTCAATTGGCGCGGAGCTTGCTATCACGCCGCCCAAAAGCACGCCATCCGAAGGCTAGATCATGCGCAAGGGCGCCGTTTCGCGCAAAACCAGCGAGACCAAGATCGACGTCGCCGTCGATCTCGACGGCTCGGGCAAGTCCGACGTCAGGACCGGCGTCGGCTTCTTCGACCACATGCTCGAACAGCTCGCGCGCCATTCGCTGATCGATCTCACCGTGCGCGCCGAGGGCGACCGGCACATCGACGATCATCACACGGTCGAGGACGTCGGCATCGCGCTCGGCCAGGCCCTGCGCCAGGCGCTCGGCGACAAACGCGGATTGACCCGCTACGCCGACTGCCTGCTGCCGATGGACGAAGCGCTGACTCGCGTCGCGATCGACGTTTCCGGGCGACCGTTCCTGGTCTTCCGCGTCGAATTTCCGACCCAGAAAATCGCGACCTTCGACGTCGAGCTGGTGCGCGAATTTTTCCAGGCCTTCGCGGTCAACGGCGGCCTGACGCTTCATATTGAAAACGTGTACGGGGCGAACAGCCATCACATCGCCGAGACTTGTTTCAAGGGCGTCGCGCGGGCGCTTGGCGCCGCGCTTGCAATTGACCCGCGACAGGCCGCCCGGATTCCCTCGACCAAGGGCGCGTTGTAAACGAACCGGAAAGGATGCCGCTGCGGCGGCTGCGTTGAATGACGATCTTTGCGGCGCATTGCGCCCCTGAATTCCCACGATCCAGCGAAGCTTTGGAGCAGGCCCGGGTGTACCGGGTCGGTTTCGTCTGGCCTGCGCTCGTCTTCGCTCCGCTGTGGCTGATCGCGCGGCGCCTGTGGCGGCCGCTTGCGTTGTGGATCGTCGCTGCTGCGCTCGCCGGGGGGGCGACGGCGTACGGGCTGCTCAATCCTGGCGCCGCGTTCTGGCTCTACGTCCTTGCCGCGCTCTATCTCGGCTTCGAAGGCCGCGCGCTCGAGGCGGCGGCCTTGACCCGGCGCGGCCGGCCGCTCGCCGACATCGTTTGCGCCGCCGATTCCTCGGGCGCCGAGCGCGCGTTTTTCGCCCGCGCCGCCGACTTGGCGGACGCCCCGCGCCCGTCGGCGCCGCCGCGCAGCGGACCGGCCGCGGGCGCCCCGCACGCGGTCATCGGCCTGTTCCCGGAGGCGGGGGGCTGAAATGAGCGTCGCAATCGTCGACTACGGCTCGGGCAATCTCCATTCCGCCCACAAGGCCTTTGAACGCGCCGCGCGCGAAGCGGGGCTCGACCGCGTCGTCAAAGTGACGAGCGACCCGGACGACGTCGCGCGCGCCGAGCATATCGTGCTGCCCGGCGTCGGCGCCTTCGCCGATTGCCGCCGCGGGCTCGACGCCGTGCCCGGCATGGTGGAAGCGCTCACGGACGCGGTGCGCCGCCGCGGCCGGCCGTTCCTCGGTATCTGCGTCGGCATGCAGTTGATGGCGACGCGCGGACTCGAGTACGAGGTCGTCGCCGGCCTCGACTGGATCAGCGGCGACGTCGCTCCGATTCACGAAGCGCCCGGACTCAAGATTCCGCATATGGGTTGGAACACGCTGCAAGTTCGTCGCGAACACCCGTTGCTTGATGGAATCGCGACCGGCGACGGCGGCCTGCACGCCTATTTCGTCCACTCGTTCCAGCTCTACCCGGCCAATCCCGGCGACGTCGTCGCCGTCGCCGACTACGGCGGTCCGGTGACCGCGATGGTCGGTCGCGACAACGTCGTCGGAAAGGTGGCGTCCTTGATCCTGTTTCCCGCCATCGACCTCAAGAGCGGCGAATGCGTGCGCCTCGTGCGCGGCGACATGACGCAAGCGACCGTGTTCAACGCCGATCCGGCCGCGCAGGCGCGCATCTTCCAGGAGCGCGGCTTCGAGTGGCTGCACCTGGTCGATCTCGACGGCGCCTTCGCCGGCAAGCCGATGAACGCCGGGGCGGTCGATCGCATCCTCGCCTCGGTGTCGATGAAGGTTCAGCTCGGCGGCGGCGTCCGCGACATGAAGACGGTCGCCGGCTGGCTGGAGAAGGGCGTCGCGCGCGTCATCATCGGCACCGCCGCGGTCGAGGACCCCGGTTTCGTGCGCGAGGCTTCGCGGCTGTACCCCGGCCGCGTCGCCGTCGGCATCGACGCGCGCGACGGCCGCGTCGCGGTCGACGGCTGGGCGCGCACCTCCGACGTCGCGGCGGTCGACCTCGGCCGCCGCTTCGAGGACGCCGGCGTGGCGGCGCTGATCTACACCGACATCAGTCGCGATGGCGTGATGCAGGGTCTCAACGTCGCCGCGACCGTCGCGCTCGCCGAGGCGGTCGCGACGCCGGTCATCGCCTCGGGCGGGCTCGCCTCGATCGAGGATATCCGGCGCCTGCTCGAGCCCGATTGCCGGCCGCTCGCCGGCGCGATCACCGGCCGCGCGCTCTACGACGGCCGGCTCGACGCGCGCGAGGCGCTGGCGCTGATCCGCTCGGCGGAGAGCTTACGAGCATCATGAGAATCGAAGACGTTATAGGAAGCGCAATTTCGCGAGCCGGCGTCGTGCGGGTTCGAAGTGCTCTGAATCCTTTCCTTTGGTGCTTTGTTTGGACGGTGGCTTTTCTTATTGCGACCTATTTTCTTAGAGACGATCCGACAACGAGATACGCTTGTCTCGGTCTTGCCGCGCTCCCGCTGTTGGTCGCCTTGGCTGTCGGCGTCTACTTCGCCCTGAAGCATCCAGATCGGCTACAATCTGAGGAATTCGTAATCCGACAACGCGAGCTGCAGGTGCTTTACAAACAGGGCGCCAGCCCCGAAATTGTCGACGTGGCGCGAGAGATCGCGCGGACCGAAAGCCTGCCCGGCAGTCCTGGCGACGGAGACGAGCCATGAAGAAACATCTGCTTGTGTTCGACGACGGTAGCGGCAGCGAACTCGAACTGCGAGATTTTGTCGATTCGCTCGACACCGGCGCGGAGATGTACACGCTCGACGGTCACGTGTGCTTCCTCAAGAGCAGTCTTTCGGCGTCCGAGATTTCAGATCGGTTCCTCAGGTTTGCCGGCTCGCGTCTGTTCTTCGTCGCCGACGTGAGTTCGTCTGATTCTGCGGGCCGTATGCTTGGGGTCTTCTGGGAGTTCATCAAGAGACCCCTCTTGGAATCGGCCGCCGAATAATGCTGAAGGCGCGCGTCATCCCCTGCCTCGACGTCAAGGACGGCCGCGTCGTCAAGGGCGTCCAGTTCGTCGACCTGCGCGACGCCGGCGACCCGGTCGAATGCGCCGTC
>NZ_JBEKVH010000176.1:0-7212 GCF_049514155.1 Roseiarcus sp. | reverse complement strand
CGACGACCAGCGCCGCGCCGAGCCGCAAGCCGAACGCCTGCGCGGCTTGGCTCAGCGGCCGCCCGCGCGCCGCCTCGATGGCGTAGAACAGCAGGTGGCCGCCGTCGAGCATCGGGATCGGCGCGAGATTGGTCAGCCCGAGCGACAGCGACAGGATCGCGGCCAGTTTTACCAGCGCGATGAAGCCGAGCGAGGCCGCCGCGCCCGACATTTTGGCGATGCGCACCGGGCCGGAAAGTTGATCGGCCGACGAGCGGCCGATGACGACTCGCGACACGTAGTCGCCGGTGACGGCGACGAGGCGCCACGAATCCGAGAGGCCGGCTTCGAGCGCGCCGAGCGGCGTCGGGTAGACGACCTGCACGCTCGAGGCGTTGGCGGCAAGGCCGAGCCGCCCGGCGTGTTGCGCGCCCGCCGGCGTGTCGATCGACGTCAGCGCCGGCGTCGCGGTCAGGTTGATTTCATGGCCGCCGCGGTCGACGACGAAGCTGAGCGATTCGCCGGGCCGCAGGGTGACGAAGTCGATGATGTCGTCGAACGAGGCGATCCGTCGGCCGTTGACGCTCTCGATCACGTCGCCGGGCGCGAAACCGGCTTGTTCGGCCGGGCTGCCGGCGACGACGGCGTCGACGCGCGGGGGCAGGGAGCGCTCGCCGTAGGCGTAGGCGATGCCGGAAAGGACGACGACCGCCATCGCCAGATTGGCGAAAGGGCCGGCGGCGACGATCGCCGCCCGCGCGAGCACCGGTTGGCCGGCGAGCGTCTGGCGCCGCTCGGCCGGCGACATCGTCGACAGCGCGTCTTCGTCGGGCGCGCTCGCCGCGTCGCGGTCGCCGGCGAAGCGCACATAGCCGCCGATCGGGATCGCCGACAGCCGCCAGCGCGAGCCGCGCTTGTCGGTGCGGCCGACGACTTCGGGGCCCATGCCGATCGAGAAGACCTCGACTTTGACCCCGCAGCGCCGGGCGACGAAGAAATGGCCGAATTCGTGGATGAAAACGACAGCGCCCAGCACGAGCAGGAACGAGCCGATCAGCACGACCGCTCCCCACAGGCTGTCCAGCATCGGCGCCATTGCGTTCCCGTCCTTCGCCCGTCCGCAGCGGACCGCCGCGGCGGCGATCAGACCACCCGCGCGCTAATTTCTGCTTAAGCGGCGCGATTGTGAAGCCCGCGCCGAGCGGCGCTGTCTTCGTCCGCGCGCCCGAGCGCCACGGCGACCGCCGCGGCGATCGCGGCGGCGACATACACGGCGACGCCCGGGATCTGCAACGAAAAATCGACGATCGCGTGCAGCGTGACGAGGACAAGCGCCGCCAAGCCGGCGACGGGCAGGAACCGGAGGCGGCGCCGCACCCGCGCGCCATGAATGAGCGCCGCGGCGAGCGTCAGGTAGACGAGCGCCGTCGCGCCGACGAACGGCAGTCCGAATCCGAGCAGCCCCTCGAGAAAGAAGTCGTGAGCGTGGTCCCAGACGCCGTAGACTCCGGCGCAGTCTACGTTGCGGTAGGCGGGGAAGACGTCCGGAAAAGCGCCGAAGCCGGCGCCGAGCGGCCAATAGTCGGCGATCGCCGCGACGGTCGAGCTGAAGACGCACCAGCGCGCGTCCTCGGAAGCGAGCGCCTGCGCGCGGTGCTCGGTTCGCCCGGCGAACAGAGCGAACAGGCCGAGGACGAGCGCCAGCGCCGCCGCGGCGACGGCGGGTCGCCGCCAGCGCGCGAAGAGCTCTTCGCGCCCGCGGTCCAAGGTCAGTCGCCGCGCCGCCATCATCGCCGTCGCGACCAATGTCGCGACCAGCGTCGCGCCGATCGCTCCGCGCGAGCGAGTCAGGAATAGAGCCGCGGCGCAGTCGAGCACGGCGAACAGATGGAGAAACAGCGCGGCGCTCGGGCCGCTCCATTTGCCGCGGCGCGCGAGGCGCGCGAGCCGGACGACGCGCAGGTCGGCGAACAACAGCGCCAGATTGAGCAGCAGCGCGACGCCGAAGAAGGTTCCCGCCGTGTTGCGGTTGACGAACGACCCGGTGAGGTCGCCGAGATAGAACCGCTTCGGCTCGAACAACAGCTGATCGGGCCAGAACACTTCCTGGACGATAGCGAACGCCGCATAGGCGGCGCCGAAATAGGCGAGCCCTCGCCACAACCGCAGCGCTTCCTCGTCGTTCTGGCAACAGGCGAGCGCGACGGCGAAGGCGAGAAACGGCGCCGCGAGCGCCGGCGCGGCGGCAAGCGTCAGGCCCGGCGCGACCGAAATCGAGCCGCGCGGCGCCGCGTCGGCGATCGCGTCGCCGAGCGCCTTCCAGGCGGGGTCGGCGAACGGGGAAGCGCCGAGCGGCGCGGTCTGCCAAAGCGCGAAGGCGAGCAGCGCGGCGAGCGACAGCAGCGCCAGCACCTGCAGACAGGCGAGGCGCGGCGCCGCGACCGGGACTGTGACGGCGAGCAGCGCTAGGAGAGCGAAGCCGAGCGCGGCGAAGTCGAGTTCGACTGTCGACGCGCCGCCGTGGGCGAGCACGGTCGCTGCGAGGGTCGCAAGCAGGGCGCGGCCGAGCCACAGCCGCCGCGCCGCCGGCGCGAGCGTCGCCCCGGTCATGGCGCTTCCGGCGCAAGCAGCGCGGCGCCGGCGGCGTCGATGCGCAGAACCGACAGCCGGTTGGAGAGATAGGCGCCGGTGTCGACGTTGATGCGGTTCGCGCGAAAGTCGACGCGCTCGACCGGCGTGTGGCCGTGGACGACGATGAAGCCGAAGTCGCCGTCGTCGTCGAGGAATTCATTGCGGATGCCGGTAAGATCGACGACGTCCTGGCTCTGGAGCGCGACGCCTGGCCTGAGGCCCGCGTGAACGAAGCCATAGCCGCCGGCGCGGTGGAACGCGCCGAGGCTGGCGAGGAAGCGCCGGTGGTCGTCGGGCAGGCGTTCGGCGAAGTCCTCGCAGCGTGGGCCTTCGGCTCGGCGCAGGTCCGACGCGGCGAATCCGTAAGAGAGCAGCGTCTCCGCGCCGCCGAGCGGGCGCCAGGCGGCGAAGGGCAGACGGCCGGCGAGGAAGGACTCCATCGCTGTTTCGTGGTTGCCTCTGAGCGCGACGACGCGCTTTGCGCGCACGCGCGCGGCCATCAGGTCGATGACCGTCTTTGAATCGGGGCCGCGGTCGACATAGTCGCCGAGGTAGATTTCGGTCGCTGGCGGCGCGGCCTGCGCGCCGCCGCAGTCGCAGTCGATTCGCGCCTGCGCGCGGACGAGGCAGTCGGCCCGGCCGTGGACGTCGCCGATCACGTAGAGCGTCTCGCCATCAGGGGCGGGCGGGTAGGAGCGCCGCGGCTCGGCGCCGTCGCGCGGGCGCGCGCTCGAAGCGCCGATCGCAAGTCGGCGGCGCGCCGCTGCGAGCCAAGCGCGCGCAGCGCTCCGGCGGCGGGCGGCCGGCAGGGCTTGATCGGTTCCCACCGCGGCGGGGATCGCTGCACTCATGCGCCGTCGTCAATCGTTTGTCGCGCGTCTCTGGTCGGGCGCCGGCGGCGCACAACCGTTACGAAGCATAGACAACCCTTGCGTGTATTCAAGGGCGATGGTACACCTATGCGTGTCAGCGATCGGCAACGACGAAGGGGTCTGGATTGGACGTCGTCAGCCCGTCCGCGGTCCTCGATCGGGCCGCGGCCACTCCGCGATTTGCGTCGGCGGCGCCGGCGACGCGGCGTTGGGCGGCGCCGTGCGGCGCGCTGCCAGCGGCGGCGGCGGCGTTCGATGTCGCGGTCCTGGCCTTCGCCGCGCTGGCGGGCGAATTTGTCTATCGGCGCCTCGCGCTCGGCGAATCGCCGGACTTCGGCGGCCTCGCCGGCGGGCTGCTGGCGGGTGCGGTGTTCGTTCTGCTGGCGCAACTCGCCGGCCTCTACCGCCTGCCGACCCTGCTGGCGCCCGGCGCGAGCCTGCCGCGCCTGGCGCTGACGGTGGCGCTGGCGCAGCTCGCGGTCGTCAGCGTGCTGTTTCTGCTCAAGTCGGGCGCCGACCATTCGCGCGGCGCGACGATCGCGTTCGCCGTGCTGGCGTTGACGCTGACGCCGCTTGGCAGGGTCGCGCTGGCGCGGGCCGCGCGCGCGGCGATCCGGCGCGGCGCCATCCAAGGCAGCCGGGTTGTGACGCTCGGCGATCCGTTCGAGCTCGAGCGGCTCGACGACGCCGATTTTCCGGATTTCGGCGCGGAGGAGGTCGCGCGCGTCCGCCTTTCCGGTTCGGCGGCGCTCGGCGGCGGGTTGCTCGAATCGGATCGCGTCCGCGTCGCCCAGGCGATCGCCTGGGCGCGCGAAATGCGGGCGACGGAATTCGCGGCGGTGATGCCGTGGGGCGCCGAGGCCGCGCTGGCGGATCTCTGCTCGCTCATGCGCCAATCGCCGTTGCCGCTCCGGCTCTATCCCGACGAGAAGATCCGCCGTGTCTTGCGGCGCGGTCGCGACGGCGGCCTTGGGCGCCGCTTCTCGGTCACGTTGCTGCGCGCGCCGCTCAGCGCCGCCGAGCGCGCCGCCAAACGCGCGTTCGACGTCGCGCTCGCCGCGACGGCGCTCGTCGCGCTGGCGCCCGCACTGCTGACAATCGCAGCGCTGATCCGTCTCGAAAGCCCGGGACCGGCGATCTTCCGCCAGCGCCGCTGCGGTTTCGACAACTGCGAATTCGTCATGTTCAAGTTCCGGACGATGCGGGTGTTGGAGGATCGCGGACCGATCGTCCAGGCTTCGCTCAACGATTGGCGCGTCACCCGCGTCGGCCGACTGCTGCGCCGTTCGAGCGTCGACGAACTGCCGCAACTCCTCAACGTGCTGCGCGGCGAGATGTCGCTTGTCGGCCCGCGTCCGCACGCGATCGCCCACGACGACGAATACAAAGCGCGGATCGCCAATTACGCGTTGCGCCATCACGTCAAGCCCGGCCTGACCGGCGCGGCGCAAGTCGCGGGCTTCCGTGGCGCGACGCCGCAGTTGTCGCAGATGGAGCGACGCGTCGAGCGGGACCTTTGGTACGTCGACAATTGGTCGATGGCGCTCGACCTGAAGATCCTCGCCGCAACCGTCTTCATTGCGGCGCGTTTTGACGCAGCCAGCCGACTAGCCGCGGCGCGTAACCATACCTGAGCCACGGAATCCAAGGCCGCGCTAGCCGATAGAGCGCGCCGTCGGGTCCGACCGCGCGGGTCGGCACGCGCGCCGTCGCGACCCAGGGCGCGCGCGGCGGATCGAGCGAAACGATGTGACGCTCATGGCCGTGGCGGAACCAGACCTCGGAGCTGGAAAACACCCCCTCGACCGGGCCGCCGCCGCGCGGATCGACCGAACTGATGACGTGAAGGACCTTCACTGGATCGCCCTCCGCGTCGCGCGGCGCACGGCGCGACAACCGCTTCGCGATAGCTTGCGACGATGGAGCCTACAAGTTGTATTTTGCGTCGCAGATCGCGTGACGATTGCGAGGAGGCGGCGCGCTCGGCTAGAACCGATTCGTCGGCGAGCGCCGATTCGTTGGACCGGCTCGAAGCTGGGCGGGTCTCGTCAACCAACGGAGCGCGGATGGATCTGCTCAGCGGTCTGGGCGATGTCGCGGTGGTTGCGCCGGCATGTGCCGCGCTGGTCGTCGGCCTTTTTTGGCTGGGCGCGCGGCGAGACGCCGTGGCGTTCACGGCTGCTATGTTCGTCTGCGTCGCCCTCGCTTTGTTGGCCAAGCTCGCTTTCGCCGCCTGCGGCTTCGTGCCGCGCTTCGAGATCGAAAGCCCGAGCGGCCATGCGGCGCTCGGCGCGGCGTTTTACGGCTCCCTGGCGGCGCTGCTCGCCGGCGGCCGGCGCGTCGGCATGCGACTGGCGCTCTACGTCGCCGCCGCATGCGTGTCGGTGGCGGTCGCCTATGGGCGGGTCGAGTTGCAGGTCCACAGCGTCGCCGAGGTCGTCTGCGGGTTGCTGATCGGCGCCGTGGCGGCGGCGCTGTTCGTGGCGCTGCGCGGCCCGCCGCGCCGCCTGTCTCTTACGCCGCAGATGCTGGTGCGCGCCTCGCCAATCGCCGTGCTGCTGGCGCTCGATTTAGCGCTGTTCACCGATCGCTGGACCGCGGAACCCCTGATCGACCGTTTCGCCTGGGCGATCGGCGTCGCGCTCAAGCTTTGTTCCTGATCGCCGCCCGTCGCGGCGCGCCGCCTCAGAGTTCGATCGTCTCGCCGAGCGCCGGAATCTCGACTTTCGCGCCGCCGAGCTTGTCGGCGAAGGCGCGCATCGTATCCGCTTCGCCGTGAACCAGGATGGTGCGCTCCGCGTGGGTCTGAGCGCGCCAGGCCAGGAGTTCGGCCTGGTCGGCGTGGGCCGAGAAGCTGTTGATGGTGTGGACCTCGGCGCGCACGGCAATGGTCTCGCCGAAGATCTCGACCTGTTTGGCCCCGTCGATGATCTTGCGGGCGAGCGTGCCCTGGGCGGCGTAGCCGACGAAGACGATTGAGGCTTCCGGTCGCCACAGATTGTGACGCAAATGATGGCGGATGCGGCCGCCGGTGCACATGCCTGAGCCGGCCATGATTACGCCGCCGCCGGTAATGCGGTTGATCGCCGCCGACTCGGCGGTCTCGCGGGTGAAATGGAGTCCAGGCAGGCTGAACGGATCGCGCCCGTCGCGGAACAATCCGGCGACGACCGGCCCGTAGCCTTCGGGATGGCGCTCGAAGATCTCGGTCGCCGAGATCGCCATCGGCGAATCCAGGAAGACCTGCATCGCCGGCGGCAGTTGATTGCGTTCGCGCCCCTGACGCAGAACATAGAGCAGCTCCTGGGCGCGCTCGAGCGCGAAGGTCGGTATGACGACGTTGCCGCCGCGCTGGAACGTCGCGCTGACGGCTTGATAAAGTTCCTCGATCGACGGCGCGAGCGGCTTGTGCAGGCGATCGCCGTAGGTCGTCTCCATGATGACGGCGTCGACCTGCGGCGGATCGGCCGGCGGACGCAGCAGCGGTCGGCCGGCGTTGCCGAGGTCGCCGGAAAACAGCGCGCGTCGTTTGCGCGCGCCTTCCTCGAGCTCGAACAAGATGCTCGCCGAGCCGAGAATATGTCCTGCGTCGAAGAAGGTGGCGACAACGCCAGGCGCGAGCGTGATCGGCTGGCCGTAGACGGCGACGCGGCCGAAGCGGTCGCAGGCGTTGAGCGCGTCGAGCGTCCCGTAGAGCGGCGCGCCGTCGGCCGGACCGCGGGCCCGCGCC
>NZ_JBEKVH010000175.1:0-7309 GCF_049514155.1 Roseiarcus sp. | reverse complement strand
GCCCATCGCCAGCGTCGCTTGACTGGGCCGGCCGTTGACGCCGCCGCTCCTCGGCGCCAGCGCCTTGCGCGAATAAACCTCGTGCCAGGGCTTCTTGAGCTGGAAGTCCTCAGCGCGATCCATGTGCACCACGCCGCCGATGGCGAGCGCCAGCGCTGTCTCCTTCTCATCGGCGTGGCTCATCGGCACGCCGCCGGTGGTGAAGTAGGTCCAAAGCAGCGGCTTCATATCGGGATATTTTTCCCAAGCTTGCTGGAAGCCGAGCGTCGCGCCGACGCTGTTGCCGCCGTGGCCGGAGAGCGCGAGGATGCGCTTGAAGCCGTGATGGCACAGCATCTTGCAGAGGTCGCCGATGACCAGCCCGAGGGTCTCCGCCTTGACCCCCAGCGTCGCGGCGTATTCCCAGTTGGTGTCGGCGAAGCCATAGGGTATCGGCGGCAGCAGGATGGCGCCAGCCTCTTCGCAGAGCCGGCGCGCAAACCAGTCAGCCGAGTAGGAGTCGAAACCGCTCTCCAGGTGGGGCCCATGCGCCTCGATGAGACCTACAGGTAGGACCACCGGCAAGCGGCGATCTAAAGCATCGATTTCGCGGTCGGTCAGCTTGCTCCACTCGATCATCTCATTGACTCTCGGTTTGGTTTGATGAGCGCAGATTCCTGAGTCTGCGATAGATGGGGATGAGCCGCTCGAAGATGTCGTCGTAGCTCTCAGCCAGCGGCCGGTACGCAGCGTAAGCGACGGGATCCGGGCTAGCGGTCTTCGCCCCAAGATAGTGCGGCGCGAACCATTCGTGGCCTTCGCGCGGGACCACGCCCGCAGCGATGCCGGCGACCAGCGCTGCGCCGCGCGCCGCGTTAACCTCGTCACGCGCCGTCCGGAAGGTCAGGCCTGTGACGTTGGCCTTGATCTGATTCCACAATGCGTTCTGCGCGCCGCCACCGACGTTGACGACGCTCTCCAGCGCGACGCCGGGCGCAAGGCGGCGCGCGGTCTTCAGCCAGCCTTCAAGCTCGAAGGCGCTGGCTTCGAGAAGCGCCCGGTAGAATTCTCCAGCCCCAGTCTTGTCGTCGAAGCCGATGAAGGCGCCCTTGATCGAGCTTTCGAAGGGGCTGACGCGGCCGTTGAAATGCGGCACCGCGAATACGCCGTTGGCGCCGGGGGGCACAGCCGCCGCCTGCCGTTCCAGCTCCTCGTAGCTCAGGTCGAAGGTCTGGCGCATCCAACGGTGGGTCAGACCGGTCGAGGTGGTGAACCCGAGCAGAGAGAAGCGCCCCGGCATCGCCGACGGCATCGTCGCCAACATCCCCGTCGGATCATGCGTGAACCGGTCAATCGTAACCGCGAAATGCGCCGATGAACCGCTGGTGTCGATGCAGACGCCGGGCTCTACGCCGCCGGCCGCATACCAGCCGCCAGTGCCGTCGCCGACGCCGGCGGCGATCGGCACGCCCTCCGGCAGGCCCGACCGGGCCGCCATCTCACGCGACAGAAAGCCGACGATCTCAAAAGCGTCGGCGATACGCGGCAGCAGCTTCGGCGGCAGGCCGCAGCGCTCCGCCAAATCGTTGTCCCATGCGTTGCGAACGACATCGAAGCAGCCAAAGAGATTGGCCTGGGTACGGTCGCAGACGGCCCTCGCCGCGTCCGTCATGCCGGCGAGCCGCCCAGCGAGATATCCGCCGGGCGCGACCACCCTGGCAAGCCGCCCTCTGAGGGTCGGATCGAGGCGCAGCCAGCGCCGCACGCGTGGCGCGACGAACGGGATGATGCCGTTCTTAGCGAGGATCTCCGGGCCGAAGGCGGCGAGCAATTCCTGGCGATCGGCATCGGCGCGGGTATCCAGCCACATTTCGTGGGGCGTCACCGGCGAGAAATCCGCGCCGAGGCCGATCGCCCCGCCCATCTGTGCGGCGATGCCAATGGCGGCGACCTCGACCGCCGGAAACTGCCTCGTGAGGGCGGCGATGCATTCGATCGCGGACTCGATCAGGATAGCCGGAGATTGCTCGCCCCAGCCCGGCTGTGGCCGCTCGAAGCTCATGGCGACCGAGTGCGCGCCCAGCGTACGGCCGTCGAACGCAACCAGCGCCGCCTTGGTGGATTGCGTTCCGAGGTCGAGGCCGAGGACTGCGGCGGAGCGCGCGATCACTGCGATTCCTCCGCCGGTAGAATGCCCGGAGCAGTTGTTATAATGATATGACCAAGTCGAATGGAGGGGTGTGAGCCGCTTTGAACTCCGAACCGAACTACCGGCGCATCGTCCGGCTGATCGAGGAAAAAATCGCATCGGGCGAATATCCGCCTGGCTATCGGTTGCCTCCCGAGCGCGAACTTTGCGAGATCTACGGCGTCAGCCGCGTGACCGCGCGGCAGGCGCTGGCCGAACTGGCTCAGCGCGACCTCGTCGTTCGCCACCAAGGCCAGGGGACTTTCGTCAGGCGCCCGAAGGTCGATTCTTCGCTGCTCGGCTTCTTCTCGATCTCTGAAGCGCTGAGAGCCGACGGCCGGCTGGTGTCGACGCGCGTCGTCAGCGCGGACGTCGCGCATCCCACCGCGCCGGAGGCCGAGGCGCTGGGTTGCGAATTCGAAGAATCGATTCTGCGCCTGATTCGCGTCCGCTTCGTCGACGGCGATCCCTACGCGCTGGAAACGTCGACCTTGCAGTCCAAACGTTTTCCGGGCCTCGAACGCTACGACTTCGGCGCCCGTTCGCTCTATGACGTTCTGGCGCGGGAGTACGGAACGCAGTTGGTTCGGGCGCGCGAGACACTGGCGCCGGTGTTGCTCAAGCCCGAACAAGCGGAATTCTTGCAAGTCGGCGTCGATCAGCCGGCCCTTCGGCTTGTCCGCACGACGTTCGACGCCGACGGCGTGGCAACCGAGGCCGCCGGCGCGCTCATCCGCGGCGACCGCTGTCAGCTGTTGTTCGAGCTGTGGGCCGACATGCGCGCGGCGCGCAAGATCACCTGAGGCCGTCATCATAGTCGATCCGACACGGCCTGCTCGCGGCCATAGGTGGCCACGACCGCAAGAATGATCGCGCCGAGCAGCACCTGCTGCGTAGCTGCGCTGAACCTGTTGGCGACCAGCAGCGTCGTGATCTCGGTGAGAATGATGGCGCCAAGCACTGTGCGCAGGTAACCGCCGCGCGCGCCGACCAGCGACGTGCCGCCGATGACGACGCTGGCGATCGTGTTGAAGAGATAGGGCGTGGCGATGCGCGGATCGCCCTGGGTAGTGAAGCCCGCGAGCAGAATGCCGGTGATCGCCGCCGTGATCCCGCTCAACGCGAAGGCCAACGTCCACACGCGCGTGGTCGGCACCAGCGCCAAATCCGCGGCAGGCAAGCTGGCCCCGCTGGCGTAGACGTGCTTGCCGAACACTGTGCGTCGCAGCAGAACCACAAGCAGGATGGCGACCACGCCCCAAAAGGCGAGCACGGGCGGCAGCGGCAGGCCGAAGGTCGTGCCCGACGGCGCCACGAAGCCGTTCAGCCATTTCGGCGCATAGCCGGTCGGTTGGCCGCCGGTCCACACCAGAATGGCGCCAGTCAGGATGGCGCTAACGCCCAGAGTCACGATCAGCGGATTGATGTTGAAGGACTTCGAAATCGCGCCGTTGAAAGCCCCCACCGCGGCGGAGAGAATGAGGATGCCCGGCGCCACGATCCAGAACGGCCAGTGGTCGCCGGTCAGTTGCGCCGTTGCGACGTTGGCGAAGGCGATGACGCCGGGAATGGCGAGGTCGATCCCGCCGAGCAGCGCAACCACTGTCTGCCCGGCCGCCGCAATGCCGACGAAGGAAGCCAAGACGCAAACGGCCTGCACGCTGCGCCAGCTTCCCGACCCGTTGATCGTCAGGACGCCCAGCCCGTAGAGCGCGGCGATGGCGAAGAGCTGCGGCCAAATCGTCTTCCGAAGCGCGGCAACCAGCCGTCTCATGACTGCGCCTCCGCACGCTGCAGCCCCGCCAGCTTGCCGGAGAGCGCATTAAGAACCAGAGCCGCGATCAGCGTCCCGCCGAACACCACCTGCTGCCAGAATACCGAAACGCCCTGATTGGTCATCAAGTTCTGGATGAGGAAGAGGGTCAACGCGCCGAAGACGCTGCCCCACATGCGCCCGCGCCCGCCGGCGAGGCTGATGCCGCCGAGCGCCGCGGCGGTGATAACCTGCAGCGTGAAGGGCGGCCCCACGTTGGCGTCAGCCGACTGGATGAGCGAGGTGAGGGCCAAGCCGGCAAAGGCCGAGAACAGGCCGCCGACGGCGTAGGCATTGATGCGCACCCGCGCGACGTCGACGCCGCAGGAATAGGCGGCGCGATCGTCGCCGCCGACCGCCAGCAGCGTCTTGAGGAAGGGACTGCGGCTCAGCAAAAACCAAATCAACGCCGGGCCGACGACGAAGGCGAACGGACCGGGAATGCCAAAATGAGGACGCGCAAGCGCGCTGAACCACATCGGCGCCGGACCGATCGGCGTCGGCAGCAGCCAGAGATTGGCGCCGCTCAGTACGAGATTGGTCCCCAGCGTGGCGACAATCGGCTGCAGCCGCACCACGGCGACGAGCCAGCCGTTGATCGCTCCAACCGCCAGTCCGAGCAAGAGCAGCAGCGGCGCGGCGAACCACCAGTCGCCGAGATGGGCCGGCATCAACACCGTCACCACCAGCACATTGACGAAACCCATCAGCGGTCCGACGGAGAGGTCCATGCCGCCGCCGCCAGAAAGAATCGCCGGCGTGACCGCCATGGCGCCGATAACCAGCGGAACCGCGACGCTGGCGGCGCCAGTGAGGAAGCGCGGCGACACGATGCTGGCGTCCTGCAGCACGCTGGCAGCGAGAAGGGCGGTGAACAGGACCCCAGCGAACATGGTGGGATCGCGCCAGAAACTCCTCAGCGATGAATGACGCGCGCTCATGCCGCCCGTCCGAAAAGGCCGGCGATCAGCGCGCTGCGGCTGAGGGCTGAGCGATCGAGGACGGCGAACAGCGCGCCGTGGTGAAAGATCGCAACCCTCTGGCAGAGAGCCAGCAGTTCCTCGATTTCCGTCGAATGGATCACCACGGCGACGTTCGCTTGCGCCTGCTCGGCAAGCAGTGAGTAGATGTCCTGCTTGGTCGCCAGATCGACGCCGCGCGTCGGGTCGTTCAGCACCAGCACCTTCGGTTGGCGGGCGAGCGTGCGCGCGAGGACGACCTTTTGCTGGTTGCCGCCGCTGAGGCTCGTGATCTCATCGCTGAGCCGGCCGAACTTGACGCCCAGTCGTTCGAACAGCGGCTTGCGGCGCGCGGCGATGCGCGCCTCGTCGAGCAGGCCGAAGCGGACATAGCGCCGAAGCGTCGACATGGAGAAATTGTCGGCGATCGAGAGCGGCGCGAAGATGCCCTCAGTCTTGCGGTCGCGCGGAACATAGGCCACGCCGTGGCGCACGAACGCATTCGCCCCGCTGAGAGCCTGCCCGTCGGCCTCGATGCAGCCGCCGAACGGCGTGCGCACGCCGCCGAGAATTTGCGCGAACAGATTGGCGCCGTGCCCCTCGAGCCCCGCCAGCCCGAGCACTTCGCTCGAGCGCACATCGAGTCCGAACGGAGCGCTCCGCGCCGACACGCGAATATCGCGGACGGTGAGCGCCACCCGTCCGCCGCTGTTCGGCGCTGCCGGCAACGAAAGCGGCTCGGAGCGCCCGGACATGAGCGCCAGCATGCGCTCCGGCGTCACCTCGGCGTTGGGCAGCGTCGCAACCGACTCGCCTGAGCGCAGGATCGTCACCTCGTCCGACAGCGCCGCTATCTCGTCCATCTTGTGGGTGATAAAGAGCACGGCGAGGCCTCCCGCGGTGCGTCGGCGGAGCGCTTCAAACAGGCGGTCGCGCACGGCGATATCGAGCGCAGCGGTCGCCTCATCGAGGATGAGCAGCCGCGGCTTGAGGAGCAGCGAGCGCGCGATCACCGCGGCCTGGCGCGTGCCGAGATCCAGGTCGGCGACGCGGCTCGAGAGATCGGGCAGCGCATCGCCGAGAAGCTCGCGGAGCACGGCCTCGCTCTCCGCGCGCCGCCGCGCCGCATCTACGCGACGGCGAAACAAGCCGTCCTGCCCGAGCCAGAGATTGTCGATGAGCGATAACTGCTCCAGAACGAGAATCTCCTGGAACGTTGTGGCGATCCCGGCTTGCCGCGCCTGTCGCGGCGTGGACAGTCGTAGCTGGACGCCGGCAAGGAGAACCTCGCCCTTGTCGGGCCGGACGACGCCGTTCAGCACCTTGACGAGCGTCGACTTGCCGCTGCCGTTCTCGCCGATCACAGCGTGGACGCGGCCGGCGCGAAGCGTGAGATTGCAGGCGCTCAGCGCCTTCGTCTCGCCGAACGCCTTGGCCACGCCCGTGACGCTGAGGAGCGGCGCTTGGGCGCCGACGGGCATGGCCGCGGCTTCGGTCATCGCACCGCAGCCGCAGCTCGCTGACGCTGGCCGAAATCCGCGCCTTGCGCATCGAGCAACTCGAGCAGCCGCGCAATCGGCACGCGCCGCGGCGTCAGGTCCTCGCGCGCGGCAAGAGCTGCGGCGCTGCCCGCCGCTTGCCCCATAGCCATGCACGTGCCGATCGAGCGGGCGCTGGCGTGAGCGTCATGAGTCGCCGACAGACAGCGACCGGCGACCAGAATGCCGTCGCGGTTGCGCGGCAGGAGTGCGCGATAGGGGATGGTATAGGTGCCGGAATTGGGGATGTAGGACCAGCGCGTGTCGCGTCCGTCGTGATGATCCTCGATTGGGGCGCCGCAGCGCGCAATGCCGTCTGGGAAGCGGCGCGCCGCCAGGACGTCCTCGCCGCTCACCTGATAGTCGCCAAGGATGCGTCGCGTCTCGCGCACGCCGATCCACGGCGAGGTGCCGATGAGCACGGCGGCTTCGTAGCCGGGCGCCATCGACTTGAGGAAGCGGAAATATTCGAAGGCCTGCGCGCGTCCCTCGGCCTCAGCTCGCGAAACGCCCTCGACATCGTCCGGCGCCACGCCCGACATGCGCGTCATGATCGTCGCCATGACGCCCCTGTCTGGCGTGCGATGAACGCTGCCCTCCTCGCGCGGCAGCGCAAAGCGACCGCTGGCGTTGGCCTCGCGCATCAAAGCGTGGAGTTGCTCCTTGTTCACCGTCAGCGCGCGTTCGTCGACGTTGGCCAAGCGGAACGTGGTGGTCAGCGTCTGTTGCGCGCTGTCGCGGCCGGCGAGTTCGTAATCGCCGCCGGCGCCGGCGACGACGTCGGCGTCGCCCGTGGCGTCGATCACCACTTTCGCCGACACGGCGTGGGCGC
>NZ_JBEKVH010000174.1:0-7338 GCF_049514155.1 Roseiarcus sp. | reverse complement strand
ATTCGTTCGTGCTACCGCCTTTTTGCAAGATCGAGGCGCCGGCCCGACAACGAGCCGTAACGTCATCGCGTCACGGGAGGAAATGATGCATTCCATGCGTAATTTCATCGGCGTCTCTGTGCTTCTCGGGCTGGCTATGCTGACCGGGCCGAGCGCCGCATCGGACAACAAGATCGCCTTGATCTCGGGTGGCCCGCACCCGTATTTCAAGCCGTGGGAACAAGGCGCCGCCGATGCTAAGAAAGATTTCGGCATCGCCGCGGTGGATTTTAAAGTTCCATCGGATTGGAAACTCGACTTGCAGACAGGGTTGATCGAAAGCCTGGCGGTTCAAGGCTACAAAGGCTTCGGCGTCTTCCCTGTCGACACCGTCGGCATCAATACGACCCTGTCAGAGCTGAAAGGCGCGGGAGTCCCATCCATCTCCCTTGCCGGATGCGCGCAGGACCCGACCGACGCCGCATTTTGTCTCGGCACCGACACCTACCATTCGGCCTACCTCGGCACGAAAGAGCTGATTAAGGCGATAGGCGGCAAGGGCGCCATCGTACACCTCGCAGGCCTTCTCATCGATCCCAACACCACTCTGCGCGTCAAGGCCGTCGAAACCGCCGTCGCCGAGACCAATGGGGCGGTCACGCTCTTGCAGACGGTGGCCGACACGGACTCGCAAGAAGCTGCCGACCAGAAAATCAACGCGCTGCTCGCCGCTCAGAAGGATCAAATCGGCGGCATGATCGCCACCGGCTACATTTCGTCGGTGGTCGCCGCCAAGTCGTTGCGCACACTCGGCGACAAGCGCATCAAGTTCATCGGCATCGATGACGACCCGATCGTCCTAGAAGCCATCAAGGATGGATTCGCTTCGGGAACCATGGTGCAGAACCCGTATGGGCAGGCCTATGTCGGCGCGTACGCGCTCGATCTCCTCGCGAGCGGAAACTGCACCGTCAACGCCGGGGCGCCCTGGATTAAGACGCCGCAGACGGCGCATTTCATCGACTCGGGGACGCTGGTCGCCAACGCCGCGAACCTCGACACATACAAGGACGATTTGAAGAAGATCTCCTCGGATCTCACGACCAAGTTCAAGACGACTTACTTGAATTGCAAATAGCTGGAGCGAGCTTGGGTCTTCCGTGTCGAACCCTAATATCGACAACCGCTCCAGTTGACGCGGGATCGACATCCTCGGACGAAGCATCGCGCCCCGCCGCTTGAGACGGCGGCGCGGTGGTCCGAGCGACCACGGGCTCTCCCGCAGCCCTGTTTATGGATTTTAGCTATGACTGACGGCGCCACAAAAGTAACGCCGGCACGGGCGCGGTTCGACCTTGTCGCGATCGCGTCCCAGTTTGGTCTCGTCCTCATCATCGTCGTGTTCTGGACGATCTTCTCCTTGCATGCGCCCGGTTTTCTATCGCCGTTCAATCTCTTCACGGTGGGCCGCGCGCTCTCGATCGACATTGTCATCGGCTTCGCCCAAATGGCGGTGTTGGCGACCGGCGGCATGAATCTCTCCGTCGGTTCGATCGGCTCCTGCGCCGTAATGGCGGGGGGCTATCTTATGCAAACACTCGGCCTTCCTGTGCCGATCGCGATCTTCGGCGCGCTCACTCTCGGCGCGGCGCTCGGCTGGCTCAATGGCGTCGTCATAACGCGCAGCGGGGTCAACAGCTTCATCGTCACGCTGGCCAGCGCAAATCTCTTCACTGGCGCGATGCTTATCCTTACCAAAGCGGTTCCGCTCAACGCTCTGCCACCTGACGTCGGCGCCTTTGGAAAATTGCGGATTGCCGGATTCGTTTCGCCGCTCCTGCTCATCGCGATCGCAATTTGCTCGATCCTTTTTGTCCTCTATCGTTACTCCAGTTTAGGACGACGTATCCTTGCGGCGGGCGCCAACAGCCGCGCGGCCGAAATGTCGGGTGTGCCGGTTGGTCGCGTCATCACGATCAGCCACGCTCTGTCCGGCCTCCTGGCGGCGGCCGCAGGCATGATGGTCGTTGCGCGGTTGGGTTCCGCAATGCCTGCGGTTGGCGGCGAGGACTGGTTGCTGCCGTCCTTTCTTGGCCCGGTGCTAGGCGGTACCTTGCTGTCAGGTGGCGCCGTTGCGGTCGTCGGCACGATGTTCGGCGCCCTGCTTGTGACAACCATTCGCAGCGGCCTTCTCGTGCTGCAGATCGGAAATTTCTGGCTGCAATTCTACCTCGGCGTGATCCTCCTCCTTGCAGTTCTCGTTGACCGATATCGCGCACTCTACGCTGAGCGTCACGGGAGTGTTCGGCAATGAAGGTGTTCCGCCGTCTTCTCCTCATCGAATGGTCAGGTCTTGTAGCTGCTATCTTCATTGGCGCCAGCGCGCTTGCGTTCATCGCGCCGAATTTTCTCACCACATTCAACCTCTATGTCATGCTGCGCAGCCTCTGCGTCGGATTGCTCGTCGCGTTCGCGCAAATGATTACACTCGGCGTCGGCCAAATGAACGTCGCCGTCGGCGCCATCGGCGGGTTGGCCGCTGTCGTACTCGGTGGCGCAATGGAAGTCTTCGGCATCCCGATAGCCTTGGCCGTGCCGCTTGCGGTGACGATCGGCGCCGTGGGAGGGCTGATCAACGGCGTGCTGACTGTCCGCACAGGCATAAACGCCTTCATCATTACGCTCGCAACCGGGTCCGCGTTCACTGGGATTAATTTCGGCATCACCGGAGCGATTCCATTCTACGAGATGCCGCCGGCGCTGACGGCTTTCGGCAGTGGACATTTCGGCCCATTTCCCTACCTCATCGTGGCCCCGCTGATCGTCGCGGCGCTGCTCGGCGTGTTCTTCGCCAGGACAGCGGCAGGACGGCGATTGCTCGCCTACGGCGGCAATCCCAACGCGGCCGAACTTTCCGGGATTTCGAGCGAATGGGTGGTCGTCTCCGCCCACTGTTTGTCCGGCCTGCTGGCAGCGGGCGCCGCTGTGCTCGCGGTTGCGCAGCTGGGATCGGCCCAGCCCACCATCGGTTCGGATTGGCTGCTCCTTTCCTTCGCCGCGCCGATCATCGGGGGCGCCGCATTGACTGGTGGATATGTCTCGGTGCTCGGCACGATGTTCGCGGTCCTTCTCATCGGACTTATCGAAAACGGCATGGTGCTGGCCAAGGTCGATCCTTACTGGGTTCAATTCTCGCTCGGCGTCCTGATACTCGCCGCGGTCGGTTTGAATCGCTGGCGAGCGATCAACAGCGGGGCAGATTGAAATGAACTTAGCAGTCGAGTCGGTCGCCAAATCGTTCCCTGGCGTGTTGGCGCTCGACGGCGTCTCGGTCGATCTGAAGGCTGGAGAAATTCACGCCCTCATGGGCGAGAACGGCGCTGGGAAATCAACCCTGATCAAAATCATCACCGGAGTGTTCCGCCCGGACTCTGGGAATGTGCTGCTTGATGGCAGGCCGGTTGCATTCAATTCGCCGCGCGATGCGCTCGCAGCCGGCATTGCGGTCGTCCACCAGGAGAGAAATCTGATCCCGCGCTTCTCCGTAGGAGAGAACATTCTGCTCGAGCGGTTGCCCACCAAGAATGGTCTCGTCGACTATACTGCCGTTGGGCAGCAGGCCCGCCGCTACCTCGATCTGCTCGACCGCAATATCGACCCGCGCTCCGAGGTGCGCTCTCTCTCTGTTGCGCAAATGCAGATTGTCGAGATCGCCAAAGCGTTGTCCCTGGAAGCCAAAATTTTGGTGCTCGACGAACCGACCGCCTCGATCACCGGACATGAGAGCGCCGCCTTTTTCAAGCTGTTGAGGCAGTTGTGCGGCGAAGGTGTCGCGATCGCCTTCGTTAGCCATAAATTAGAGGAAGTTTTCGCAATCGCCGATCGCGTAACAGTTCTGCGCGACGGCAAAAACGTGGCGACGGGCGTGCCAATCGCGCAAATGACGCGTCAAAAGCTCGTCTCTTTGATGATTGGGCGAGAGGAGCGAGTAGCGCAAATTGGCGAGCGAATTGTCGACACCACCGCGATCCCACTTGAGACGAGAAAGCTTTGCACGTCGCTCGGGCATAAAGGGATTGATCTCGCTTTGTATCGCGGCGAGATCCTCGGCCTATACGGTCTTGTCGGCGCGGGCCGCAGCGAATTGGCTCACGCGATCCTCGGCGCGGGTAAGATCACCGCAGGCGATCTGCTAATCCGCGGGCAGTCGGTGCGTGTCCGCGACATGCACGACGCATTGACGAGATTTCGCCTCGGCTACGTCAGCGAAGACCGCAAGCAGGAGGGCCTGATCCTCATGCATTCGGTCAGTAAGAATATCGCCATCACCATTTGGGATCGCCTAGGAGGCGCTCTCGGTCTGATCAGTCGGCGCCGAGAAGCAAGAGCGGTCGCGCCCCTCGTCGGGCGGTTGGAAGTTCGCACGCCATCTCTTGGACAACCCGTTCGCAATCTCTCGGGGGGCAACCAGCAAAAGGTCTCGATCGCCAAATGGCTAGCGGCCGAGGCGGAAATCCTCATCATCGATGAGCCCACGGTGGGCATCGACATCAAGACGAAAACTCATCTTCATGAATTGATCGGTGAGATCGCTCGCGAGGGTGTTTCCGTCCTCCTCATTTCCAGCGATATGGCGGAGATGATCACGCTCGCCGACCGCATCCTCGTAATGCGCGACTTCCGCATCATCGGCGAGGTCGCCAACGACCATATCTACGAAACGGTGAGCAAGGCGATCATGAACCGAATTCACACGGTCGATCAAGTCGAGCCAGTGGGGCCCTCGATCGGCAGCGCTGTCCGATAGTGTGAGGTCGCCGAGGGTTTCGCGCTAAGCGCGAAGCTTTCGAAACGCGGCCAAATTGACGAAGGAACTTGCGTGTGCAGTAGCGCGACGTCGCGTATGATGTTTAATGGCTTTGCGGTCCCGATCAGAACTGATGCGACGTTCGGCTGAAGCAATGGGAATTGGAGCGCCGCTGCTGCCAATGAGATTCCAACGTCCTCAGCAGTCGCTTGCATACAGCGAACGCGTTCAATTATGTCTTTTGACGGAGTGGAATAGTCGAAGCGAGCATCGAGAGTCGGCCCCGTCGCCAAGATTCCCGAATTGAATGCACCGCCGACGACAAGAGCGACTCGACTCTTCACGCACATCGGTAACAGGCGAGCGGCAGCCGATCGATCAAGCAACGTGTAGCGACCGGCGAGCAACAGGCAGTCGAGCGGCGCGCGCGACAGCACGTCGAGACACGCGTCAACGTCGTTGCACCCAAGACCGATGGCGGTAATCGAGCCACCCCTCTTCAACTCTTCGAGGGCCCTAATCCCACCGTCCATGAAGTCACGGAAGTGTTTCTTATACGCTTCGGCGCCGAGACTGCGAATTTCGAGATCGTGCACATAGAGGATGTCGATTCGTGGCAGGCCCAACCGAGCCAAACTGAATTCATAAGACCTCATAATCGCGTCGTAGCGATAGTCGTAGTCGACCTTAAACGAAAGGGGATCAACGAAGCCGTAATTCGGGATTTCGCTCTCAGGAACTGGGGACAAGAGCTTGCCGACTTTCGTCGAAAGGACGTAATCGTTGCGGCCGCGGAGAAAATCTCCAACTCGCCGCTCCGAAAGGCCGAAACCATAAAATGGCGCAGTGTCGAAATAGCGGATACCGGCATTCCAAGCGGCCTCCATCGTTTCGAACGCCGCGTCACGAGAGACGGCACGATACAGTCCCCCAATCGCGCTGGTGCCAAAACCGAGCACCGTAGTCTCCAGTGGGATCGCGCCCAACGACCGCGACAGCATTTGATCAATCCCTACGTGTAGCCAACAAGAATATTAGAGCAAGTTGTCTTCAGGTTGGCGCAATTCCGATTGTCATCGCGAGCGACAGCGAAGCGATCCAGACGAAGCCGCAGCCGCAATCCCCAAGTCTGGATCGCTTCGCTTTTGCTTGCGATGACGACCGAAATGATTCGACTCAAAGGCAACATGCTCTCGATCGCGATTGGGGGGCACGATGTTTCGCGCGTCGCTTGGTGGTTGAGCATCACGGCCGCGGCCGGAGCGGTGTCGCCGGCCGCGCATTCGACTCGAAAGCGGCCTCGACCAGCGCCATCGTCTTCCATGCGTCCTCGACCGAAGCGATCAAGTCCTTGTCCTCGCCCGCAACGAACCGCTGCAAATTGGCCATGCGGCCGACGAAGGCGTCGGGGAACCAGGCGCCGTGCAAAGGGACCTGGGCCCAGTCTGTCTCGCTCTTGGCGCGAATCCACAGTTCGTCCGGCTCGCCGCGGGGATAGCCGAGCAGCAGGCCAAGCTTAACGTAAGCCGCGCCCTCGGCGCCGTCGAAGCGAAACTCGGCGACTTGGTTGCGGCGGCCGAAAGCATGGTCGTGATTGATCGACATCGCCACGCGCACTTCGTCGCCATAGTCGAGGATCGCCGTCGTGCGCGTTTGCGCCATGTCGGAAGCTGGGTGGCCGATCGTCTTGGCGTGAACACCCTTCGGGTCGCCGAGGAAGCCGCGAATGAGGTCGAGGTAATGAATCGAATGTACTGTTATCTCGACGCGAGGCTGGGCCTTGAGGAATGCGAACAGTCTCCAGGGCGTATCAACCGCCAAGTGAAGTTCGACGTCGATGAGCCGGCCGAGCAGGCCGCGATCGAGCGCATCCCTGACCGCCAGCATCATCGGCGCGAAGCGCAACTGGAAATTGATCGCCGCTATCAGTCGGCGTTCGCGGCAGACTTGGAGGATCGCGGTGGCCGCGTCGAGGTCCGATCCCATCGGCTTCTGCACCAACGCCGCGGCGCCGATCGGCAGGCGCTCGAGCACCGACTTATGCGCCGCAGGCGGCGTTGCGAGATCGAAAATCACCCCAGGCGTCGCCAGCGCCTCGTCGAGCGAAGCGAATACGCGCAACCCGCCAAACTTTTCGGCGACGGCTCTGGCGCGCGCTGTGTCGAGATCGAACAGGCCAGCGATTTCGTAGCCCGCCTTGCGATAGGCGGGGAAATGCGCGTCGGCGACGATCGAACCGGCGCCGATGGTGACGATGGGGCGCGGACGCGTGGGCGACGGCCAGGCCTGGCGGAGGGAGGCAGGGACGAATGTCACAAGATCCTCGGCGGCAGTTCGTCTTGATCTTGCAACGGGGTCAATCGAGGTGAAAGACTTCTTCCGCCCCCGCCCACCATTCGTCGCTCTTGCGCGACGCGAGCGGCTGCTGCATCGGCATGGTGACCGCCCACCATTCCTGGGTGCGCTGGTCGGCCGCCATCTTGGCTGCGTCCTTCGCCCAATCCTCGCCGTGATATTCCCAGTAGCCGAACAGCAGGTTCTCCGGTTCGCGC
>NZ_JBEKVH010000173.1:0-7349 GCF_049514155.1 Roseiarcus sp. | reverse complement strand
ATAGCGCCGCCAGCGCTAACCTCCCCGCGCCTTCGTTCAATCCGGCTTCAATGAGGTCCGCTCCCGGAGCGCGCGCAATTTCGCGCCGCGGACCTCACAGAAGCCTCTAGATTCCCGAATCGCTTGATCGCTGATTCAAGACGGCATGGAGGATGTGGCCATGCCTGCTGCAGTGAAGCTTCGGGAGGACTATTCGGCGGCGGAGTTGCGACAACGCGCCAAACGGTCGAAGGACGCCAACCAAAGTCGGCGATTGCTGTCGCTGGCGGCGGTGTGCGAGGGGAAGGATCGGGCTGAGGCGGCGAAGATGGGCGGCATGGACCGCCAGACGCTGCGCGATTGGGTGCATCGTTTCAATGCCGAAGGGCCGCGGGGGCTCCTCGATCATCGCAGCGAAGGCCCGAAGCCGCGGCTCACGCCGGCGCAATTGGCCGAGTTCTCGCAGATCGTCGAGACCGGGCCGGACCCGAAGACGGACGGCGTCGTACGCTGGCGTCGTGTCGACCTGAAGGCGGCGATCGCCCGACGCTTCGGCGTCGCGTATCACGAGCGGAGCGTCGGCAAGCTTCTCAAGGCGCTCGGCTTCTCGCATATCAGCGCGCGCCCTCGCCATCCCAAGCAAGACGAGCGGATCGTCGCGGCTTTCAAAAAACGTATGGCCCGCCCCGTCTGCAAGTGGTTTTGTCGAGTGCGCCTCTTTCAGTCTGCTTCAACGTATCCGGCCTCGGGCTGATGTCCCCGGCCAAGATGGAGATACGCGCGTCCCGGTCCTCATAAAATTCGCGGCGTCGAGCGCCATTTTTTGAATCAGGTTTCCAGAACGCCGTTCGACTGTGAGGCCATCTCGCTTCCACCGCTCGCAAACATCGTCAGCCCGTCAGCGCGTCGATTGCGCGCCGCGACCGATAGTCATGCCGTCACGGGAGCCCCCTTGGCGGAAAAACCCTGCCGGCTGCGCAGCACGGCCCAGCAAATGCGCGCCAGCTTGTCGGCGAGCGCGACAACGGCGACATTGGGATGGACCCGGGCGAGCAGCCCCTTGGCCCATCGCCCCAGAGACGTGTCGCGCTCCGCCACATGGGGCAAAGCCGCGCGCGCTCCATGGATCAACAGTTTCCGAAGATACTTGTTGCCCCGCTTGCTGATGCCCATCAGCCGCGGCTTGCCGCCGGTCGTCCGTTGACGGGGAACCAGACCCAGCCATGCCGCCAGGTCGCGACCGTGCTCGAATGTCTCGGCCTTGCCGATGGCGGCGATCAAGGCCGACGCAATGGTCGGGCCGACGCCCGGTATGGTCGTCAATCGCCGAGCATCCTCGTTCTCTTTGACCCAGCGAATGAATTCGGCGTCAAAGGCGGCGATCCGTCGATCGAGTTCCGTCCATTGCGCCCGTGCGTCGGCGACCAGCATGATCATCCTCGGGCTCAGTCCCGCTCCGCCCTGTTCGTCCATCAGACCGACGAGGAATTGCTCCAGTTTTCGCTTGCCCTGGGGCGCGATGATCCCGCGTTCGAGCAGGATGGCGCGCAGCTGGTTGATCAGGGCGGTCCGCTCGCCGACCAAGCGATCCCTGGACCGGTGCAGCGTCTGCATGTCGAGCTGCTCCTGGCTCTTCAACTCGACAAACCGCATCGTCGGACGCGTCGCCGCTTCAGCGATCCCTTCGGCGTCGCGGTCGTCGTTCTTTTGCGCCTTGATGTAGGGCCGAACGTATTCGGGCGACATCAGGCGGACATCGTGCCCATGATCGGCGAAGACGCGGCCGAGGTAATGGGCCCCGCAGCATGCTTCCATCGCCACCACGCAAGGTCGAAGCCTAGCCGCCAATGCGATCAGCGTTTCGCGTTTCGCGCGCCGCCGTAAAACGACTGCGCCCGTGGCGTCGAGGCCGACGACGCTGCAAATGTTCTTGCCAAGATCGATGCCGAGAACGGAAACTTCCATGACCCCTTCCTCCTTCTGAACCCCCGGCGAGACTATCCCGTCGGAAGGAGGGGCGGGCCATCCCATAAACTTCGCCGAGGTCCTGAGCGCGCATCTGCGGGACTTGCCCGAAGGAACGCCGATCGAAATCTGGTTCCAAGACGAAGCGCGCATCGGCCAGAAGAACGGCCTTGTCAGGTAATGGGCGCGGCGCGGAACGCGGCCCCGCCAGCCCGCCGATCAGCGCTATGAGAACGCCTATCTCTTCGGCGCGATCTGCCCCGCTCGGGGCGAGGGCGCAGCGCTGGCGCTGCCCTTCGCCGACACTGAGATGATGCAACTCCATCTCGACGAGATCGCGGCCAAGGTTGCTCCCGGCGCGCAGGCCGTTCTCATCTTCGACCGCGCCGGCTGGCACACGACGCCCGAGCTGAGAATGCCGACCAACGTCACGCCGATTTGGCTGCCCTCGCGCTCGCCGGAGCTCAACCCGGTCGAGAACGTCTGGCAATATCTGCGCCAGAATTGGCTCTCCAACCGTGTCTTCGAGACCTACGACGACATCATCGACGCCGCCTGCGAAGCCTGGAACAGGCTCACCGCCCAACCGGCGCTCATCACCTCGATCGGTATGCGCGATTGGGCCCACGTCGGTCACAAATGAGGGCCTTTGGTATTAGTCTCCCGCCCGATCTCGACGACATGGTTGCAAGGTAGCTTTGCGCCGCAGCCGACGCGCTCGACCGCATATCCGAAGCGCTATTGGTGTGGCGGAAATTCCTTCTCTCGCAACTCATGCATAACCGCGCCAAGCTTCCGATTGAACTCGATCGCCGTCGTTTGAGCATTGACCACCGCGACCTTGTTAGGCGAGGGCTGCGGGCATTGTGCAACGAAGCCGGAAAGGCTTTCCCGCTTCAGGAATGCCTCCAATTCGCTTTCAACGACTTCGCGTCGCGCGTAGGCAGAAAAGACCTGCGTCATCCAAACGTCCTTCGCTCCAGCGTGCGAAGCGACGCAAAATGTCCACTGCGTAGCCGCCATGCCAGATGATGACGCAAACGCAATGGCCGCAAGAAGTGGAAACCGAATTTTGCGCGTTATCATCTAGAGGTCGCAATCATGCCTTCAGTCGACCTGATCGGCGGAACTTGGAACTGCCTTTCAGTTCTGAGTTCGTCAAAAGAGCCTGTGAGGTGCGGCAATAGCGGTGGGGATTGCATGCCCCGTTGATCTGGGCGGTAACCCCGGCGAGGTTTTGGCGGCGGTTCTCCAACGATTCGAAATATCTTCTTTATCACGCTGGGATACCACGTTCGGCCGTGATTGATTGGCTCTATGCCCATCAACGCGAGATGAGCCGCTATCCCAGCGAGCGTCTCGCCGCGGTCGCGCAGCGCGCAGAACAATGGCGCGTACTGGCGCGCGCGAGCAATTGATCGCTCATGCCGCGCACGGGTTGCGGCTTTCAATGTGGCTTCTGGGACCGGCGGACCGCCGCGCGGATAGCTGCGTAATGGAGTCCCTCTTGCCTTGGCGGCGGCAAAAGCCGCCTTCGTGCGTTCCGAGATCAGCCGGGCTTCATATTCGGCCACTGCCGCAAGAATGTGGAGGGTGAAGCGGTTCGCCATGGGCACATCGGCAGTGACAAAATCGACGCCACTTTCCATCAACGCCGCAATCAGGGCGGTACTGCGCGCTAACCTGTCGAGCTTCGCCACGACAAGCATTGCGCCGTAGACCCGGCAGTACCACAGCGCCTCCTGGATCACAGGGCGATCGCACTTCAGACCGCTCTCCACCTCGGTCAATTCTGCGATCAGTTTGCCGGGATGCGATTTGATATAGTTGCGAACCGAAATCCGCTGCGCATCGAGCCCGAGGCCAGACTTTTTCTGCATTCGGGTCGATACCCGATAGTAGGCCACGAGCGGTTGATCGTTCATGCTGTCTCCTTCGGAGCCCTGCCAGGAAGCGAGTGGGGCGGAATCCTGCGAAAATACGGCCTGACGGTTTTGGCCCACCAAATTCCCCCGCGGGGTGTGGGACAGCCAAGGGCATTTAACTCAGAAGCCATGGTCGCGAACGACATCCCCTGTCGTCTCCACGCGACCAAGCGCGGACCGATGTCTCTTATTATCGCAGACATTGTTTCTCGCTGATTTGTCGGCGGCGGCAGTCCGAGAGGCGCACCGAACTCTTGATAGGACTGACTTGCGACAGTCCAAATTGACTCACTGTTCCACGGCACAGCACCGCGACGTCGCACGCCGGTTTGATTGAATTCTTCGGCGATCATTCGATTGCTTTTGCCTGCGGCCCTAGCCTTCCAAATGAGCGGCCCGAGGTCGTGCGCGCGTGCCTCCTTACGAGCGCGCCGATTTCGAGCGCTGATTTCCGCGGCGCCCGGCCCCAGTTTTGGGTTCGGGTTCTTGATGCGGGGCCCCAACGACACGCCTCGGTTTCGCGCCGAGGCATAGGCCGCCTTGACTCGATCCGAGATCAACTGCGACTCGTATTCGGCGATGGCCGCCAGTACGTGAAGGGTAAACTTATCGGCCTGCGGAAAATCGACCGCAACGAATTCAACTCCGGCCTCCATGAGCCGGCTGATCATGTGAACGTTTCGGGCGAGTCGATCGAGGTGAGCAACGACCAAGACAGCATGGAAAAGCCTGCAGAGGTACAGAGCCTGACCGAGTTCTGGCCGATCGACTTTCCGTCCGCTCACTGTCTCCGAGAATTCGGCGACGAGTTGTCCAGAATTGGCTGATACGTATCGCAAGACGTCAGCGCGCTGGGCGTCGAAGCCGAACGCGAACTGATCTAGGCGTCCCGTCGACATCCGATAGTAGGCGACGTAGCGGCGCGTTCGACCCAAGTGGTCGTGAAGTTCGGTCGGCATGGCGTCATCGCTGATGATCAATTGCGCGTGCGTCTCACAATTCGCATCTATGGGACGCGATCGTCTCGCGCGCATCTAATCGACCAACTTAGCCTGAAGCTTGCGCAACAATGCGCCTCATCTGCCTGCTTGCCATGCGGCAACATGCCGACGATACTTGCGGCAGATTGCCGAGCTGAAGGAGAAGATCACGTTGTCTGTGACCCGGAGCGGGCCTTGCGAAGCCGAGCGACTCCTGCGAATTCAAACCCTAGCTGAGGACACGTTCGCGGATAAGGAGAAGGCGCATCGTTGGCTTCGTCACCCCCTTGCTGAACTTCTCGGTGAGGCTCCACTCACGATCGCGCAAACAGAGGCAGGCGCGAAGGCAGTTGAGGCAATCCTCGGAAAGATCGCTTGGGGCGCGACAGCCTGACGTTCCATTCTCGGCGTTGGCTCGCGGATTCAAGGGCGATCACAGGTCCGTCACGCCGCGGCCAATTCCTGCGACGCATCAATGTATTGGATGCCGCCTATGGCGGGGCCAGTTCAGTGCAGACTGACAATTCATGTCGTAGGAAACCCGTCACCGGCGTCGCGGCCGCAATTGAGAACTGCCGCGTTGACCGCGACTAGCCCCAATGGGCGCGAAGCCGCCGACGGCGATTAGCAATTCATGGCCGAGAGCGGAATGGGGGCTTCGAGAGATCAAATTATCGGAGCGGACTGTTGTGGTTCGGCGCTGGCTCCGGATGTGATTCGGCTTCGCCGTCTGATGCCCTCCACGTTCAATGTTTTCAACGCACGGGAGCGCCGATCGACGTCGCGTCCTTTTGATTGGTTTTGCTTCGTTTGGCCAATCTTCGACGCTTGTTCACTTCTCGCCATCATGCCCACAAAGCGACGGGGGAAGGCGTCAGAGATGCAGGCCGTTCATAGTGCCAAGGAACAACGGAATCTGTGGGTTCACGAGCCGTCCCGTCCCGTCACGCCACCGGCCCTGACCTGATTTCGGTTTCGTTTCGCCAGCGCGCTCAAACATCATTCGAACAGTGTCGCCATTCCACCTTTGCGCGTGACGGGGAGTCGCAATACCCATGAGCGTCAGCTGCTCGGCGATGCCTTCGAGCGTCGCGCCTTGATCGCGCAGCGCGCAGAGTAGCGGCGCAAACTCGCGGGCCCGGCCGGTTGCCCGCTCCCGATTCTCTCGACATACCGCTCTTATCGATTCCAGCGACGGCCGAAAGTTCTTCGAGCGGGAGTTCCCGAATGTCTTGCCGCGCGCCTTCGTTGCCGCAATAGCGGCCTTGTGGCGCTCCGACATTAGGCTCACCTCGTATTCGGCCACGGCCGCGAAGATATGGATCGTGAAACGGTTCGCGTACGGCATATTCACGGCGACGAAATCGACGCCGCTTTCCATCAGGCCGACGATCAGGGACAAGCTGCGCGACATTCGGTCTAGGTGCGCCACCACCAGCTTCGCTCCATAAACGCGGCAATGCCAGAGCGCCTGTTGGAACCGCGGCCGATCATCCCGCCGACCGCTCATGACATCGGTGAATTCGCCAATCAGCTCCCCGGGACAGGCTTCGACGTAGCGACGGACCGCAAGCCGCTGACCTTCCAGACCGAGCCCCGACTTTCCCTGCTGCGCCGTCGAAACGCGATAGTAGCCGACCAGAGGCTGCTCGTTCATGAGCTGGCCTCATACGGCACACTCGCCGTTGCGACGGCAATCGCCCGCTTTAGGTATCGCCATGTCGAGACGGGCCCCCAGCCTCGGCCATAGGGCGCGGCATAACCGAGGCGATCGAGTTCGCGCGCCATCGCGCTGTAGTTCATTCCCAGGGTCTTCCATTCGAGCAACAGCGGCCCGAACTTTTCGAGGCGGTCGAGCATCTTCGTCCGCCGCAGTCCTGGGGGACTGAACAAGCGGTTCTTGGCTGTTGCGGCGAAGGCGTCGCGCGTCGCCCTGGCGATGTTTCCGATCGAGCCTTGCTGCCACTGCGCTTTCATCGCCGGTCGAATTCCGCGCCGATTGAATTCGTTGGCGATCATCGCGTACGACTTTCCTTCGGCGATCCCTTTCCAGACGAGGGGGGCCAGGTCCTTGATGCGCATCTGCGATCGAGCATGCCGCACGCGGCCGCTTTCCGCTCCACATCCGGGCGGAAACGTCCGGTGTGGTCTTCCGTGCGACCACGTCTGCCCGCGCGCCCTGGCGGCCGCTTGGGCCAGCTTCACGCGCTCGGAGATCAACCGGGACTCGTGCTCGGCGATCGCCGCGAGGATATGAAGCGTGAACCGGGTCGCATGCGGAAAGTCGATCGCCACAAAATCGACCTTGCTGTCCATCAGCTGCGCGATCGTCGCGACGTTGCGGGCCAGCCGATCGAGGCGCGCGATCAGCAGCACGGCTCCGAAAATTCGGCAAACTTGCGCGGCTTCCGCTAACTTCGGGCGGTGACGCTTCGTCCCGCTCCTGGTCTCCGCATATTCCGCGATGATTTTGCCGGGGTTGGATACCACGTAATTCGCA